>NZ_CP132543.1:0-322500 GCF_030845195.1 Sanyastnella coralliicola
TACTGATTGCGATCCCTTCAGCTGTGAAAGCGTTCAACTACATTACAACACTTTGGAAAGGTAACATCAAGTTTACTCCAGCGATGTTGTTCTCAGTAGGTCTTGTATCAACGTTCGTAACAGGAGGTCTAACAGGAATCATCCTTGCTGACTCTGCGCTCGACGTTAACGTGCACGATACCTATTTCGTAGTCGCCCACTTCCACATTGTAATGGGTATGTCGGCTATCTTCGGAATGCTCGGTGGTGTCTATCACTGGTTCCCGAAAATGTTCGGTCGCATGATGAGTACGAAGCTTGGATATGCTCACTTCTGGATCACACTTGTATCTGGATTCGGGGTATTCTTCCCAATGCACTTCGTAGGTCTTGCTGGTGCTCCTCGTCGTTACTACGAGTACAGCAGCTTTGACTACCTCGACTTTGTAATGGACTTGAACCCACTGATCTCTGTATTCGCGATCATCGGAGGTATTGCTCAGATTTTGTTCCTGTACAACTTCTTCTACAGCATCTTCCGCGGTCAGCCTGCTACTGAGAACCCATGGCAGTCGAACACATTGGAGTGGACGACACCTGTAGAACGTATCCACGGAAACTGGCCAGGAGCACTTCCTGAAGTACATCGTTGGGCTTACGATTACAGCAACCCGAACTACGAAGAAGACTTTGTTCCTCAAACTGTTCCTTTGAAAGAAGGGGAAGAGGATCACTGATCTATATAATATTCCACTAAAGGAGTCCGTATCTTTAAGACAATGTCAATGAAGGTCCGGACTCTTTTTTTGTCTCTACTTTTTCTCGCCTACGGCGGAATCGGTGCCGTAGCTCAAGATGAGTTGCCGGAATTGACCGACTCATTGGCCGTGGCCTTCGAACAAGAACCCAAGCTCTTTGGGAGGTTCGGCTCAAAGAACGCCTTCATCACTGGAAGGCCTGTACGTACCTATGGCATCAAAGGAGGGGTTTCCTTTGGAGATCGCGTGAATGTGGGCATAGGCTACCACTGGCTCAAACATGGGGATACCTACATCTTCGATAATGATGGGGCAGAAGAGATCAGGGAACTTCGTCTCAGTTACATCGCTCCCTTTTTTGAATACGCTTTCATCCATAAACGGAAATGGGAAGTCACCATTCCCTTCCAACTCGGCTTTGGTAGAAGTTCCGAACTACTCGGAGACACCGATGGAAACGGAGACGCATCCGCGAGAGCGAAAAGAAACGCCAGCACAGTCATCCTCTACGAACCTGGAATGGCCATTGAATATCGCTTCCTCAAATACTTCGGCGTAGGTGCCGGTGTTGGATTCCGTTTCATGCTCAAAAACAATCGAAACATCGATCAACAATTCACCGCTCCCACCTGGGAACTCCGCTTCCGAATCCGTTTCGGCCAGGTCTACAGAGACATCATCGAATAACCCCCGCGATCCGCGATCCGCGATCCTCGTTCCGCTATCCTTTCGTACATTTGACTATGTCGTCTTTTGATTTCCATGATGAGGCTGCGAATAGCTCTGCAGAAGAGCTTGAGCGTGTGTTGAGACCCCAAACCTTCGATGACTTTACCGGACAACGTCAGGCCTTGGATAACCTCCAGATTTTCGTTGCTGCCGCAAAGCAACGAGAAGAAGCGCTTGACCACGTGCTATTGCACGGCCCTCCTGGATTGGGTAAGACTACATTAGCCAACATCATCTCCATGGAGATGGGGGTGGATATCAAGACCACTTCAGGACCAGTTCTTGATAAGCCTGGTGATTTGGCCGGACTTCTCACCAACCTCGAAGAGAACGATGTTTTATTCATTGATGAGATCCACCGGATGTCGCCGGTGATTGAAGAGTACTTGTACTCAGCAATGGAAGATTACCGTATCGACTTGGTGATTGATACTGGTCCGAATGCGCGTACGGTGCAGATCGATTTGAATCCATTCACTTTGGTAGGAGCTACGACGCGTTCTGGGCTTCTTACAGCGCCATTACGGGCACGTTTTGGTATCAATCTACGTCTGACCTATTACGACTCTAAAACGCTCACAGATATCGTAGAACGAAGCGCAGGTATTCTGAATATACCGATCAAGCCTGAAGCTTCTTATGAAATCGCTTCAAGATCTAGAGGTACGCCTCGTATTGCGAACGCATTGCTGCGTCGAGTGCGTGACTTTGCTCAGATCAAAGGAGATGGCACGATCAATTCTGAAATCACCCACATGGCCCTTAACGCCCTTAATGTAGATGGTAAGGGACTGGATGAAATGGACAACCGCATACTCACGACGATCATCGAGAAGTTTAAGGGTGGCCCAGTGGGATTGACTACGATTGCTACAGCAGTAGGTGAAGATGCAGGTACACTTGAAGAAGTATATGAGCCATTCTTGATCCAAGAAGGATTCTTGGTACGCACCCCTCGGGGTAGACAGGCCACGGAATTGGCATTTGCTCACCTGGGGAAGGTGCCTGGCGGTAAAGACCAGCTCCTATTCTAACATGACGAGCGCAGAGCTCAAGGCGGAAGAAAACAGCAAACTCATCAAGGGTCTTGCTGCCGAATGCGGTTTCCTGCATTGCAGTATTTCGAAGGCTGATTTCCTGGAAGAAGAAGCCCCAAGATTATCTCAATGGTTGAAAGATGATCGACATGGGAAGATGGGTTACATGGCCAATCACTTTGACAAGCGACTTGATCCTCGATTATTAGTCCCAGGTTCCAAATCGGTGGTGACTCTCTTGTATAATTATTACAATCCTCAGAAGCAAACAAAAGACGCTCCGAAGCTTTCGATGTATGCTTATGGTGAAGACTACCATTATGTGGTCAAACGCCATATGAAAACGCTCGTTGAGCGCATTGAAGAGCGGATTGGTAAAGTAGAAGGGAGAGCATTTGTAGATTCTGCACCGGTGCTCGACAAAGCATGGGCCGTGCGCTCAGGAGCTGGGTGGATGGGAAAGCACACCAATGTCATTCGAAAACAGGAGGGTAGTTACTTCTTCATCGCTGAGTTGATCATTGATTTGGAATTGACTCCCGATGGCCCCACAACAGACCATTGTGGCGAATGCACCGCATGCATTGATGCTTGTCCGACAGGTGCCATTATTCAACCGTACACGGTAGACGGTTCACGTTGTATCAGTTACTTCACGATTGAGCTCAAAGATGCCATACCACAAGAGATGAAAGGGCAATTCGACGACTGGATGTTCGGTTGCGATATCTGTCAAGAGGTGTGTCCGTGGAATCGCTTTGCGAAAGCACATAACGAACCGGCCTTCGAGCCAAAAGAAGGAATGCTTGACATGGATCGATCCGATTGGGTCGACATTACAAAAGAGGTGTTCAATGAGATTTTCCGCAAGTCTGCGGTGAAGCGAACAGGGTATGAAGGGTTAACGAGAAATATTCGTTTCCTAGGAGATTAAGCGATGGCGTGTGGGAATGATTCCTGAATGATATCTCCATAGATAGTGCCGAATTGCTGTACACACCAATTCTTTAATGCAGGGATATCTTCTTTGCTTAAGCGAGAAATCGCTTTTTTCAATTCTTTCTTGAAGAGTAGACGGTCAAAACTCACCTTCGTCAAGATTTTCTTGCAGAACTCCAACATATCTTCCAGGTTTTTGGGCGGACCTAAAAATACTAATTGCTCTTCCAGAGATGCTAGTAGGTGCCACAAATGTTGTTAACAGATGGGTGTGGCAGGGGGGCGTATTTCCGTGGTCAATTAACTGACGCGAACATGGTGCTTTTTATTGTATTCACTTGTAGGAATCAGTCTTACTTTGGCTTCTCTTAACATGCGATTGCCGGCTACTGACAAAGATCATTTTCGCTCAACGCATTGAAAACCGTACCTTTGCAGCTCGTTCACTCCGAAAGTCGGTTTGAAGTGGTATCACGTATAACATGTAATTGTACGATGAAGAAGCTTTACAACAAGGTCGATCGAAGGGAACTGATGAAGCGTATGGAAGAGAGCACTGTGCCCCGCACAACGATCTCATTTTACAAGTACGCACGCATTCAGAACCCTGATTTTTTCCGCGATTTCCTCTACGTTAATTGGGAGGAACTAGGTGTTTTTGGCCGCACCTACGTAGCGTCAGAAGGTGTTAATGCACAGATCTCTATCCCAAGTGAGAATGTAGATGCATTTCGTGAGCACCTCTACAGTGTTACTTTCCTAGATGGTATCCGTTTGAATATCTCAGTTGACGACGATGGTAAATCGTTTTACAAGCTGAAGATCAAAGTGCGCGATAAAATCGTTGCGGATGGTTTGGATGATGAATCGTTCGATGTCACACAACGAGGAAAACACGTCAATGCTGAAGAGTTCAACGAACTGACCTCAGACCCTGATACGATCTTGGTCGACATGCGTAATCACTACGAATCTGAAGTAGGGCATTTCAAAGGAGCCATTCTCCCTGATGTGGATACCTTCCGCGAAGAGTTGGATATGGTGACCGATATGCTTGAAAAAGATAAAGACCGCAAGGTGGTGATGTACTGTACGGGTGGAATTCGTTGTGAAAAAGCGAGTGCTTGGTTTAAGCATCAAGGCTACGACAACGTTTACCAGTTAAATGGTGGAATCATCGAGTACACGCGCCAAGTTCGTGAGGCAGATCTTGAGAACCGTTACGTTGGAAAAAACTTTGTTTTTGACGAGCGTCGTGCAGAGCGAATTACTGACGATGTGATCTCACTATGCCACCAATGTGGCGAGCCCTGTGATGACCATACAAACTGTGTGAACGTTGCATGCAACCTGCTTTTCATCCAGTGTGAGAAGTGCAAGGCGGAATTCAATAACTGTTGTTCTACCGATTGTAAAGAAGTTCACGCACTTCCTGAGGAAGAGCAGAAGGAATTGCGCAAGGGAAAGAACAATAGCAATAAGATCTTCCGAAAAGGACGTTCAGAGTCGTTAAAATTCCAGGATTCTTCGAAGAAAAAGGCGCAAGAGACGGCAGGAGAAGCGTAACTTAGGAATATGCCTAAGCTAATCCTCACCCCGATCTTTTTCTTTTTCGTCGTTTCAGCTTGCTGCCAAGGGTACCATGACCCAGGTGGAGAAGGTTGGTATGAGAAGTTGGCCAAGCAGCAGCTACGCCAACTGAAATCTGGTGCCCTTTTGGTTCGTCTTCCCGAAAATGAAGTGGCCATTCAAGCAGCTAAAGACCGCGGCCTCATGAAACGCGCTGAGTCGATGCAGGCTGAACTGGATGCGAAGAATAGTGAGCTCATTCTCGCTTTTGAGGAGTCATTTACCTTTTGTCCAGTGTACTTTTTCCGCGCTAGCGATACCAAGCACGTGATAGCCCAGCAATGGGATTCCATTCAATATGTGAATAAGGAGCTACAAGAAGACCCCGCGATTCATTTTAACGGTGGCACGTTCTTGACCGCGGAGATTACGCTACTTCGCGCTGACACAGCGTCGTTCGAAGGGGACATCGTTTGGAGACGCAATGAAGATGGTGAACTCTACGAAACGCGCACGTCGAATGGCGGGCCAGACCCTGGTTTTGAAGCCTTAATCATCAAGAGCGATGAATTGGTGCAATTGCACGATCCATTCCCTTACTGGGTAAGAACTTGGAGTAGTTTGCCTTGGAAGCGCGACATCAATCGCGTGGTGGAGATTATGAATGAAAAACTAGCGATGTGGTATGAACGCTGGGATCTCCATTCCGAACACCTTGATGCAAAGAAATAGCAGCACGACCACTACAATTGACGCGATGGCAATGAAGATGAACATCAAAATTTGCCCAAGAATCGCGGAAATCATCCCATAAGCAAAAGCTTCCCCACGCGGAATTCCCATCCAGCCATTGACGATTTGCATAACCACGATGGCGGTGATGATCAATGATACTCCCATACTGAGGGTCATCATATCTGGTGCGAAAATGTAGAGAGGCACCATGAATATTCCATAAAATGAGGTCTGACCTACGAGGTAAATACTCGCGATCATATGCTCTGCATAGTTGTACCCTTTCTTTCGCAGCAAAAGCCATGTAGACAAGGCGTAGAAAGGTAGAACGATAATGATCAATAGGTTCAAGAACCGTTTAATCCCTTCACCTAATTGTTGCTGAAAGGCTGCTTGAGACTCTGTCTGATCTGCCTGTTCGAAATAAGAGAAGGCTTCTTGTTGCGTATCGAATACCCCTGACCACACGGTCAATACAGCGGAGATAGTCACCAGAATAAATGCGTATCGGAAAGGAGGAAAATATGGCCTTGTCTTCCCCTCGATGTAGTCTTTGATCACCGTTCCAGGGCGAATGGCCATTTGGATGATGGTAAACAGAAACCCTCGCTCTACATTGGTAATGGCGCTGAATAACTGGGCAAAAGCACTCTTCACGGTCCAACGACCTTTCATCACACGCTGGCCACACTCGTGGCACCATTCGCCGTGTAACTCCGCACCACAGTTTTTACAGGTAGTTTCCATCGGAGTAAAGCTAAGAAAAGAAACGTGGTTGTAGGCTGTAGGCGGTATGCAGTATGCTGTCATGGGCACGCAAGCGTGCCTTTACCCGTCAACGGTCCACCGTCCACCGTCCACCGTCCACTGTCTACCGTCCACCGTCTACGGTCTATATTCCGTGCACCCGTCGAGAATGTAATTCATCTGATACACATCGTCTGCGTTCAGCTTGAAGGTGCCTTTGAACGTGAGTCGTTCATCGGTTTCGTACTTACGGGTTTTGCTTTTGAATCGAAGGTCAACTACCGATTCAGGACCAGCGCCACCGCAGAAAAAGCAGTTGGCGAATGGGTAGCGAGAAACTACGTAGAAGTCTTCGTCGTAATCAACAGGGATAATGTATCCGGTGATGTAGACTTCTTGTCCTTCGAGGGCTTTTACTGATTCGCCGAAGGTTGGCTTCCAGTAGTAGGCGTCGAGCTCTTCTACATATACATCGCGGAAATCAACGTCTGTGAGTTGTTTCCAAGTGAGTTCTTTCAGTGCATCTTCCGATTCCGCGCTAGCGAAAGTTTCTTCAACAGAAGGAAGCGTGGTACGGTAGCGAGCAACATCAGCTATATCAGTAGACGCCACAGGAGCCGGGGCACAACTTGTACTCAGGTTCAACGCCGCAACCGTTATGATTGCCATTACCACTGCTGTATATTTCATGTACTTAACCATCTGCTAACGTCTTTGAGATATCGATCTTCACTGCAGTAAATGCAGGCAACAACGATGCCACAATTCCTACAAAGATAGTCATTACCACCAGTAGCCATTCGCTAGGCACCAGCCAAAGATTGCCAAAGTCATACTGGAAAGAGCTTTCCAAAACGCTCGCGAGAATCCAAAGTCCGACACGAGAAAGCAACAATCCGAAGACCATTCCCATGAAAGTGAGTGAAAGCCCCTCGAGAATAATCAAGCTGAAGAGCTTGCCTTGTGAAGCCCCCATGGTGCGCATCAGAGCGAGTTCGTACTTACGTTCGCGAAGGCTGTTGAATAGGCTGATGAAGATGCTTAAGATAGAAAGGAAGATGACCACGTAGGCAATGGCTTGTATGGTCCCCATTCCGATTCCGAAGTTCGTTTGTAGACGGTTAATCTCGATCGACGGAAGTGCAATTTGCATGTTGGTGTCTTCCAGCATTCTTGGAAGCGCCATGATGGCCATGGGGTTCTTCTTCTTCAAGAGCATCGCCGTGATTTCTTCGTCTGGCTTTTCACCCGTTTCTTCTTCTACATGCTCATGCACGCCCCAGATCGATTCCATAGGGGTTAATAGAAGTTTGTCTATGACTGAACCGCTTGGCTCAAAGATGCCGACTACCGTGAATGCATGGTTGGTGTGCACATCTGTTTCGTCTGTTAAGCCGTGTGCACTGAAGAAGTTGTCTCCAATTTTTAATCCCGTGGCTTCCGCTACCGCGGAACCGATAGTGGCAGAATAAGTCGCGGAGAACAATTCCCCTTCCGCGATAGCGACACCGTAATGCTCATGCAATTGAGGTGTAGTACCTACGATTCGGTAAGAGCGGTAATTATCTCCATAGGCCAAGGGAATGCCTTCTTCGATGTACGGATGCTTGGCAATGCGTTCTGCTTCCTTGCGAGAGATATTACCGGTTGGGGCATCCACATGGTAAACGTTGGCAAGGATGAGTTGAAGGGGAGACCCCTTCGCGCCGAGCACCATGTCAATGTCTTTGATGTCACGGTCAAACTGCTCTTGCAAGTTCTGTTCAACATTCAACATGAGTGAGATGATTCCCACTCCAAAGCCGAGGAGGACCAAACTCAAAATGGTGTTGAGTGGCTTCGAAAATATGTTCCGGAACGCGATCTTCAGCAGATTCATAGGGTCACGCGTTTTTGGAAGCGATCTTTCAATCGCTGGTCATGGGTCACAATGATCAAAGACGCACCGCTCAAACGTGCTTGTTCTTCCAACAGATCAATTACCTCGCTGGCGTTCTTGTCGTCAAGAGCAGAAGTAGGTTCATCAGCGAGTACCACTGATGGGTCGTTCATCAACGCCCGGGCAATCGCCACACGCTGTTGCTCTCCAATACTCAGATTCTTAGGGAATTGCTTGAGCTTGTGTTTCAGATTCAATCGATCAAGTATACTCGCGGCCTTCTGCTTGTTGACCTTCTTGTTATTTAAGAAGTGCGGCAGCACCAAGTTGTCTTCTACCGAAAGGCTCTCAACAAAATGAGCCGTCTGAAAAATGATGCCTACGTGCTCGCCGCGGAAGGCGTCCATTTGAGCGCTGGTCAGACCGTAAGTGTCTTTGCCCGCAATGCTGATAGAGCCTCGGGTTGGACGAAGCATTCCTGCGAGCAAGTGCAGAAGGGTTGTTTTTCCTTTTCCTGATTCACCGAGGAGCAGCAGATGTTCTTGTGCTTCACAGTTCACATCCGGAAACTGGAACGACGGACCATTCGGGTACTGGAATTCTATGTTAGTGCTCTTGAGCATCGTGCGAATTTGCTACGCTTTCTTGGTTTATCAAAACTGACTTTCGCCAGAAAGGTTCAGACCTTATCAGTGAAGTGTGAGCGTTGCTTGTCTTGAGAGAACTTGTCTTTGTTGTAGTTCTGGCTTCCGCCCTTCGGAATAGACAAGGAATGCCAGTCATTCCCTTTCAGCTGACGAGCGAGGTAGACGATTTGCCCGACGTGGTAGCTATAATGCCCAAGTTGACGCATTATGGCCTCAGTGACTGTATGTCCTTCGTTGCGGATATAGATAATGCGTTCGAGGTCTTCTTCAGTCAACGGTTCGATGGCGTGGAAGAGGCAATTCCATCCTTCTTCCCATAGCTTCATGAGGTCGGCACGAGATTCAGCTTCGAGTTCAAACTCCCCATCGCGGTTACGCCATTCCTTTTCTCCATCAGCTGTCAAGAACTCCGTCCAACGTGACATCATGTTTCCGTGGAGGTGTTTGATCATGATGGCCAAGCTATTACTCACCTCGTTGGGTGTCTCAAATAGTTGGTCTTCATCCAATTGATCAAAGCTCTTGTCTCCAAGTGATTTGTAATAGCGGAAAAGTTTGATGGTGTTGGGTAGGAACATGGGCTGTGTTGAGGTTTGTTGAACTGCTTAAATATACTCACCATTCGCGATACGAATGGCCTTCTCAAGACCCTTTAGGAATGATTGTGAAAAGGGTTTTCATTAAATTTCATGTGTGAAGCCTTCATTGATCATTTCTATACTAGTAACACTGTTTCCTTGGGGCGGATTTTCCCAATCCGGCTTCAATGAAATCTATCCACATCAATTTCTTGTTGAAGATGGCGCTCAGATTGAGGTGGTTGATGGTGAGATAAAATTTTACTCGGTTGGTTTGGGCTCAGAAGACCCACAGGTCTTTTATTCCCAAATGCTTATTGATCCTGAGTCCGGGGAAGAACTTGAGTTTTCAATTCTTGAATTAGCTGTTGGTTATGCTTTTGGCAGAGAAAGTGTAACTCGGGTTGGGGAGGATCTTTGGGTGTGGTCTGGCGATAGTGGATTTGGTGCATGTGTATACGCATGGAATGACGACTTTGAATTGGTTTGGGAGATTCAACAGGAAACAGGAGAATACAGTCAGTCCGTTTTACTAGAAAATGGAAATCTTTTATGCTGGTACAAGGATTGGATATTGAACGAGTTTGAAGTTCATGAATACACCACTTCTGGAGAACTTGTCAATGAAATACCAGTAGATGGTATCGAGAATTTCGAGATGAGAGATGCTCAATTTGATGTGCTTCCAAATGGGTATTTAGTAATCACAGGAAGAAGGCCACTTCAAGAACCAGATATTAGCTATGAGAATTCGGACAATGTAGTGGTCGTTCTTGATGAATCCTACAACCTCCTTTGGGAGGATTCTTGGGGTGGCGTTTATACTGATGGTCCATGTTTCGTTGAGTTTTCTGCTGCTGATAACCAGTTGATTTGTGTCTCGAGCGAGATACTGCACGATGAGGACTTTGGTTGGGGATTATATGCGGAGTTCACTTTGAGGAGGTTCGACATTGAAACAGGAGCGTATTCTGAAATTGTAGTCATAGGCCCAGATGATTTAATTCTTGGGGAATTGATGGATATTCATGGGACTATCGATGGGGGTATTGTGGTCATAGGATTCGGTTATGCTTCTCTTGAGTCCTCCTATTGCCTCAGTTTCATGACTAAGTTTGACAGTTCTTTCCAAGAAGAATGGACTCGGACCTATGCTCATTTATCTTTTGAAGAGGATCCGAATTGTCGGAGCAGACTAAGGGATGTTGAGCCTTTAGAAGAAGGGGGATATGTATTGGGAGGTAGCTTCGCTGATATGAATACCGATGATCCCTATAACGACGAACCCTGGCTCATAGTCACCGATGAATGCGGCCTCATTCAGCAAGATTGTACCATTTCTGTTCCTTCCCTCCCAGCTGCAGACATCAAAGTCTTCCCGAACCCGACTGGGGGATGGCTCAATATTCCGCAAGAATTCATCGGACATAACTTTCGACTTGTAAACGCGGAAGGTAAAGTGGTAGGCCATGGCCAGCTTACTTTTGCTGGATTTGATTTGACCGAATTCAATGAAGGACTTTACGTTCTTTCTATTGAACAAGACAATGGAAATTGGGTAAATACTTCAGTAGTTAAGAAGTAGTACGTCTATAGTACCTTTGCCCCATGAATTTCACTCAACGTCTATCACGTTACCTCGTCGGCATCTTCATTGGTGTGCTGATGGCTTTCTTCCTTTTTGGTCAACGCAATTGCACGGGCTGGATGCCAGAAAACCGTGTGAAGGTGCTGATCTTGGAAAACCCTCTCTTCGAAAATGAGCGCGTACAGTGTTTGATGGAATGCAACAGCATCAGCAGCAAAATGCTACGTGATATCATGCGTGAAGCTGAAGTAGATTTTGCCGCAAGTTCCCCACGTGAATCTCCTAAGAAGTACACGCTAGTTGAGACAGCGATTGATCCTTTGAAAGTGTACGTTGAGATGGCCGATTCTTCATCGACGATTGTGAACCTTGAACGCCCGGGGTTGAATCAGTGTGATTGTTGATCAGTCGACCCAATCAGCAACCACAAACTTTCCTGTTCTTACCTCGTCTGAACCTTCGCAAGTAACACGTACTGAGTACACACCTGAAGGGTAGCCCGAAATGTCAATGCGGTAGGCACGAACGCCGGTGTTGCCACCATATTCGTTCATGAGTTTTCCTTGGGCATTGTAAACCTGCATGCGGTCTAGAACGAAGTTCCCACCAAGGTCGAGAATGGTTTCGTTATAAGCAGGGTTAGGCACGAACTTAAGGGCCGTGTCTTTCGTGTCAGATGGCGCCGTGTAATTCGGATCTGCCGCAATTTTGTAGACAGCCAAACGGGTACAGATGTACAAGTTTCCTTGGTTGTCTTGTCCGAAACCAAGGCGTGTTTCAATCCAAGGCTGGAAGCCACCATCGACAATCACTTCAACTGGTTCGTTTTGCCATCCTGTGCCGTCATTCCAAAGCAACCAGAATTTCTCGTCTGCGAATCCACAAGCATCGCTGTAGATGTAGTAGCCGTAGAGAGAAGGGATTTCTTGTCCGCGGTACACGAAACCACCGATGACTGAGCAGAGGTTGCCATCATGGAAGTAATCATAGGCTGGAAGTTGAGTAATTCCGTCGGGGTCACAATTCTCCACTGGCTCGTAGCAGGCATTTCCTTCAAGTAATCGCCAACCGTAGTTGATACCACCAACTCCAGATTCGCCGAAAGAAACTTCTTCCCAGTCTACTTCTCCCACATCACCGATATACATATCACCGGTTACGCTATCGAAACTCCAACGCCATGGGTTACGCAAGCCGTAAGCCCAGATCTCTTCGCGGGCATTTTCTACGCCAACGAATGGGTTGTCCGCGGGGATTGTGTACGGGGTATCACCATTAACTCCGATGCGAAGCACCTTACCTAGAATGGTGTCAAGGCTTTGTGCATTGTTGTCTGCATCGCCACCGCTGCCGCCACCTGTTTGGCCACTTCCGGTAGATCCTCCGTCTCCGATAGAGCAGTAGAGGTAACCGTCTTGACCGAAGAAAACCGCGCCACCGTTATGTCCTCGACGTGGCATTTCGATGTAGAGTACTTCGTACCACCAGTCTGTATCAGCTTTGTATTCGTCGTCAGCTGAACGACGGAAACAAACGAGGTGTTCGTCGTAGAGGTTGGTTCCTGTTCCGTCAGGACGGTAACCGTTGTACATCAAGTAGAAGAACCCGTTTTCATCGTAGTTCGGGTCTAGGGTAATGCTCAATAACCCTTCTTCAGAACCAATTCCGAAATCAACGATATCGAGTCCGTCTTCACCGATGTCAAAGAATGGCTCGTCAAGCACAACACCGTCTTCGTAGACCCAAATCTTACCGTTGTGGCACATAATGAATAGGCGATCTTCCTCTGGATCATTCGAGAAAGAGGTGACCTGAATCACGTCGTCAACGTAAGCGAGACGATCAGCGATCAGTTCGGTTGGTCGTTGTGCGAGCGAGTCGGTATTCCACGCTAGTGAGAGCATCAGTAATACCGCAATACGTACCCATCCTTTCTTCATCTGGTGCATTTTGTGACAAGCTTCCAACATTTCCCGTCCCTGAACGTTCAAAGCTGGGTGTTCATTCCCGTCAAAAGCTATTTTTGCAAAGATATGCGCAAGTCTGTTCTGTCGAAATTTATTAATCCCACCAATCTTGCGGTGCTGTTGATAACCATCACGGCCCTCGTATTTATGGGATTCCGCACGGAGCCAGGGAATTTTCATTCCAATGGTTCTCACATGATGATGCAAATGGCTGGTTTGACCACAACCTCTGGTACTTTCTTTACCGGTAGTGGAAACTGTGTCAACTGTCACGGCACTGATCCAAACGGGGTAGCCTTGGTTACTGAAGATGGAGAAGACGTAGCTCCAGTGAATGATTGGCAGGCGACCTTGATGGCGAATTCAGCGCATGATCCGTTTTGGCGTGCGAAGGTTCGTCATGAGATTCTTGAATCACCCGCTATCGCGGAAGAGATTGAGAATGTGTGTACAGATTGCCATGCACCGCAAGGACATTCTGAGTTCCACATGACCGGACAAGGAACGCACTACTCAATGGAATACTTGCTGACAGATTCTCTGGGCTTGGATGGGGTAGGATGCATTGCGTGCCACGGAATTGAAGATGAAGGACTTCGTGATTCACACAACGGAAACCAACCTTACAGTGAACTGCAAGTAGCTTACGGAACCTTCGATAACCCTTGGTCTGGACCGATGATTCAGCAAACGGGCTTTTCACCGGCTGAAGGTCAGCACATGGGACAAAGCGAAGTTTGTGCAGGCTGTCACAGCCTGTTTGTTGAGACTGTTGATTATGATGGCGTCGCAACTGGTGATACTTTCTTTGAGCAGGCGACTTACCACGAATGGCTCAACTCGATTTACGACGAACAGGAAATCGAATGTCAAGGATGCCACATGCCAGACGCCGGTGACGTGAAGATGAGTCCAACACCAAACTGGTTGTTCCCTCGTCCTTTCCAGAAGCACTACTTCGTCGGTGGAAATAGCTTCATGCTCGGGCTAATACGTGACAATGCAGAAGCACTTGGTGTTTCTGCTTCGACAGAGCAGTTTGATATGGTGATCGAGCGTACGCTTGATGCGCTCCAGAATCAAAGCTTGACCATGAATGTTGAACACATCGGCAACGAACAGGATTCAGCATTGATTGAGGTGAGCTTGTTGAACGAAGTCGGACATAAATTCCCAAGCGGTTACCCTGCGCGTCTCCTATTCCTCGAGTTCAAAGTGACAGACGAAGATGGAAACGTACTCTTCCACAACGGAATTATCGACGAGAACTACGAGATCGTTGACCGTGATGAAGGCTACGAGCCTCACTACGACATCATTCGTAACGAAGAAGATGTGATGATCTACGAAATGGTGCAGGCAGATGTCAATGATCAGCCGACTACCGTTCTTGAACGTGCGAAGTACCCTCTGAAAGACAATCGCTTGACACCCGTTGGTTTCTCGCAGAGCCATATCTCTTACGACACAACTACGGTAGCTGGATTCGCACTGAATGAT
Organism: Sanyastnella coralliicola; assembly: GCF_030845195.1. Lineage (GTDB taxonomy): Bacteria > Bacteroidota > Bacteroidia > Flavobacteriales_D > Sanyastnellaceae > Sanyastnella > Sanyastnella coralliicola. The sequence goes on from NZ_CP132543.1 coordinate 14,653, forward strand.
CCAAACTTCAACGCCCTAGAAGGCCTCGAAGGAAGTGGAGGAGACCGTGTACAATACCGCGTCCCTATTGATGGCTACGTTGGTCCAATTCAAATCGAAGCACGCGCCTGGTACCAAAGCCTCCCACCGCAATGGACAGAAGAAATGTTCGCTTGGGATGACCCAGAAATTCAAGGCTTCAGGGAGATGTTCGAAGAACGAGACAACACCCCAGTACTGGTCGCAGAAGTCATCCAGGACAGCACGACAGATATTGATGAAGCCGATGCCCTGCGCAACGTGGAAATTGGCCCAAATCCAACAACCACCGGCCTCGTTCGTTTCTACGGCCTACCTCAAGGCGCACATCAAATTGACATCTACACTCAAACTGGTCAACTGGTCTTCAGTGACTATTCGACAGCACAAGAAATAACACTGCCATCTGCGGCCGGGTGTTATGTGTTGGTAGTTGATGGGGTGAAGAGTTTTAGGGTGGTGAAAGAATAAATTTTATCAGGCTTAAGGCCTATGGCCTAGGGCGTAAGTTGATTTCTCCCTTAGGCCTTACGCCTTAGGCCATAAGCCTCATGGTGTACGCCTAATCTTCGTAAATTAGTCCTACAACCTAACCCATGAAACTAAGCTTACTCCTACTTGCAGGCATGTTCTGCTTTGCGTCTGTGTTGGCTCAGCCGACGAATATTACCATTGACGCAGACTTTTCTGATTGGACAGCCGATTTACCTGGGGTGATTGATACCCCTGAGGTGACGAGTGATGTCGATATTCTCAGTTTTCAGGTGACGAATGATGCTGACTTCCTCTACGTGCACGTGGTGTTGGCGGATGAGATTGACCTGACTGAGGACTTGATTCCCCATAATTTGCGGATGTTTATTGATGCAGATAATGATGCTGGAACAGGGTTCAATCCTCAAGCGGGGTATGGGTCTGAGTTAGGGATTGTCTTCAGAGATCGCTTTGCTTATTACGATGTGATTCCGGAATCTACAGTGACCTTCACTGATTTCCAGTTTCGTCCGGCACCTACTGTTTCAGGGAATGAATTTGAGTTCGCTATCGGGAGAGATGTCATTCCAGATGGAGTGAATCCGCTCTTCACCAGCGAGACGATTAAAATTCTGTTCATAGAGAACAATGGGGGAGATCGTTGTCCGAATAACGGGAGTGTGTTTGCGTACACCTTCAACGATGACCCGATCGCTACTCCTGACCCGACACCATTTGAAAAGGTACAGGCGACTGACCTGCGCTTTGTGACTTACAATGTACTTGCCAATGGACTCACGAATGGAAGTCGTCAAGACGCCATTCGCCGTCAGTTGCAAGCGGCAGATCCTGATATTATCGGTTTCCAAGAGGTAGGTTCAGTATCTACTTCTGCAGCGAAGACGTTGCTCGACGATTGGTTGCCCTTAGGTACACCTGACGGATGGTATTTGGTGAAGGATGAAGACATGATCACGGCATCACCTTGGCCGTTTATTGAGACCTGGCCTTCATTATCCCGTCAGTTTCCGGCATTGATTGACTTGCCGGCCATTTATGGTGCTGATTTACTCTTGGTGAATGCCCATCTCTCTTGCTGTGGCAACAATGATGGAAGACAGGATCAAGTTGACTCTTACATCGAATGGCTTTCAGACGCGATGACCGTGGGAGGTTCAGTGGATCTTCCTGAGTTCACACCCATCGTCTATCTGGGCGACTTGAATTTGGTCGGCTATGCAAGTCAGCTGAACACCTTGTTGACCGGAGATATCGTTCAAGAAGGAACTTACGGGGCCGACTTCGCTCCTGATTGGGATGGTACTTCGATTACAGAGGCTCCATGCATTCAATCAGACAAGCGCATGCACTACTCATGGCGCAATGACGCTGAAGACAACTTCCCACCAGGGAAATTGGATTTCATCATGTACAGCGATGCGGTAATGGATTTGAGTCGTTCTTACGCCATCCAAACTGAAGTCATGCCAGCAGACCGACTGGCCTTGTATGGGTTGAATGAGGATGACACCTCAACGGCCAGTGATCACTTCCCTGTAGTAGCTGATTTTGCCTTGACTTTGTTCGCTGATGCTGATAACGATGGTGTCATCGATGAACTGGATAACTGCGTAGATACACCAAATGCAGATCAAGCCGATTGGAATAGCGACGGTGCGGGCGATGCTTGTTCTGATTCAGATGGTGACGGTCTTTTTGATGATCAGGAGATCAATACCTTCGGTACAGATCCAGGCCTCGAAGATTCAGATAACGACGGACTAACCGACGGCGAAGAGGTTAATGTTTACGGTACCCTCCCTCTAGTACAAGATTCAGACGGAGATGGCTTAACGGATTGGCTCGAAATCTCAACGGGAATCTATAATCCACTAGACCCGGACACAAACAATAACGGCTGCAATGATGCCGATGAATTCTCCTACCAATGTGGCGATTCCCCATGCTCCGATTGTGTCGGCGACTTAGACAACAACGGCATTGTGAACGCAGCTGACTTGTTGGTGTTTTTAGGGGCGTTTGGGCTAATCTGCGAGTAGCCTTTTTAAAGGCTTATGGCCTAGGGCTTAAGGCGTAAGTTTGGTTCCGTCCACTGTCCACTGTCCACTGTCCACTGTCCACTGTCCACTGTCCACCGTCCACCGTCTACCGTCTCCCTTTCCTGCGTTGGATTTCGCGTTGGATGAGTGACAACTCCCTTCCGGTTTGCCCTTTTACCGAAGTGTTTTCTTCAGCTCGTCTGATGAGGTAGGGGATGACTTCACGGATGGGGCCGTAGGGTACGTATTTGGCTACGTTGAATCCGGCGTGGCTGAGGTTGAAGCTGATGTGATCGCTCATTCCGAATAGCTGAGCGAAGTAAACGCGTTTATCGTCTTTGGCGATGTTGCGTTCAATCATCAGTTCAGCAAGTGCTTTGGAGCTTGCTTCGTTGTGCGACCCTGCAACTACGGCAACATGTTCGATTTCATCGATGCACAGCTTGACAGCGGCGTCGAAGTCTTTATCAGAAGCTTCCTTATTGGGTTGAATTGGATCTTGGTAACCGCGTTCTTCGGCGCGATCACGCTCTTTTTCCATGTAAGCTCCGCGAACGAGTTTTACTCCGTAGTGGTAGCCTTTTGATTTGGCTTCCGCGATAGCGTCTTGAAGGAAGGCTAAGCGATCATGACGGTACAATTGAACGGTATTGTAGACAATAACACGCTCCTTGTTGTATTTCGCCATCAGCTCATGAGCCATGTCGTCAATGGCGTCTTGAATCCAGCTCTCTTCGGCATCTATGAAGACGGGAGTGCCCGTTTCAAAAGCACGTTTCGCAATGCGATCCATGCGCGTTTTTACGCCTTCAAATTCGGCTTGTTCTTCCTGACTCAATTCCGCGTTAGCGTTAACTTTTTCAAGCAAGCTAAAGCGAGAAATACCTGTCGTCTTGAAGACACAGAATGGAATGTGAATGTTGTCGTTGGCCGTCTCAACCGTGCGAAGAATCTCTTGCGTAGTACGTTCGAAATCTTCGCTGCTTTCTTTTCCCTCAACACTATAATCGAGGATAGTACCGACGTTTCCTTTATCCAGCACCTGAGTGGTTTGAGCACAATCAGCAATTGACTCCCCACCGCAGAATTGAGCGAAGATGTTGTTGCGCATCGCCCAACCAATAGGAATGCGAAGTTTGAGCGCCAAACCAACAGAAACCTTCCCGAATTTCACAAGGGCAGGACTACCCACTAGCTTGAACAACCAGTAGGCTTTCTTCAATTCCGCATTGCTTTTGTGCGCGAATGCGATTTCGGTATTGTCAAAACTCAACTTCATGCAGGCAGGCAAATATAATATTCGCGAATGGTTGGTGCTACCCAAGTGTTAATTTCAATTGGATTCTGTGAATTCCGTCATGAGCGCCTTACCTTGATGTACCACACTTTCACTAAACCATGCGCCCTTCATCAAAGTTTATCTCGATCTGGACCTTGTGCCTGGCGGTTATATTTATTTCGTCAGAAGGCCACACACAGATCTTCTATAACGGAGACTTTGAGATTAATGATGGCTGCAACACCACGCTTGGTCAGGTGACTTGGGTAGACGGTTGGTTCACCGTGGTGGAGTCAGCCGACTTCTATAGTTGTGGATTTACTACAGATTTCTTTCCCACAGATGGCGAAGCTGCTTGCGGTGATGCCTACATGGGTTTCGCGTCGTATGGTGATGCGAATGGCAGCGCTGAGGCCATCGGTTCGCAACTTCCGAGCCCTTTGGTGGCAGGTTTGGAGTATGAATTTTCTGTCCAAGTGAAGATTCCTACCGGCGGATTCTATAGCACGCCTTGCGGAGGTTTATGTGTTTATGGATTCGTGAACGCTCCGCCTCAAGGACTGATCGCCAGTCACCCTAGTTTGATTGACGGAGCTACAGAATTGGTATGTACTGAGACCGTCGACAACCAGCAATGGGAAGAGCAGGTGATCAATTTTGTGGCTGATCAAGCCTATAATTACTTAGTGTTTTCTGTAGCGTACGCGCCAGGTTGTGCCCAGAACATTTTTCTAGACTGCATTTCCATCGTGGAAGCTGAAACCTTTCAAGAGCAGTTGACGGTTTGTGAAGGGGAAGAGTTAACACTTGATCCCGGTTTTGGGGCGGAGACAGATTGGAATATTGTCAATGACGACCAAACCTTGACCTTCATCCAGCAAAGCGAGAATTACACCTTCACCGCTACGGAGTCAATCAACATTCTAGCTCAAGGCCCTGAAGAAGATACCTTCACCTATTTCATTGAAGTAGTGAATTACCCGGAAGTTGATCTGGGGGATGACTTCACAGCCTGCGAAGGCGATGAAATTGTCTTGGAGTCTGGTTCAGCAGAATCTTATGTCTGGAACGGGGAAGCAGGGGGGCAAATGCTTGCCGTCACCGAAAGTGGGGTCTATACCTTAGAAGCTAGTAATGGTGAATGTATTTCTACTGATGAGGTGGAGGTGACGATCATTCCGATGCCCGTAGTTGATCTCGGACCTGATATTCTAGATTGTGAAGGCAATGAGGTGTTGGTTAACGCTAACGCGGAAGTGGTTTGGGATGACGGGACGGTCTCAAGTGGATACTTAGTTCAAGAGTCAGGTACCTATACAGCGTCTATCACCAATGAGTGTTTTGTGGTCGAAGATGAAATCGAGGTGGGTATTGTTGTGGTTCCTCCCACAGCCTTGCCAACGGCCCTCCTCGCTTGTGTTGGAGACTCCTTGACCTTGGACCTGGTGATTGATGTAGATGCGGCGGTTTGGTTTGTCAACGATACCACCTATTCTGGATCTGAAATCGTCATCGGTGAAAGTGCGGAAGTATTGGTGCAATACGTCTATCAAGGATGTGACGCTACCGATGAAGTGTCCGTCACCTTCGAACCAAGTCTTGATATGAGTAAGGTGGTTATGCCGAATATCTTTACTCCGAACTACGACGGAGTGAATGATTTTATTCGTCCGATCTACCTCCCTGATCTTTCCTTAAACCTCTGCGCTGAAGATGAGCTCATCACCATTGACATGAATATCTTCAATCGATGGGGCGAGCAACTGGTTGAATCTGCTTGTTCATGGGATGCACGGCAAGATGATGGCAACACTGTGGCCTCAGGTAGCTACTACTATATCGTTGATTTGTATTCGAATTGCCTGTCTTCAGCCTCTGAAAAACGACTGACGGGAGTGATAACAATCACGTATTGAGGTATGAAACTACTTTCGCTGGAATAAATTTATCTAGATCTTAAGTGTGTAAGCAACTAAACTTCAGGCATCTTTGTCTTAGATATGAAGGCTATATCTATGAAGAACTTACTACTACTCTCACTCTTCCTCCTGCCCTTCGCTGCAGGAGCTCAGATCTTCTACAATGGAGACTTCGAGATCAATGATGGCTGTCCGCCAAGTCTTGGTCAAGTTAGCATGGTAGATGGATGGTTCATTGTGGTTGAATCTGCAGATTTCTATGCCTGCGATTTTACTTCATCAGCCTTCCCAACCGATGGTGAAGCAGCATGTGGTGATGCCTACATGGGATTTGCCTCCTACGGAGATGCGAATGGTAGCGCTGAAGCCATTGGGTCTCAACTTCCAGCTCCACTCGTTCCCGGAGAGACCTATGATTTTACGATTCAATTAAAGATGCCTACCGGCGGCGGATACAGCACTGTTTGCGGAGGCCTCTGTGTATACGGCTTTATGGAAGAACCTCCTTTGAATGTGATCGCAAGTCACCCTTCATTGATGGCTGGTTCTACGGAGTTATTCTGTACAGAAACAGTAGATAACACTGAATGGGAGCCGTATGCCGTGACTTTTACAGCGGATCAAGCTTATGAATACTTGGTGTTCAGTCCTGGATACTTCCCAAGCTGTGCCCAGAATATTTTCATGGATTGTATCGAAATCGTAGAATCGGAATCATTCGATGAGTCGGTAACGATCTGTGCTGGAGAACAGGTAATCCTCGATCCTGGGTTTGGACCGGATGCGACATGGTCTACTGTCAACGATGACAACACCACTACGGTGTTTGCTACCACAGATATCTACACCTTCAACCCACCTGAAAGTGTGACGATTCTGGTAGAAGCTCCAAACGACGATACCTATACCTACGATGTCAATGTGAACCCAATTCCTGAGCCCGATCTCGGTGAAGACATTTTGGTCTGCGAAGATGTAGATGTCATTCTCGATGCCGGCGCCGGTTGGGATGAAATCGCTTGGAACGGAGAGGTAGGAGCTGAGTTCTTTACGGTTTTAGAAACAGGCACAGTTGAAGTATCAGTAACCCTCGCAGGTTGTGTCGGTACTGACGAAGTTGACGTCGCTTTTGAAGCCAATCCTGATTTCAGTTCGTTGGTGACCTTAGGCCCTGCATGTGAAGGATTGTGTAATGGACAAGTAGAATTGACGGTGGAAGATAACTGGACGTTCACTGTTGACGGTGAACCTTCCAACGGATTGACTACCGGTCTTTGTGAAGGCCTCCATACCTTCGATATTGTTTCTGATTTAGGTTGTGAAGCATCAGATTCTGAGCTTTTCACGGTGCAGCCAGCACCAGCCATTTCCGTTGATCCACTGATAACGATTTGTGAAGGAAGCACGGTGACCTTGGAAGCAACTTCGCCAGATGATGATCTTACGTTCACGTGGTCTACTCTTGAAGAAGCACAGGCTATCGACGTGACACCAGTCGCGGGTGATCAGTTCTGTGTGTCTGCGGTTGACCCTGATGGATGTCCTTCTGCTGAAGTTTGTACTGAGATTGCGGTTTACGATCCTCTCGTATTGACCGGTCCGGAGAACGAAGATGTTTGTCCTGGTGATTTGGTTTCTTTCTTGGCTAACGCCGAAGGGGGAGATGGTAATTACACTTGGCAATGGACGAGCTCAACAGGAAACGTAGGTGCGGATGCACAGCTTCAGTTCAACGCGTCGGTATCGGATACATATACCGTGTTGCTTTCTGATGGATGCACTCCAGAAGGAATTACGACGGAAGTTGATCTACTAGTAGCAGTTATTCCAACTCCGGAATTGACGCTTGAATATGAGTCGCCATGTCTGCCTTCTGTAGCAGCTTTCTCGTTGACAGATGAAGAAGCTTTCCAGACCATTACGTGGGCCTTCGGAGATGAAACAGTGGGTTCTGGTGCCGCAACGGCGCACACCTACGAAACTCCAGGATGTTTTGATGTAGACGTTGCCTTAATCTCAAACGAGGGCTGTCTGATCAACTTGAACTATGAAGACCTTCTTTGCGCGTATGAATTGCCACTCGCTGGATTTGACATCGCGGAAGGAACCATCGTTTACGATGATGCAGAACGTCTGCAGATGCTCAACTCGAGTGAAGGAGCGGAGACTCACCAGTGGTTCGTAGATGAACAGCCAGTTTCTGAAGAAGAGAACCCACTAATTGACGGATTCTCTCTTCCAGGTTTCTACGATATCTGCTTGGAAGTGGCGAATCCTCAAGGATGTATCGATCAGTTCTGTAGAGAAGTAGAAGTCATTTTAGCGCCAGAAGTGTATATCCCGAACGCGTTCACACCTGACCTGGATGGAATTAACGAGGTGTTCAAACCAGAAATGGCATTCACACCCGTTGAATATGAATTCTACGTGTTTGATCGCTGGGGTGATGAAATCTTCTCGACTACCGATCCAAATCAAGGCTGGATAGGAAATAACAAGTCTGGAGGATACTACGTTAGTCCTGGAACATACCTATACAAGGTCGTTGTGAAGATGCCAGATACTGGCAACAACGAAGAGTTCGAAGGACACGTACTTCTAATCCGATAATTAGAATTTCCCTGGCTTCGGGATCTTACGCATTCGCATAGACTGCGGAGTGATCTCTAGGTATTCGTCATCTCCGATGTACTCCATGTACTCTTCTAATGAAAATTGAATCTTTGGTGGAATCTTCGCCGCATCGTCAGCTCCTGCTGAACGAATGTTGGTGAGCTTCTTTCCTTTGATCACGTTGACTTCAAGGTCATTGTCACGCGTGTTTTCACCCACAACTTGTCCCTTGTATACTTCTTCACCCGGATCAATAAAGAAACGTCCTCGGTCTTGTAGACGGTCGATGGCATAGGCCAATGCTTGACCCATTTCCATAGAAACCATCACTCCTTTACGACGATCACCGATTTCACCTTTCCAGGGTCCGAATTCACGGAAACGGTGCGTGATTACCGCTTCACCAGCAGAAGCAGTCATCAAATGACTACGCAATCCAATCAATCCACGAGAAGGAATGTCGAACTCCAGATGCTGAAGGTCTCCTTTTGGTTCCATCACCATCAAGTCACCCTTACGCTGTGTAGCCAGCTCAATCGCTTTTCCTGAAGACTCTTCTGGAATATCGATCACCAATGTCTCGTAGGGTTCGTGCTTCTGACCATCAACCTCCTGAGTCAATACCTGAGGCTTACCAAGCTGGAGCTCGTAGCCTTCACGACGCATTGTTTCTACAAGAATCGACAAGTGAAGAATACCTCGTCCGTATACAATGAAGGTATCTTCGCTTTGCGTGTCTTCTACACGAAGTGCTAGGTTTCGTTCAGTCTCTTGGTATAGACGCTCACGAAGTTGACGAGATGTCACGTACTTTCCTTCACGACCGTAGAATGGCGAGTTGTTAATCGTAAACAACATGCTCATTGTTGGCTCATCTACCGCGATTCGTGGCAAAGGCTCTGGCTGTTCCAGACTAGCGATCGTATCACCAATGTCAAAACCTTCAAGACCAACAACGGCACAAAGGTCACCGCTACCTACTTCCTTCACCTTCGTACGACCAAGTCCTTCGAAAACGAAGAGCTCTTTCACCTTCATTTTCTTCTGTACTCCTTCAGCTTGGCAGAGGATGATCTGCTCAGCTTCGCGAATCGTACCTCGGTACACACGTCCGATAGCAATACGTCCGGTGAATGGAGAGTGGTCTAGACTCGTGATCTGCATCTGAAGCGGACCCTCGTGGAATGGTGCTGGTGGAATGTGTTCTACAACAGCATCAAGGAGGGCAGTGATATCAGTCGTTGGTTTTTCCCAGTCTGTGCTCATCCAACCCTGCTTACTTGAACCGTAAAGGGTTTCAAAGTCGAGCTGTTCTTCCGTCGCTTCTAGATTGAACATAAGGTCAAACACGGCTTCGTGTACCTCGTCAGGACGACAATTGTCTTTATCAACCTTGTTCACCACCACGATTGGCTTCAACTTCAATTCAAGTGCTTTCGAAAGAACGAAACGCGTCTGTGGCATTGGTCCTTCAAAGGCATCAACCAACAGCAATACACCGTCGGCCATTTTCAAAACACGTTCTACTTCTCCACCGAAGTCACTGTGTCCTGGAGTGTCAATGATATTGATCTTAACCCCTTTGTAAGTCACAGAAACGTTCTTCGAGAGGATCGTGATTCCACGCTCACGTTCGAGGTCGTTGTTGTCAAGAACAAGTTCCCCTGTATCCTTACGTTGATCAAGAACTTTACATTCCTGAATGATCTTGTCAACGAGGGTAGTTTTACCGTGGTCGACGTGCGCGATGATGGCGATATTTCGAATTGAGCTCATGAAGCCTAGTAAATAAGGCCGCAAAAGTACGACCTTTCTAGTGGTTGAGAACTATTAAGTGCGAAGAAATCAAGGTGTTGGTGTGAAAGGGCTATCGTCATCTTTCGTCGTATCTTGCCGTTCCCAAACTATAACCCATGTCAATTCAGGATTACATTACATCCAATAAAGACCGCTTCTTAGAGGAGCTGATCGATATACTTAAGATCCCTAGCATCAGTGCTGACCCGGCTTACAGCGATGACGTTCATCGCATGGCTGAGGCTACAAAAGATCACTTGTTGAAGGCAGGAGCTGACAAGGCGATCGTGATGGAAACACCAGGCTACCCTATCGTCTACGGTGAGAAAATCATCGATGCGAGCTTACCAACCGTACTGGTATACGGACACTACGATGTTCAGCCAGCAGATCCGTTAGATCTATGGGATTCTCCGGCATTTGAACCGGTGATCAAAAAAACAGACATCCACCCTGACGGAGCCATTTTCGCTCGTGGAGCATGTGATGACAAAGGTCAATTCTACATGCACGTGAAGGCTTTCGAAACGATGATGAACACTGATTCACTGCCATGTAACGTGAAGTTCATCATTGAAGGAGAAGAGGAAGTGGGTTCAGAAAATCTTGATGGATTCCTAGAAGAGAATAAAGAACTACTTGCCGCAGATGTCATCTTGGTTTCTGATACAGGAATCATCGCCAACGATATTCCGTCAATCACCACAGGGCTTCGCGGACTAAGCTACGTGGAAGTAGAAGTAACTGGGCCAAACCGTGACCTCCACTCTGGACTCTACGGAGGAGGAGTTCCAAACCCAATCAACATCTTGTGTGAGATGATCGCGTCATTGAAAGATGAGCATCAACACATCACAGTAGAAGGTTTCTACGATGATGTAGATGAGTTGTCTGCTGAAGAGCGCGCGGAAATGGCAAAAGCGCCATTCAGTGAAGAAGGGTTCAAGAAGAGCATTGATATCGGTGATGTAGAAGGCGAAACAGGATACTCTGTTCCTGAGCGTTTGTCTATTCGTCCAACCCTTGATGTCAACGGAATTTGGGGTGGATACACTGGTGAAGGAGCCAAAACAGTCATTGCATCGAAAGCATATGCGAAGATCAGCATGCGTCTCGTTCCGAATCAAGACTCAACGAAGATCACGAAGCTATTCCAAGAGCATTTTGAACGCATTGCACCGAAGAGTGTGAAGGTAAAAGTGACTCCGCACCACGGTGGGGAAGCTGCGGTGACACCAGTTGATAGCATCGCTTACAAAGCAGCATCGAAAGCCATGGAAGAAACGTATGGAAAGAAGCCAGTTCCTGTGCGCAGCGGTGGTTCGATTCCGATTGTAGCTTCGTTCGAGAAGATCCTTGGTTTGAAGACAGTTCTGTTCGGCTTTGGATTGGATTCAGATGCGATTCACTCACCAAATGAGCACTACGGACTCTTCAACTATTACAAGGGAATTGAAACTATTCCGTTGTTCTACAAGTACTTTGTGGAGATGAAGAAATAAGGCTCTGGCACGCCCTTTGCCCTTACTTCGTTAAAATCGACCTATGAAAGCACTACTAAACGCACCAATGAGTCGGTTGAGCATGTTTATGCTCTTGCTGACTACGCTGACCTTGACTTCTTGTGGCTACAAGGATGTGGAGGTGAAAGAGATTCGAAATATCATTGTCACCAAATTCACTGCAGAAGAGTTTGAAGCCGATGTGACCGTCTATATAGAGAACCCTAATTGGTATAAGCTCTCATTAACCGAGTCAGATTTTGACATATACATTAGCGGGCAACATATGGGGAAAGGGTCTTTGGTGAATGAGCTTGTGATTCCTAAGAAGACTTCAGGAGAATTCACTGTGACTGTTCAGGGTCGATATAGTAATTCTTCAACAAGTATTCTTGGAGGCTTGCTTAACATCCTCACCAAGAAGGTGCAAACCGTGCGTTTAACTGGTGTTGCAACTGGTAAAGCCATGATGTTCAAACGGGAAGTCCCATTTGATTTCGAAGAAGAGTTCGATATGAAAGAATCAGAGTTCGAATAGTCTTAATTACGATGCAGAAGCCTGGGGGATCACCTCGGGCTTCTTTGCTTTCGGACCAATGGCATTCGAGTTCAATGCAAGCTCTAATAACTCCATACTTCGCTTCAATGACTTGCCCAGCTTTGATTTAAGCAAGGGAAGGAAGATCATCTTCTTCAGTTTCGAATTGAAAGAGAAGTGAACGTCGACAATCATCTTACTCGTGTTTTCACTAACGTGGAATAGTCTAAACAACACGAGCACTTCATCAGTGAATGGAATGGTCTCATTCAATTCACCGTACACCACCTCATCAGATTCTGGTGGAGCGGTTACTGATACTACGTTGAGGTGTTTCCCATTGACAATGCAGACGTGTTCAGATCCAAAACGGGTGATCTCGTGCTGATTGAATTCATAAGAATCAACCCCCTCATTCCACAGATGACGGTTTCCGAAATCAGTCACAAACGGGATGAGCTTTTGCTGCGAAATATTCAGGTCTACTCCCAAACGCAGATTTGCAGGTCCTTGAGGATCCATAAAACGCGCTGCAGGGAATTCTCGAAGTTTAAGCTTGTTACGATCTAGCTGAGCCCAGAAATACGGGAACGGTCTTCCGTCAACCTCCTCTTCTGAGCGTTCGAAATCAAACAACTGACTTGGATGATCAACAGGGAGTTCAAAGGCTTGGGCCCCAGACTCTGAAATCAAGAGATAATTCTTCGAGTCAACTGAATTCTTCATGATTCGATGGGCCTCAATCACCTCTTTTCCAAAAGGTTTGTTGTTCCCTTGAATAGTGATGAACTCTACATCTCCTACGTGAACAATGATCTTCAGATCAAGTTTCGGCGCCGAAGAACACGCATTGCACGGACAAATTCGATTCTGCTCCAAAAGCTTCAAATGCGAGTAGAACGCCGTGAACATTTCTTCAGCTTGTGCGAGGAGCTGCTCACGAGAAGGAAGCTCACCTTCACGGTAAAAGAAAACCGCGTCGCCCTCAACTTCAGCCACCTTCATATCCAAGATGTTCGCGTTGATAATCAACTCGAGCAATTCAGAAATCACATGATGACTGTGTTCGACTTCCGTATTCTGAACGAATTCGGTAAAACCAGAAATATCTGGCAAGAAGAGTAATGACTTAGACATGTTTCGATACTTGTGGCCGCACAAGTACATGCAAGGTAACGAACCTTTGAGAATGGGTCTGGATTCAGACGGTTAATGATTGTGAAGGATGGTTGGTGGACTGTGGACCGTGGACGGAATGATTTTTAAATAATGAATAGTAATTAATGAATTATAAATTCGCTTTACGCTTTACGCTTTACGCCTTACGCCTTACGCCTTATGCCCTAGGCCTTAAGCCTATTCCCTCAATTGTAATGTCTTCAAAGGCATCGGATCAGGACCTTCGACTTTAAAATCGCAGTAGATTCCACCACTAGTTTCATAGAACTTGACGAAGTAATCGTGATCGTGCCAGTTGTTTGTGGAGAAGTGACGGATTTTCGCCGAGACGTTTTGATAATGGAAAACCCAATCGAATTCACCATAACCTTTAGGGATTCGATAGGTAGTTCCTGATTCGTGCACTATGTCATTGATCGCCACATGGTCGTAATGAATGCACTCGATGATCACTTCATCTTCATCAAGCGTATTGACTACGGTTACTTCCAACGAACTATTATTAATCAGATGGGCAAGTGGGTAGGTGTTTTTTGGTATTGAAAGCACAATGAGAGCACCAAAAACAATCATTATGGAAAGCTGAATAACTCGTTTCTTAAACTTCATGTGATTCCTTCGTTCTGAGTGTAACTGAGCAAGATTTACCTACGCCTTAAGCCATACGCCCTTAGCCTAATTTGTTGTGTAAACTGAGTCAACCACCCCAAAATCACAGCAATTGGTTGTCAGCCATTTGAATTCTGTTAGTTCGTTGTTTTCGTATTGAAAGACTTCATAGGTCTGAGGTTCTTTACCTGCTTTGATGGTGCTGAATTGTTCCAAGTTTCTGTCTGGTGCAAAGATGGCGAGCTCATAGAAGGCCCAATTCTGGAGTTCTCCTCCAGTAGAGTAAAAAAGCTCCGAGAGATGGAGCTCGTTGGAAAGGGTGTCGTGTTGAAGAACAAGCACCTTCGCGGTCTTTTGATCGAATCCGTGAATGTCTATTCCTTGAAAGGCATAAAGATAGCTCGGCATTGCCTCGAATTTCTTCAAGTGAGACGGACGTTTACCATACCCTCGTTCGATGTATTCGATATCTTCTGTTGTGTGCTGGAAAACCGTCTGAAACTCTTGATCCGAAAGTGAATGTAAGTGGGAAAGATCAAAGCACTTTTCCTCAGTAGAGAATCGAATGCTATCTAGCTGATGATAGAATGAGTTGGCCTCTAACCATTTCAGATCCAGTGGCTTTTGAGCCATACTATGGTTCATACAAAGTCCGAGACAAAAAACTAAAATGAGTTTAAAGGCAAAGCGCATGACAACAGAACGGAGGAAATGGGATTGAAGTATTCTTGGTTTATGGTGGACAGTGGACAGTGGACAGTGGACAGTGGACAGTGGACGGTAGACGGTAGACGGTGGACGGGGTGAAGAATAGATAATGAATAGTAATTAATGAATGATTAGTTGGCCTTAAGCCATACGCCCTAAGCCTTAAGCCTAGAAGAGATTGCTTCTACAACCCCCGCAACCGTCTTCTCCTTATCCTCCTCCAGCTTCTTCAGAAACTCCGGACTCACATTCAAACCTTCCTTGTACTTGGTTGACCAGATGATGATTTCAATCAGCATGGGGGTGAGGTCGATGCCCTTTTGGGTGAGTTTGTAGATCTTCTGAGTTCGCTGTTTCTCATAGACGCTTGATACCAGGATGCCTATGGATTCTAGTCGTTTTAATCGATCTGAGAGGATGTTGGTGGCGATCTTTTCTTTGGAAGAAAGGAACTCCTTATAGAATCGTTTCCCATCAAATACCAGGTCGCGGATGATGAGTAATGTCCACTTATCACCCAGAAATTCTAGGGCGTAGTTGATCGGACAATCCGATCGCAGTTCACCTTTTTTTGCCATTCACTTGTAAATTGCAAGTAAAAGCTTCTATCTTTGCTTTACTTGTTTTTTGCAAGTTAATGAATGTGCGGAGAAATTCCGCGAAAGCGAAGCATTATGGAAACATTGAAAGTAGACCTAGAAAAGTTGAAACGTCCGAACTGGACAAGCGAAGAACATGCAAATGCCGATCTAGTAAGAGACTTCATTCAGCACCTGATGAATGATCACGACATTGAATACGTGCTAAAGAATTTCGATCAAGGAAGCTACATCCAACACAACCGAAGCATGCCCAACGGTGTGAAGGGAGTGGTTGACTACGTCAGTAAATTCGTAAAGCAATTTCCAGAGTACACCTACGATGTCAAACACATGTACGTCGACGGAGATTATGTGACTATTCAATCGCACGTCACCACCAAAAAGAAAGACCGCGGGAACCCACAAAAAGGCTTCAACATCATCGATACCTGGAAAATCAAAGACGGAAGGCTAGTGGAACATTGGGATGCCATTCAACCCATCAACGGCTTCATGCGATTCTACTCGTGGATGGTAGGAGGGAAGACGGTGAATGAGAATACTTTGTTTTAGACTGAAGGCTTTATGGTTGGTAGACTGTGGACTGTGGACTGTGGACGGTTGACGGTTGACGGTTGACGGAAAATCACTGAATCAAAGACTCTGGCCCCTAGACCCTCGTCTCTCGTCCAAAAAAAGGCCCTAAGTGTTATAGATTATCGTTTATCGGTTATAGATTACAACCTACGCGTCTGCGAGGATTACTTCAAACAGCTCATCCACTTGCGCTCTTCCTCGGTAGGCGATTCCTGTTGTTCTACAGCGTAATCGCAAGCTTTCTTTGGGTTCTTCGAGGAGCTTGTCAATTTGTGTTTGTGCTTCTTTCGCTGACGCAGAACTGATTTCGTCTATGACCACTCCTACCTCGTATTCTTCAGCCCATTGGTCGTCTTCAGAGACGCCGCGACAGGTGATGTAGGGGAGACCACACATGAGGTATTCGCCCACTTTTACTGGGGAGCGGAATCGTTGACTTGGGTAGGGTGGAATGGCGGTTAAACCAATGTCGGCGGCAGAGAGCCAAGCAGCCATTTCTTCCGGTGTACGTGTTTCTGAAAGGTGATAATCCTGCTCGGTAAGACCACCCTCAGATAGAATAGATCGTACTTCATCCTTCTTGCTCGGACTCAAGAACACGAAATACCAATTAGGATCAGAAGCCTTCAATTGAGCACAGAACTGTGCAATTTCATGGTCGTAGTAGATACCACCGAATTTCCCAGCGTAGATCAATACTTTATGTTCTGTGATGCCGTGCTCCTGGCGTAGTTGGTCTCTTGCTTCTTGGTCGAAATTGAATTTCTGTTGGTCTACACTGGAGGGTGCACGATGAACTGATCCTTTGGCTTTTCCTTTGAGTTCTTTGACCATGTGTTCGGTTCCGGTCAGAATGTAGTCGGCGTCTTTACCAACGCGGTCTTCAAGGCGACTTAAGATCTTGTAGCGCCATCCCGAGCGCTTCCAAATTCCGAATTCAGCTAGGAACTCACTGTGGGGTTCATAAGAGTAGACCATCAGCTTTGACCCCAGGACTTTCGACATCAATAAGGATATCGCTGCGGAGTTATTCGCAAAGGCAATCGTCATTTCCGGTTTCTTCCGCAGTCTGATGCGAACCACTTGAATGAAGGCATTGGTGAAATCTATAGCCTTCTTGATAAACATGAAACTCCCAGAGTGATAAGTCAGTGGAGACCAATCAATACCATAGGCTGTGAGCTTAGCTTGAATCGTCTTTCGCTCTTCCTTTGGCAATTGGTACTTGCGTTGCTCAAAGGTGATCAGGTCGAATTGATAGTTCCAGTGTCGTCGAGACTGTTCCACCATGTACTCATACACCAAGTTCTGGAAAAGCGGATCACGGAAACTATTGTAAATCAAGACCACAAAGTTCTTTGGACGCTGCTCCAACAGACCACCCGGAGCGTAGATCTGGTGATAGGAGTTTCGAGCGATGTCTAAGCCACGGTATTGGGCGGCCACTTCTCGAATACGTTGTCTAATCTTCTCCCTATTCCCCGGTTGAATGAGTTCCTCGATCGTTGTCACGGCACCTTCATAAGCCGTTCGGTCCAATGTTTCCATCACCGCGCCGATGCCTTCTTGTTTGATCAGATCAGAGTCGTCTGAGATATTAGCGGGGATGACTACAGGTAAGCCAGTGGCCCAATACTCACCATCTTTAATGGAAGTACAGTAGCGCTTTGAAGGCACGGGTTTTACTGGGTTGATGGCAAAATCGGCCAATGCTAAATAGGCGGCTACATGGGCATGCGGAACAAAACGAAGTATGATAGTGGCAGGGTCCAATTCCGCGCTAGCGCATAGATCACGAAGCTCATCTTCTTTGAGATCACTCAGCATAATCACCCGAAAACGATCACCCCATCGCTCGCTACAAACCTTGAAGAAGTCGAAAATTTCCTGACGCAAATAAATGCCGCCCACTTTACCTGCGTAAATGCACAGAATGTCTTCTTTTTCTACGCCTAAGGCGGAACGGCTGACGCCTTCAACTTGCTGGTCAGGCCCAAATTGATCAAGGTCAACCACAGCCGGCTTGTTCAAGAAACGACGCGGAACATGGTCGTAGGTGGTGGCCGCATAATCGCGCATTCCCTCGGAAGTAGCCAAGGTGGCAAAAGCGTTTCGGGTTTGACGTTTTTCAAAGTACGAGAGCAAGCGATAGGCTAGCGAGCCATCTTTCCAAGAACCATTCTCGACCATAGACTCAGCATGGGGCTCGTAGCTATCCACGATGTAAGGTACACGCGTCCACTTGCTAATCACATGTGCTGATGTTGAGGCTGGACTACCGAAGGCATGAATGACCTCAATGTTGTTGGATTTCACGTAACGACGAAGCATCCACAAGTTCCCGAGCCAAGCTCGCATGGCACGCCAACCAAAGTGATGATAATCTCGCTTCACCCAGGTAATGCCTTTGCTTTGCAACTCTTGTCTAGCTGCCTTTTCCTCTTCGGCGTTTAGCTGCATTTGTTCCTTTTCGAGCGTGAAAAGGTGAATCTCACATTCGTCGCCTACAGCATCGCGAATCATATCGAGATAAGGCAAAGTCCACGCGTGAATGAGTGGTTCTTTGAAGCTCCAATATGTGATCACTAAGATCTTCACGCCGGCATGAATAGATGGGCGATGATGTCTGCAATTCGCATAGAGGCTAAGCCATCTCCAAAAGGATTGACCATCTCAGAAGCGGAAGCGTTCCGCCGGTAGGCTTGATCAACCGCTTGGATAATTTTTTCTTCATCATTCCCAACCAGCGTTGCTATGCCCTGTTCAACCGCCTCCATGCGTTCACTCTTCTCACGAAGAACCACCGTTGGAAGTCCGAAAGCAGGAGCTTCTTCTTGAAGTCCGCCGCTGTCAGTAATCAGCAAGTGAGCTTGGTCAAGCGCTGCCACCATTTCTGGGTAACTCAGTGCCTCGATTAAGTGAATGCGTTCGCGATTTCCGAGCTCCTGATGAATGACCTCGCGTACTTCAGGGTTCAAATGGACGGGAAGTACTAAATGGAGATCCGAATGAGTTGCGTTGATCGTCTGTAAGGCCTTGCAGATGGATTTTAGTCCTTCTCCATGATTCTCTCGACGATGCACTGTTACAAGCGCCATTTTTTGTCCAGGAGGAATAGAAAATGGGAGGTCAACCGGAGAGTCTAAGATCTTCTCACGCATGAATTGAATCGCATCAACCACGGTGTTTCCTGTTAAATGCACTTCCTCGTGTCCTTCCTGTTTCAACAACTGAAAAGCGCGTGGCGTTGGTGCAAAATGTACAGTGGCCAATTGCCCAATCCCGCGGCGATTGAACTCCTCAGGGAATGGGGCGTAAATATCTTCAGTGCGCAAGCCAGCCTCTACGTGTCCAACAGGAATCTTGTGGTAGTAGGCGGCCAACCCGCCCACAAAGGCACTGGTGGTGTCTCCTTGCACGAGTACAAGGTCAGGCTTGTTGTCTTGATTGTGTTGGTCAAGTGCAGTGAGTAATCGACCTGTAAGGGCAGCCAATGATTGTCCTTTCCGCATAACCTCGAGTTGGAAATCAGGGGAGATGTCAAATGCTGATGGAATCCCTTTCATCAATTCATCATGCTGGCCAGTGAAGACGATGCGAGGCTCCATACCCGGATAGGTCTTCAGCCGACGGTAAACAGGGGCTAATTTGATAGCTTCAGGACGTGTGCCTATGATGAGGTCGATCTTCACACCTCAAATATCATCATTCTGAGTTAAGGCCTGCTTACGCAACCACCTTTTGATACCAGCCTGCAGTTGTCCGCCTTTGATATACGACTTGCTCATGATGCTGGTGGTCTTCTTTTTGAATTGGGCTAGCGCCGAATCGGACACGTGCTTCCAGGAAGCGAGCTCGTTGGCCACTTCTTGATAACCTCGGTCGAGTTTTCCCAGATCAGACATGGCACTCACATTCCCGGTTCGGTAACGGTACACAGGAGATGGAATGGAACGATATTCTCCAGATGATGAAATCGACAGGTAGAACAACAAATCTTCAGAATGCGTCAAGCCTTCTTTGAATTGATAGGTCTTACCTTCTCGTCTTCGAATCATCCAAGTAGGTCCGAAGAAGCACGATTCATCGAGTGAGAGCAGTGCTTCGAAGGGATTGCCTGAAAAGCTGCGAGAGTTCACAGCCAGGTCTTTGCCGTTGTCATCGCTAAACAATTGCACAGCTCCGTCTACAAATTCAACTTCAGGATCATCGAAAAGGGGTAGGCGGGCTTCTAAGCTATTGGGTAGCAGTTGATCATCGGCATCCAAGAAGCAAAAGAAGTCACCGGTCATGGACTGGAGGCCACGATTTCGAGCGGCACTTACGCCAGCATTCGTTTGAGTGATCAAGTGAATACGTGGGTCGGAATACTGCTCAACAATTTGCAGACTGCCATCGGAGCTCCCGTCATTGATGCACCACAACTCCCAATGGTCATAGGCTTGATCTAAAACCGATTGAACGGCTTGTTCCAAGGTCTTTTCGGCGTTGAAAAAGGGAAGTATGATGCTTACGAGTGGTTTCATTGAAGGAGTTCTTCAATGTAATCAACTTGTTGTTTATAGCTGCGGTCATCACAGAATGCGCGACGCTTTGCCTGTAATTCAAGTGAGTTGAATGAAGCCGTATCGTTCAGCGCTTGTTCCATCAAGGTCATCCAGACGGCTTCTTCATCTGCCATTTCGAAAAGCTCCAATTGCCAATAACTATCAAGAATATTGGAGACGATCACACGTCCAGTACTTAAGAACTCACAGATCTTATGCGGGTTCGCAACCTGCTCATATTCATCTGTTTGATAGGCCACCATAAATACATCTGCAGAAGCCAGACACTCGTGGTAGGCGCGACCTTGTAACGGGCCCAAAAGGGTGACATTGGGAAGGGTCTTCAGTTCTTCTACGAAGTTAAGTGCTGCTTGACTCGGTTTCTTCATAAAGTCTCCTGCCTCGTGCACCCCGGCAAAATGAAAATCGGCGTAATGGAATCGTTTGACGGCATTCAATACCCGTTCACGATCTAACAATTCAATCAACAGGTTCCCGCTGTATACCACGCGTGTCCGTGGGTGTGGATTTGTCCATTCGGGAGCTGGAATTGCGTTGCATCCGTGACCAATATTGAAACTGCGCTCGTTCTTTTCCTTTAATCGTTCTTCAATAAATCGGGTGGTACAAAGACAAAGGTCGGCCGTAGCTGCGGCGCGTTTCCACTCAAAATCTTGGTTGAGATCTACCACATGATGAATCGAGGTAGCCCCTTTGATTACATTCAAATCAAAGAATCGCGAGTTATCAAATGACCAAATGATATCGGGTTTTCCTTTGGTAATCGAGGCAATCTTAATGAGCTCTCTACGCTGTAATTGTTTAGCAATAATCGCAGGAAGTTTTCGCAGTCCTTTAAACGGGTGCCAAGACATGATGCGAAGATTCTCTATACCTTCAATTGTTCTAGGTTCAGCAGATCCTCCAGGTGGTTCGATGAAGACGACATCATTGCCACGACGAGCTAATTCTAATGCGTAGTGGTGCTTAGAAAGTAGCTGTTCTGCCCAAGGCTCAGGCGAGATAATCCAGATTATTTTTTCCTCGAAATTCAAGACCTCCCGAAGATAGCCCGTTTGATCTGACGGGCCCCGAGTTTTATGAGGAATCGGTGCATTTTATGCTTGAAGGTCAAATTCGGTTGCTGACGGTGCTCAAAAGCCAGTGATTCTTGAAAGAGTTGCTTGTCAATTGGGCGTTTTTCAACCTTCTCCAAGGCGGTTCCAAGATGTTGCGCATTTTTCTTCCAATCCAACTGCTCATCGGCGTGTAGTAAGGTTCTTTGTTGCCAGCTTTCCAGTTGCTCACGATCATCAACCGCGCGTTGCATCGCGTTACTCAAGGCTTCAACGTTCACCTCGTTCATTGGCCAGTAGTACTGGTCTTCTCGTTTCCAGTGCTTTTCTACGCTAACGCGGAATCCGTTTTCCCCCTCGTTGATGAATTCATTCATTGGGGCTTCGTCGGGTACAATAGCTGGAAGTCCGCTAGCGAGGGCCTCAGGTAACGAAAGACCTATGCCGTCAAGACGAGAAGGGTACACATACCAATCTCCTTCGTGATAGAGTCCTGGTGGAGGCACTTCTTTATTGATCCAAACAATGCGTTGGTCTGATTCTACGGCTGTCTGTAATTCTGGGAAATCAGAAAGTGGACGTTGGGCGTGAAGTATCAGTTGAATATCCTCATTCGGAAGTCTTTTGAAAGCCTTTACGCACAGATCGGTTCCCTTGCGATCAGGGTTGTAGCCTAGGGAGTGAAAGAAGCGGAAACCGCGTTCCGCCCGTTCAGGGCTAGAGTACAACGAAAGATCTACGCCCCAAGGAACATACATGGCACCAGGCAAGTGTTCGAAGACGCTGTAATGACGTTTGGTGTTGCAGAGCAGGAAGTCATAATGAGCGAAAAAGGGAGTGGTGGAATCAGTGTAGTAATCGATGTATGCACCGATCAACGGTCGATCTTTTAAGCCCAGTAAACGGTGGATGACATCCCAACTGTGTTGTTCGTTGAAGAGAAGGTAAGCGGGATTTTCGCGCTTCATCCAAGCGCTGAAGTCGTTCCAATCAATGGTGGTTCGAAGCGCCCCAGGCAAGAATTCGCCCCAATGCACAAAGTCTTGAGCCCATTTGGGGTCATTGTGCGGGAATTCATCACCGGCACGCGCATACACGCGTATGGTGAATCGCTCCTGAAGCGCAGCTATGTACGCAAGAGAGACGTGAGTTGCGCCGCGTTCGAACCAGGTGCTAATGATTCCGAGAACCGGCTTTGTGGCCTTCATCACGGCCTAAAGGTAAGGAACGGCCTAATTGCAGGGAAGTCCAATCGTCGAAAGAAAGCCGAGAAGATCAGCCACGTTCACTTGATCATCGCCTGTTAGATCAGCTTGACAGTTCGCCGTACAACCGAAATCGCCAAGAAGGGTCAGTAGATCGGTGGTGTTCACTTCGCCATCTCCGTTGAAGTCTCCCGGGCAGTCACCTAGGCTAGCGCCGAATCTCAACACGTATCCGTCGTATTCCCCAAGAGAAGATCGGGATGTGACATCGCCATTATCATCTGTGATAATCATCGTCCGCTCAAACTCTCCTCCGATTACCATGGAGTCATCATTTTGAGCTAGAGCTAACGACTTATTTCGACCGATATCACCACTAAAGATGATGTGAGCATTAAGTACACCTGTTGTGTCGTATTGAGCAATGAAAGTGCGTTCGTTTAAAACATCGTAAGACACGATATTCCCATCTGAAGAAGCAAGCGAACCTGTGAGATTCACCATTCCACTCACGCTGATTACATCGTTTTGAAGTGTCATTTGTCCTGCCTCAGCGTTGAAGCTACTGGTAGTTACGTTGGTGGCCGAGCTTAAGTCACCGCTCACCGTGTACTTCAGGAGGAAAACATCGTTCGAGTTTCCAGAGCTCAAGTCGATGGTTCCAGTTGATCCCTCGAAAGTTTGAGTGCCAGAGAATTGTCCGAGTACGAAGAGGGATCCATTCGAGCTGATCTTCATCTCCGTGACATCTGTGCCATTTCCGCCGGCTAAGTGAGCCCAGCGGTAGCTTCCATCACCTTCATAGGCTACAATCACCATGTCATTGGAGCCACCACCTGGAATGGCCGGTGCAGCCCCAGCTGGATCGAACACCACATTGAAACGCTTAATAGCCGCCATGTAGATGCGATCATCGTCTCCGACTTGAATGTCAACGGCGTAGTCGTTCGAGGTAGAACCAAAAGAGTTTGCCCAAAGCAATGCACCATTGAGGTCGAGTTTAGCCAAGAAGATATCACTGTTACCATTGTCGCTAAGGGTGGTTCCGGCATCCAACTCTAAGTTCCCTTGGAAGCCACCAGCTATGAGTAGATAATCGTCTTTTACCTCAATGTCATAGGCGTTTTGAATAGCATTTTGATTGAGGTATGTTTCTTTCCAGATGAGGTTGAGGTCGCTATCAAGCTTCATCAAAATAAGCCCAGCGAGATTGTTGATATTAGCGGGTTCTGTAGCCAGTCCACTAGGGCCCTCGAACGTAAAATCACCGAAGTAACTACCGAAGACGTAGATATTGTCGTCGCTATCGACATCCAGCCCTCTCAATTGGAAATTATTCGAACCACTTAACGTAGCTAATCCTTGTTCACTACCAGTGGCATCCTTCAAAGAGATGAACGCGCTTTGCGAACCGTTTGATTGAACAGTGTTGCCTTCATCTGTGAAGAGTTGTCCTTCAAAATATCCTGCACTCACTATTGAACCATCATTTAACAACACCAGCTCAGTCGTTGCGTTGGAACCTCCACTAAGAGGATTCACTCCGAGGCCAAAGTCAAAGCTTCCCATCGCGTTATGCTTGGTAACGTAAAGATTGGCCCCACTTACGGCGTTGTAGTCCAATGCTAGTCCTCCTCCATTGGGGTCAAGGTCTAGCAGATCTTGTCCATTCCCAACGGAATACACTTCATCAACAGCACTAAAAGCCGCGCTAATTCCTTCGGCAAAACTGGAGCTGGCTACCTGATCATACCAAAGCAATTCATTATTCGCGTCATACACGGCAGTGAAAGCATCCGTAGCTTGCGTAGAGGCTTGCACAGAACTGCCATTAGGATTCAATTCTACACTTCCAGTAAAGTACCCTGAAATGACAGCATCATGATCATTGTTCAGGTCTAGACTAAGTACACGATCGTTGCTGTTGTTGCCGAGATTCATAGCGCTGATGTAGCTCCCGTCGTCGAGATAGCGCGCAAGGAAGATATCATCTGAACCATTAGAAGAAAGGCTCGCCGTTCCAGCGCTAGCGTCAAAGTCAACAGTCGAACGGAAAGTACCTGTGACCGCAATTTCTCCATCATTCCAATCAAGATCATAACCCGCATCGGCACTTGTCCAGCCCATGGCATTGACCCATCGGAACGTCCCATCATTCTGGTAAGAGGCTACGAAGATATCGTCGTTTCCTACCGCAACTGTAGTGGTATTTCCAGCGCCAGGATCAAAGTCTTTCGTTCCCCTGAATTTTCCAGTAACATAGAAATTACCCGCATCGTCTAAAGCAAGTTGGTTGGGATAGTCGAAGTTCAGGGTCCCTTCAACACTTGTTCCCCAATTGTAAGAACCGGTTCCGGTGGTGTATGACGAAAACCAAATCTGCTGACCGCCGGCCAAAGCTCCTGGAGTGGAAACCAAATCTTCGCCCGCACCAGGGTCAAGGTCAAGTGTCTGACTAAAAGCTCCGGTGGTAATCACTTGCGTGCCATCAATCACAAGGCTTGAGCCACTCTCGGCACCAGGCCCAGTAAGAAGCTGTGCCCATCGATAGTCGCCATTGCTATTGTATGAAACGATCATCGCATCTGACTCATTCGGTTCAAATGCCGTCATTGTATTTGAGGGGTCGCTTGGATCAGGGAAGAAAGTATTTCCGAAAGTGCCAATGACGTAGATATTGTCATTCGCATCTACAGCGACATCGTTGTAGCGAGAATTACTGCCTGCGTTAAAAGCTTGTGCCCAAATCAATGCGCCATTGGCGTCGTACACCACGATGAATGGGCGTTCAGAACTTGGACTAGAGGTGGTAATGGGGAAGTACGAAGGGGAAGGATCAACATCTACGGTTCCACGGAATTGACCAACGATCACCAAATCGCCTTGGTTGTTGATCACAGAGCTGATGGGCTCCATCCGATTTCCCTCTCCACTTGCAAAGGAACGCAGCCAATCTGTTTCAAATTGGGCGTTTGCACTCAATGGGTTCATGCTCAGGATCATTGCCAAGCATCCCATGAGGATTCTCACTGTATTCATCACTGGTTAGGTTAGCCTTTTCAGACACATTAAAGATACGAAAGTTTGAGTTCATCGGGTGTTTCGGATGACCTAGGGACCGCTCATCAACAATCTGAATTAGATGATGACTTGCTTTGTATCTTGCTCATCAACCGAAAGAAATCCGATCATGAATAGCTTACCAAAATTCGTGCCGACGCTCGTCGGACTGCTCCTATTTTCCCTTGCTGGATTCGCTCAAGTAGACATGGATCAATTTAAGAACATGGACATGCGCCATGTAGGTCCTGGTACAATGAGTGGACGTGTCACATCTATTGACGTTGTGCGCGATCAACCAAACGTCATTTATGTTGGAACAGCCTCTGGTGGACTCTGGAAATCTGTATCCGGAGGAATCACATGGGAGCCCATTTTTGATGATCAAGCCGTTCAGTCTATTGGTGCGTTGAAGATTGATCCTAGCAACCCAGATGTGATCTGGGCCGGTACTGGAGAAGGGAATCCTAGAAACTCCCACACTTCAGGAGCAGGGATCTACAAAAGTATTGACGGTGGAAAGCATTGGACTTTGATGGGATTGGAAGGAACGAAAACGATCCATAGAATCATCGTTCACAGAAACGATCCAAATACCGTGTGGGTAGCAGCTCCCGGTTCAGCATGGGGCCCATCTGAAGACAGAGGTATCTACAAAACCACAGATGGCGGTGAGACTTGGAACAAAGTACTCTACGTCAATGACGAAACGGGTTGTGCAGATTTGATCGTTGACCCAGTAAATCCTAATAAACTCTTTGCAGCCATGTGGGAACACGGCCGCAAGCCATGGACTTTCAATTCAGGGGGTGAAGGCTCGGGCCTCTACGTCAGCTTCGATGGTGGTGAAACTTGGACGGAACGTACAGAAGAAGACGGATTGCCAAAAGGAGATCTTGGTCGTATCGGACTCGCGGTTTCTGCAGCGAATCCAAACGTGGTGTACGCCCTAGTAGAAGCTAAGAAGAACGGTTTATATAAAAGCACTGATGGAGGTTTCGAATGGGAACTGGTTTCAACGAAGAACATTGGAAATCGTCCGTTCTACTACGCAGACATTTACGCCCACCCTGGTGATGAAAACACACTTTTCAATCTTTACTCAATGGTAAGCAAGAGTATTGATGGAGGAAAGAACTTCAATGTTATCCTGCCTTACAGCGGGGTACACCCAGATCACCACGCGTTCTACATCCACCCAGATGATCATAACTACATGATCAATGGAAATGACGGGGGATTAAATATTAGTCGTGACGGAGGAAAAGATTGGGAGTTCATTACCAATCTGCCTGTTGGTCAGTTCTACCATATCAATTACGACATGGCAACTCCGTACCATGTGTATGGGGGAATGCAAGACAACGGTTCGTGGCAAGGTCCAGGATATGTGTGGCACAGCGGAGGTATTCGCAATGAAGACTGGCAAGAAATCAGCTTCGGCGACGGATTCGATGTAGTTCCCGATCCTTCAGATTTGAATTATGCGTATTCGATGTCTCAGGGAGGTTATGTCTCTCGGGTGAATATTGAAACGGGTGATATGCGTTTCATTCAGCCAAGACATCCGGAGGGTGAAACGCTTCGATTCAACTGGAACGCCGCAATCGCTGCTGACCCGCACAATGAGAACGGAGTGTACTTCGGCAGTCAATACCTCCACCGATCAGCTGATCATGGTGAAAGCTGGGAGATTATCTCACCAGACTTGACTACCAATGACACCACGAAGCAACAGCAAGCAATTTCTGGTGGTTTGAGCATAGATGCTACTGGAGCTGAGAACTTCACATGTATTCTCTGTATTGAGCCAAGTATTCACGATAAAGACGTGATTTGGGTGGGTACTGACGACGGACATGTTCAGGTAACCCGTGACGGTGGAAAGGTGTGGCAAGAACAAAGTGAGCGTTTGAAAGGACTTCCAGAAGGAAGCTGGATTGCTCAGATCATCGCATCCCCTCACAACCCGGCTGAGGCTTTCGTGGTCGCAAATAACTACAGAAGAAACGATTGGAACCCATATGTGTACCACACCACAGATTACGGCGGCAAATGGACACGCATCGTTGATGAAGAGATGGTTTCAGGTCATTCATTGAGTCTGGTTCAAGATCCAATTGAAGAGAATCTACTCTTCCTAGGTACGGAAAATGGACTGTATGTGTCATTTGATAAAGGGTCGAACTGGAACAAATGGGAGCATGATTACCCTGCAGTGAGCACGATGGACCTCAAGATTCACCCACGTGAACATGATTTGATCATCGGTACTTTTGGTCGCGGTGTGTATATCCTTGATGATATTCGTCCGTTACGCGCTACCGCGGAATCGGAACTGCCTGCCTTGAAAATCTTTGAGCCAAACACAGCCCTAATTCATTCATGGAAACGTCCTCGAGGAGCTCGTTTTGGTGCAGACCACCTCTGGGCTGGTTCCAACAAGCGCAGCGGAGCGGCTCTTAGCTGGTACGTACTTCCTGACAGCATGGATGCTGAAGAAATGGATACGAAGGCAAACCTCTATGTATTGGCTATGAATGGAGATACGCTTCGTTCTCTCGAGCTTTCACCAGACAGCGGGGTGACACGCAGCAGCTGGTGGATGGACACCAAAGGGGTGAATTTCCCAAGCCGCAGAAAACGTAACGACGATTCAGAACCAGGAGGTGGGCCAACCGCTCTTCCAGGAGATTACAAACTTGTACTTGAATACAAAGGGATGAAAGACAGCACCATCCTAACAATCGATGTAGACGAGCGCATGGAATACGATGCTGCGGTGGCCGAAGCTGCACGCGAGCATGAATTGAACGTGCAGTCAGTAATCGAACGTGCTGAAGAGACCTTCACACGCATCCGTGAGGCACAAGACATCATTGGCTTTGTGAATAAGCAAATCACGATAGCTGAAGATACTTTGTTGAACGATCTCAAGTCGCAAGCTGACTCGCTCAACGGCGTATTGAAAGACCTAGAACATCGCTTTATGCGTCCTGAAGAGGAAGAAGGATACGACAGTGTAACAGAGCGAATCATGTCGCACATCTGGACGGCATACTCCTATGCAGACTTTGGACGTGCACCAGGGCAAAATGCCATCAACGCACTCGACAAGGCAAAACGCGAAGTAGACCTCGTGATCGAAGACGTCAATGCTTTCTTCAATGGTGATTGGAAAGCGTGGCAAGAAGAAGTAGAAAAGACGGTGATGTCACCGTTCAAAGACTGGGGTGATCTTTAACCACCAGTAATCGCATATCCGACGGTAAAGTGAATGGCTATATTGGCCATTCCACCGTCCCAAACAGTGGTGAGATTTCCGGGGTCAGGGGAGTTTCGAATCGGAATAACGCTCATGCTGTAGCGTGACATAAAGAAAAGTCCGCCATCAAGCTCGTAGCCAATTCCTCCAGCAATACCTACATCAATGTTTTCCATCGAAGGGTTGACGATGTCGTATTCGGCTCGATCAAATAGACCTTGACTGCTGATGAGGTAGCCAACGTATGGCCCAGCATCGATCATCATACCGTTCAACAGCGTGTACTCGACCAAAATAGGTACGTCTACATAGTGGAAGGTATACCCCCAGCTAGAAAAATCTCCATTGTCAGGGTCTGATGGACGACGGCTTCCCTTACCAGCGTAGCCCATTTCCATTCGGACGGCAAGACGCTCAGAGAGATTTGCTCGAACAAATCCTCCTCCAGTAAAACCAATCTTATTGAATCCTTGGGCGTTGTCTCCGTCTACCTGAGAAGTGATGATGCCTCCGTAGATACCGGCATCAAATACCTGTTGCGCTTGGAGTGCACCTCCAAGACATAAACAGCATATGAGGGCGAGCAATCGCATTACAGATGTACCGCTGTCACGTTCACTACTTCACCAGTCACGTTGTCTACAACAAGGGCTATGGCTTCACAGTTCTCCATGATCCAGTCCATATTCCACTCGAAAGTGTAATCGTTCTGATCTTCATCTCCGCTGTTTGCACCAGATGAGAATGAAAGTCCTGTTGGGCCTGTTACTGATCCACGAAGAGTGTGCTTGAAGTGGTAATCTGGCACTGATTCAGGATCATTTCCATACCACAGCTGCCAATCATACAATTCACTTTCAGAGAATAGGATGATCAGGTTCGTTGGGTTCTCGTAATCAGAAGCCCACTGACCATTCACGTGAAGGTTGAGGTGATTGTTCTCTGCCACGTAATTCGCTGACATCTGCAGATTCACGGCAGCATCATTACTCAAGTATGAAGCTACCTGGTCTTCCCATAGGGAAGGAGTGTAGAAGTTTCCTGGTCCACCAGAACGATTAATACGTCCTATCGGGTTTGCTTGGAAATCAAGCTGGTCCCAGAAGAATTGTCCTTCATCTGTCACCCAATCAGTGCTGTATGGATCTTCAGGGTTAGTCACGGCGAGGTTTCCGGCGTGAACAGCCAAGAGGACAACACGGTCAGGGTGATCTTCATATATCTCTTCTGCGATCACTGCCGCATCCGGACAATTACCACATTGATGAGCAGTGAAGTCTTCGATGAATACGTTAACACCCGTTGTTGGCGCTGCACCAAATATTGGGGCATCTCCGTAAAGGTCAGCGCGGTAATTAGTGGTTACCGGTACCACAGGGTCATCAATCTGATCACATGAAGCGAACAGCAGCGATGCAATGGCGAGGGTTCCTAGAAGTTTTTTCATAACTGATTGACTTAGAAACTACTTGTAAATGTTATTTCAAATCCGTTGGATGCTGGTACTGCACGACACACACCTCCCACACAGAAGATACCTTCTCGACGCTTACCATATCCTACGGCTAAGCGGTGTGGTCCGTTGATGTATCCGATGGTACCGAACAAATAATGAACGCGTGCATCCGGATCTTCGTTCCCAAAGTTATACTGATCCATCACACTTACGAACCAGTGCGGAGAATAGGAATACTCGAATAGTACGGTTCCCCAGTCTCCTTTATCCTGCTCAGTGAAGAGTGTTTGTAGCTCTGTTCTGAGTGAGTGGTGCTTCGCAAGGCGGTTGTTTAACTCGAGTACGTGCATGTTTGCGTATACGATGCCTTTGAAGTCTACGGTTACAGGAGTGGTGTTTGTATTGAACTCGAGGTAGTAGAAGGTGTATTTAGCCTTAAAATTCTTCGAGAATTTTCTACTGATCTCCACGTTCAAGTCACGCACGAATTTCTCGTCACCGAAGCCCAGTGAGTTTCGGCGGTACCCTTGCACTGCTCCCTCTACCCCAGAGAACCCAGTTGTATCAATATTGTTTGCTGCTGCAAAGTTCACGGTCACGTTTGTTCCGTATTTACCTACAATGGCATTGTAGAATCGCTTCATCGATGCTCCGAAACCGGTGGCACCTTCAGGTAAATCTTTGCGCTTGAATTTCTTGAATACCTCAACATTAAATCCAGTCTCACCGTCAATTACTGTAGCGTATGGGTAGAGTGTTGCTGCGAGGTTGTATGTATGCACCTTCGTAATCGCTGGGATGAAGTTGATGGGTGCATCGAAAAGGAGAAGATCGCGATCAGAGCGGAAGCTCATGTTATCTACCATCTTTCCATTGAGGTTGAACCCAAATCCAGGCTTGCTATATGAAAGGTTAGCGAAGATTCCTTCCCCTTCGCGGTAGATGTAGTCGTTGTCTGCGTTCGGATCATTAATCTTGCGAACATATTCTGCGTAGAGGTTCCAGTTACCGTAGTAGATATTCGCGCGACCAGCATACGCAGCCACGTTTTCTGGAACTTCAAGTACCAAGGTGTCTTTTTCAATCTGGCTACCAGTTTGGAAACGGCTCACGAATGAACCACCCAAGGTTACTTGTAGCTTTTTACTAGCCCAATCTTCTTTAAACTGGTTGAAGTTGACTTCGGCATCGGCTGCTCGAACTACACCTTCACCATTGATGAGACGTGAGTCAAAGTCGAGACGCTGACGGCCGTATATTCCTTTCAGCTGAATACCATTAATTGGACGGAAAACTACACGGAGCCCATCCATGGCATTGTCAACCCCTAGATAGCGCTCTTCGTACGAGCGAAAGATTAATCCAGAACCAAGTTGATCATAGAAGTTACCGATGGTTACATCATACTGGTCAGTACGGTAACGCGCAAATCGGTAGGCGATTCCTTGTCCTTTGAAACGACCAGGGTAACCCAACAGAGCATTTTGGTATGCTTCGTAGCGCACTCCAGCAGAGAAGTTTCCTTTCGTGTAGATGAGGTTGGCCCAAGCGTTGAGGGCAGATTGCTCAGGTGGTACTTGCGCACCAATGAGTGAATCTTCCGCGTAGCTCTGCCAGATAAGAGAAACGTTTCCGGTTACTGAACCAGGGTCGCTGTTCTGGCCTCCGAACTGTCCGAGAACAGCTAAAGGAGCCAGCATCAACGTTGTGATGAGGAATCGTAAGGTTTTCACAACAAGGTTTGGTATCAAATAGGTCTAAAGGTCGAGGAGGGGGAGCAGCTTAGAGTTTGCTGAGCTGCTCGTACATTTCTTCTTCGTCGCCGTCAGAGTAGTTGTTGTTTTGCCAAACAACATTTCCTTCTGCGTCTACAAGGAATGTATGTGGTACGTTGTTCACCTGCATAGCCCGACCGAAATCACGGTTTGGATCAAGCAGGATGGTGTAAGGCCATTCAACGCTATTGATGTAGGGTGCAACGCGGTTCGCTGTGCGCTGATCGTCTACTGAAACGGCAATCAATTCAACACCGAACTCATCCTGCCAGTCTTCGTAGTACTCTGTGTAGTTGTTTAGCTCACGCTTACAAGGGCTACACCAAGTTGCCCAGAAAGAGATGATCACAGGCTTTCCTTTACCTACGAGGTCAGCAGTATTTACTGTCTTACCTGAAGCGTCTTTCAGCTGTACGTTCGGAATTGTTTGCGCTGTCAACATTCCAGCAGAGAATACGATGGCTAAAGCGAGGATTAGTTTTTTCATTGTTGCGTTTTATTGGTTAAAAAAAGAGACCAACAGTTGGATAACAAAGGTTATACCAAACTGCTGATCTCTTAATTTTTTGATCCGTCTATATCTTACTTCGTAAGGTTAAGACGTACTGTAGATACATTGTTATCAGCAGTGATGTTGATCAGGTACATTCCAGCTTCTAGAGCTGAAAGGTCACGCTGAATACGCTGCTCACCTGCTTGTAGAGTACCTAGATCGAAAGTCATCACTTTCGCTCCTAGAAGGTTAACTACTTCAACAGTTACGTTAGCTGCATTTGCAGTTCCGAAGTTAATGTTTACCAATCCGTTTGATGGGTTAGGGTAAACGTTCAATGAAGTCAAAACTTCACTCTCTTCAACACTTACTACAGTGTTCACGTTAGCTACTGCTTGGTCTGATTCGAAATCGTAGTTACCGTTGTAATCGTAGATAGTTGCAGTTACCGCACCGTTCTCCATAGACTCAACTACACAGCTACCGTCGATACCACCCCACTGTGATCCTTGTAGTCCGTCTCCGTAAGAGTCAGTGATAGTGAATGAGTAACATCCAGTTGATGGAGCGTAAACGTTCTCAACGTACTGAGTTTCGCTAGCGTAAGAACCAGCAGCTACAGAAGCAACAACGTTTCCGTCACCGTCTGTGATTTCCCATCCTGTTTCTTCACCCCAGTTGTCAGTGTTAACTGTAATACGCATGTGAGTAGTAGACTCAGTTGCTCCAGAGATAGAAACCGCTACAGTGTTGTTGTCTCCGTTGTCATCAGCAGAAGTAATTTCGATAGAAAGGTCTGCAGCTCCACCAGTGTTTACAGTTCCTACCGTTACTTCTTCGATTGCGTATGTGTCTAGGTTACCAGTCCAATCGTAAGATGCGATTGACGTTCCACCGTTGAATACCTCGATAGTACAAGCAGTCAATGGCTCAGTACCTAGATTCATGATAGAAACAACTACATCAAGCTCACCACAAGTTGCAGTCTCACCATCGTAGGAAGCGATTGCAGGATCGTTCGGTAAAGTAGCTGGCTGACAAGCTGCCTGAGAAACGAAATCGTAGTGAGCTTGAGTGCTCAACTGACCTGTTTCCGTAACCACTCGGTTAGGACAAATAGTGTAAATCGTAGGGTAGTACGAGACATTATACGCGTTGCCAGTTTCAGCAGAATCAAATTGGCGGAATTCTACACCTTCTGTCCAGTCACCAACTGTGTTGCCGCCTGTCCCATAGATATCATCGATTGATGTGCTGGCATCAGCTTCAATTGAAATTACAACGAGCTCATCAGTTCCTTCAGGTCCGTACTGCTCGTAAAGGTCTTCTAATGCACCGTCAATATGATAATTCCAGCAAGGGCCACACCAAGTAGCGTAAAAGTCGATGATTACTGCCTTTCCGGCGTCAAGGTGTTCATACAGATTGAATGAGTTACCATCCAAATCGTCGATAGTAAAATCAGGGGCGATAGATCCATCCGGAAGCTGTGCTTGTGCTCCGAATGCTACTGCTACACCCAAGATCATCATAAGTGAACGTAAAGTCTTCTTCATAGTGATTGAGTTAATTCCAAAATTATTTGAATCGATTTCGCAGCGGTAAATGTAGCGTTATTTTATTGTGAACTTACCCGCATTTGCCTTGAAAATCGTATTCCAGAACCCCGAGTTTTAACAACTTAAGTGCTCTTTTTCTCCTCCGATTCCTGAAATCTGAACCTAAGACACTTGTCTCAATCTTTCAATCATTGCTCTTTTTAACCTTGCATAGCAAATCTTGTTGGTTCCTGTAAAACCTTGTAAGACAACGATTACCGGTGCGTTGGGCTCTGAATTCTATTACTAATCGACTTTGGCCGATAGGCCTGCAGAATAAAAGGAACACGGAAACTTTCAAGTTGGAATCCTATAAAAATCACTTATCCGTGTCATTGGGAGTCTAAATGATATTGGTTTTGAACTTTTTAGTTCTGAAGGCTGTTCTGGTTAGTTTATCAATTGCTATTTTGGCAATGTTTCGAAATAGATCCTCACTTGAGATCTGAAATATGGGGCGATGTGTATCGCCCCTTTTTTTCAACTTGCATCCGAAACAAATAGCGATGAGAAAAGCACTTCTCCCCATTTTCCTACTATTCCTGGTCGCTTGTGGTGATGAGCAGCCAGTACAAGATGAGCAACCCGCTGCACAACCAACCCCAGCAACCTCATCACAATTTACCTTGGTTAAGCCTGCTGAGAGTGGTGTCCAGTTCGTGAATGAAGTTCACTATTCTGAAGAAGTGAATCATCTGACCTGGGATGCACTTTATTACGG
Organism: Sanyastnella coralliicola; assembly: GCF_030845195.1. GTDB lineage: Bacteria > Bacteroidota > Bacteroidia > Flavobacteriales_D > Sanyastnellaceae > Sanyastnella > Sanyastnella coralliicola. The sequence goes on from NZ_CP132543.1 coordinate 49,723, forward strand.
AGGAGGTGTGGCCATCGGTGATGTGAACAACGACGGCAAGCCTGATCTTTTCTTCACCGGAAACCAAGAACAAGATCACCTCTACCTCAACAAAGGAGAAATGACTTTCGAAGATGTTTCCGCTAACGCGGGAATTCAAGAAGAAGGTACGTGGTCTAATGGAGTAGCCATGGCCGATATCAACGGAGACGGGTGGCTAGATATATATGTGTGCCGCAGCTCTTGGAAATTGGATTCGGAAGACCCCGACATGCGCAAGAACCGTCTTTGGATCAACAACCAAGATGGAAGCTTCACGGATAAAGCGGAATCATACGGATTGGCCAACATCGGATATTCTACACAGGTGGCCTTCCTTGATTATGATCACGACAACGATCTCGATGTGTTCCTTCTTAATGCGCCTTCGAACAACTTAGAACAGAAAATAGCATACAACGACTCGGGTTTTCCGGATTGGTGCGCTGACCGACTTTACAGAAACGACGGAGAATCATTCACTGATGTGTCAAAAGAAACAGGTGTTCATGCATTTTCATTTGGCCTTGGCGTTGTCGCTTCAGATCTGAACCACGATGGCTGGGTAGATATATATGTAGCCAACGACTACGAACGTCCTGACTATTTCTACATCAACCAACGCGACGGTACCTTCAAGAATGAATTGAACTCGAAGATCAAACACACTTCCTTCACCGCTATGGGGTGTGATGCTGGTGACATTAACAACGACGGGCTCTCAGACCTGATCGTGCTTGATATGCAGTCGCCAGACCACGTGCGTTCAAAAACGAATATGCCAACCATGAACACCGATGTGTTCTGGAGTTACGTTGATAAAGGCTACAACTATCAGTACATGAGCAATGTGCTGCAAGTCAATCACGGCGCCGGTTATTTCACAGATGCTGCTCAAATTGCTGGAGTGTCTTCTACAGATTGGAGCTGGTCTGCACTATTGGCTGATTTCGACTTGGATACAGACAAAGACCTATACATCACCAACGGAATCAACTACGACATCCGTAATAATGACTTCGCCTTGGAGTTTGAAAACCGAATGGATCAAGGACAACAAATTGATCTCTTCGAGCTTTCTGGCTTGACGCCTTCCACCAAAATCTCGAACCAAGTTTTTGAGAACCTCGGTGATCTGGAGTTTAACAAGGTGCAGAAAGAATGGGGTCTAGATCAGCCATCATTCAGTTACGGAGCTGCTCACGGAGACCTTGATGGAGACGGAGATCTTGACTTGGTTGTGGCCAACAATAACGACACTCCTTTTATATTCAAGAACAACGCTTCGGGTAATTGGCTTCAAGTAGCTTTCACAGGTCCACAAGGGAACGCTTTCGCTTATGGCGCCAAAGTGTTCGGGTATCAAGGGGAGAAAATTCTTTACGATGAGCTAACGGTCGTCAAAGGTTACCAGAGTTCCTGCGAACCAATCATTCAGCTAGGGCTTGGAGGTGAAGCTAGTCTCGACTCACTCGTGGTTATTTACCCTGACGGACAAGCACAAGTGCGTCGCAATGTGAAAGGAAACCAGCGTTTGAACTTGGAATACGCCAATGCACGCGTTCGTTCTCCTAAAGTATACGACTTCGAACCGCAGATTTTTGCGGATATGACTGCCCAGTCTGGGATAGACTTCACCCATAAAGAAGATGATTTTGACGATTACCGTCGAGAGGTGATCCTACCGCACCGTCAGTCTCGACTCGGACCCGCACTAGCGCCTGGCAAATTCTTTGCAGGTAGCGATCAGAACTGGGCACGTGAAGATGGGAGAAGAGGAGGAGACATCTATATAGGAGGAGCCAAAGGGCAGGCGGGTGCCTTTTTCAAAATTCAATCAGACGGTACTTACAAGAAGGTTGAGGACAGAACGATTTCAGCCGACAAAGGATTTGAGGACGTCGCAGCTATGGCCCTTGATGTGAACGGCGATGGATTTGATGATCTCTACGTCGCCAGTGGAGGTTACCATCTCGATGAAGGAGCTTCAGGATATCAGGATCGACTCTACATCAATGATGGAACAGGTAGGTTCTCGAAAGCACAGCTTCCGGAGACAGCACGAACCAATGCCGCTGATGTATGCACAGGTGACTTTGATGGTGATGGTGATCCCGATGTGTTTGTAGCAGGTTCTGCTCTACCAGGAAAGTATCCTCAGTGTGATCGCTTCTTAGTTTTGGAGAATCAAGAAGGTGTCTTGGTAGATCGTTCAGACGATTTCCCAATGCTTCAAGATTTAGGCGTGATCAAGGATGTTGACTTTGCTTACCAGAAGAGCGGACTTCAGCTCGTAATTGTAGGTGAGTGGATGCAACCGATGATCTACGACTTTAAAGACCTCACTCCAATTTCAGGATCAACAGAGCCAACTTTTAATGGTTGGTGGCAAGAAGCCGTTTGTGCTGATATTGATGGTAATGGATTCACAGATATCGTCGTTGGAAATACAGGGGTCAACAATAAGTTTCATGTTGATCAAGAACATCCGCTTAAAATCTACGGGGGTGATCATGATGGCAATGGAACCAATGATCCCGTTCTGTCAAAGGCATATAAAGACCGCTTCGTGCCTGTTCGGGGGCGAGAGTGTTCTTCTGAACAAATGCCATATGTCGCTGATCAGTTCCAGAACTTCGAGAGTTTTGCTGATGCCTCTATCGAGGAAATGCTAGGCGATGCCATCAATGAGGCTTACTACCGAGAAGTGCAAGAGTTCAGAAGTGGGGTGTTCATGAATGATGGAGCCAATTATACCTTCGTTCCTTTCCCGAATGAGGCGCAGTTGAGTGTAGTCAACTCTTTCTATATCGATGATTTCGATGGTGACGGAGATATGGATCTGGCTATCGCCGGAAACAATTTCGACGCTGAAGTGGAGACGACACGTTATGATTCATCTAACGGAGTCGTGCTTATCAATAAGGGTAACGGAACCTTTGAGGTACGCGATTACCTCGAGAGTGGATTCTACCTTCCACTCAATACAAGAGATATGGTAACGATCAGCCTTCGCAACAATGGCAAGACGTCAGAGTCTCGAACTATAGCCGTTTCAAACGATGATCGAGCCGTGGTTTTCAAGCGTCGTTGACCTTAGCATTTTAACTCCAAACCTAATTTCCGCCGCAGGCGAAAGGATACTATCCGAAAGCCTGCTAAATTTGCCGCTTCTATGAATAAGATCAGAAAGCAGGACGCCCTTGATTATCACTCATCTGGGCGCAAAGGAAAATTGGAGGTGATTCCTTCAAAACCCTACAGTTCACAGCGTGATCTTTCCTTGGCTTACTCACCAGGTGTGGCTGAGCCTTGTCTCGCTATCGCGGAAAATCGTGAAGACGTATATAAGTATACTACCAAGGGGAATTTGGTAGCAGTAATCAGTAACGGAACAGCCGTGCTTGGTTTAGGGGATATTGGCCCTGAGGCAAGCAAGCCTGTGATGGAAGGAAAAGGATTGCTGTTCAAAATCTTCGCTGATATCGATGTGTTCGATATCGAAGTAGATGCTAGTGACGTTGATCGCTTTGTGGAAACTGTAAAGGCGATCGCTCCAACTTTCGGAGGGATAAACCTCGAAGACATCAAGGCACCTGAGGCATTCGAAATTGAGAAACGTCTAGTTGAAGAACTCGATATTCCGATCATGCACGATGACCAACACGGCACAGCCATCATTTCGGCGGCAGCCTTGTTGAACGCACTCGAGCTAGCAGAGAAGAATATTGAAGACGTGCGCATCGTAGTGAGCGGTGCAGGTGCAGCAGCCATCTCTTGTCTTGACCTCTACGTTCGTTTAGGTGCAAAGCTTGAGAACATTGCGATGTTCGACTCTAAAGGTCACATCAATACTTCTCGCGATAATCTCGATGAGCGCAAGTCGCGCTTTGCCACAGAGCAAGCCTTCACTGATTTAGGCGACGCCTTGAAAGACGCAGATGTCTTCCTTGGATTGAGTAAAGGAGGAATCGTCAACGGCGATATGATCAAATCGATGACGTCGAACCCGATTGTATTCGCATTGGCTAACCCTGATCCTGAAATTGGATATGAAGAAGCCATGGCGACGCGTGATGACGTTATCATGGCTACCGGACGTTCAGATCACCCTAACCAGGTGAACAACGTACTCGGTTTCCCATACATCTTCCGTGGAGCATTGGACGTACGTGCTACGTGTATCAACATGGAGATGAAGCTCGCGGCGGTGCAAGCCATTGCGCGTTTAGCAAAAGAACCAGTGCCAGATGAAGTGAACGAGGCCTACGATATGCGAAACATCGCTTTCGGACGAGACCTGATCATTCCAAAACCACTGGACCCTCGATTGATTACCGAAGTCGCTTCCGCGGTAGCGAAAGCAGCCATAGATTCTGGAGTAGCGAAATACGAAATCGACGACTGGGGAGCATACAAGCAAGAACTCATCCGTCGATTAGGACGCGACAATAAGTTGATCCGAAGCATTTCTGAACGCGCACGTAAACGTCCGAAGCGCGTTGTGTTTGCTGAAGGAGATAGCTACAAGATTTTGAAAGCCGCAGAGCAAGCCTCTGATGAACGCATTGCATTCCCAGTATTGCTTGGAAGTCGTGATCGTATTGAAAACATGATCAAAGAAAACTCAATCGAGTTGACTGATTACGAGATCATCGATCCAAGACATCCGGAAGAAGCTGAGCGCTTGACACTTTTCGCAGAGAAGCTTTTCGCGAAACGCCAACGCAAGGGAATGACGTTGACTGAAGCGCGCAAAGCCATGCGTGATCGCAACTACTTTGGTGCCATGATGGTGGAGACAGGAGATGCAGATGCCTTGGTTTCTGGTTTGACCCGTAACTACCGAAACGTGATTCGTCCGGCCCTTCAGATCATTGGAATGGAAGAAGGCGTGGAGAAAGTTGCCGGAATGTACATCATTGATAGTGGTTCAGGGCCAATCTTCTTCGCTGATACAACAGTGAATGCAGATCCAACCTGGGAAGAACTCGTAGACATCACCTTGCTTGTAGCGAAGACGGTCCGTCGTATGCGCATGACGCCAAAGATTGCCATGTTGAGTTACTCGAACTTTGGTTCAGCTTATGGCAAAGATTCGAACAAGATGCGCAAAGCAGCGGCATTCCTACAGAAACATCATCCTGATCTGATTGTGGATGGTGAAATTCAGGCCAACTTTGCATTGAATAATGAAATGATTGCGGAGAACTTCCCATTCTCAACACTGCGCGGTAGAAAGGTCAACACGTTGATTTTCCCTAACCTTGCGGCAGGAAACATCGCTTACAAGTTGATGCAAGAGATGGGAGATAAGGAAGTGATCGGTCCGTTGTTGCTTGGAATGAAGAAGTCATTCCATGTATTGCAAATGGGATCGAGTGTGCGGGAGATCATCAATATGGTGCGCATCGCTGTGGTTGATGCCCAAAATAAATAGGAATGATCCATCACCTTCGAGGAAGACTAACTGAGAAAACACCTACGCACGCTATCATAGAATGTGGTGGCGTAGGTTACCTACTACATATAACACTCAATACGGCACAACGCCTACCTAACGATGAGTCATGCATGCTGCTCGTTCACGAAGTGATTAGAGAAGATGCGCATGAACTTTACGGTTTCCTTGAAGAAGGGGAGCGTGAGGCCTTCAGACGTTTGGTGTCTGTGTCTGGTGTTGGAGCCAATACGGCTCGTATGATCTTGAGTTCTCTGACTCCTGCTGACCTTGTTAATGTGATCCTTTCCAAGGATGTCGATAGTTTGAAAGGCATCAAAGGAATTGGGGCTAAAACTGCCCAACGAATAATTGTAGATTTGCACGACAAATTTCCAGCGGGTGATCTTGGTATTGAAAAAATTGCTCCTGGAGGCAATACAGTTAAAATTGAAGCGTTAACTGCATTGTCGTCGCTAGGCTTCGACAGAACCAAAGCAGAAAAAACTCTCGATAAGATCTTGAAGACAGAAGGGTCATCTATCTCGGTAGAAGAACTGATCAAGCTGGCTCTCAAGCAACTATGATATGCGTTTGAGGGCTAAATATTTGATTGGAAGTGTGATGTTGATTGTCCTCCTCGGATTGTTCTGGGGCAGTACCGCTATCGACATGTTGGAGTCTTGGCGTCCGGATCCAAGAGCGCACAAGCCTATTGTCATTGAACCGGATACATTGGACCTTCCTTTTCCACACGGAGAAGATCCATTCAACCCAACCGAGAATACCGGTGGTATCTCTCTAGATTGGCCAGACAATTTCCAGTACAACGTAGAATACGATCCAATCACGGGTACTTATGTAGTCGTTCAAACGATTGGTGATTCTATTGTTTTCCGCTCTCCAACGAGCTACACCCTCGACGAATACCTCGAATACGATATCCAACAGAACGTTTCTGACTACTGGGCTGAACGCCAAGAAGAAGAAGATGAAGCAAACCGTGCTTGGGCACCTGTGCTGAAAGTAGGAGGGGAAGGATTCAAAAACATCTTCGGTAGTAACGAGATCGAAATTCGTCCGCAAGGTTCTGCTGAATTGACCTTTGGTTTCAATACTTCGAAAACAGATAACCCGCGAATTCCAGAACGTCAACGTCGTATCACGACCTTCGATTTCAATCAGCGAATCCAGCTGAACGTAGTCGGAAACATCGGTACGAAGATGCAGTTGACTACCCAGTACAATACGGAGGCGACCTTCGATTTCGAGAATCAAATGAAACTCGAGTACACGGGTGATGAAGATGAGATCATCAAGAAGATTGAAGCAGGTAACGTAAGTATGCCGCTCTCTGGAACACTGATCTCAGGTAGCCAGAGTCTTTTCGGTGTGAAGCTTGAAACGCAGTGGGGACGTCTCCGCAATACAACCGTATTCTCACAGCAGCAGGGTGAGCGTAAAGAGATCACTGTGGAAGGTGGTGCTCAAACACAGCTCTTCGATATCCGCGCTGACAACTACGAAGCAAACAAACACTACTTCCTTTCTCAATGGTTCCGCGACCAATACGACGATGCATGTGCCAGTCTACCGGTAGTGAACTCAGGAGTGAACATTACACGTATTGAGGTATGGGTAGTGAACATGCAAGCGAATACGCAAAACGTGCGTAACGTGATCGCATTCTCTGATCTTGGAGAGCACCCGAACTACGTTTCAACCAACCTACCTGTTGGTGACCTCTCAGATCGTCCTGAATTGGCGATTACCCTAGATCAGAATCCAAACAACTTGAATAACGACGTCTTCCTCGATATGACTGAGAACGAGGAAGTGATGGGTTATACTGGTGCGAATGCCGCTATCGCGGAAATGAACATGGGCTACCAGCAAGGGGTACACTACGAACGTGTGGGTAACGCGCGAATGTTGAGTACGTCTGAGTACACCTACAACAGTCGTCTTGGTTTCATCTCGCTTCGTCAAGCATTGAATAATGCTGAGGTACTTGCGGTATCATACGAGTACACCTTGAACGGTGAGACCTACCAAGTAGGTACCCTTTCGCAGGATGGATACACTGCTCCTAGCGCTTTGATCTTGAAGATGTTGAAGTCTTCAGTGACACAAGTGAAACTGGATAACGGTGACCCAGCTCCGATGTGGGACTTGATGATGAAGAACGTCTACAGCATGGGAGCGTTCGGAATCAACCGCGACAACTTCCGTCTGGATGTATGGTACAATGACCCTTCAACGGGAGTTGACCTAAACTACATCCCACGCGATCCGCTGGAAGGACAATTGCTCTTGCAGCTACTCAACCTCGATAGGTTGGACATCAATAACATACCGAACAAAGACGGTTTCTTCGATTTTGTAGACAATGCCGCCACCCAAGGGGGTACCATAGAATCGCAAACCGGTCGAATATTCTTCCCTGTCGTCGAGCCATTCGGTGAGCACCTTGAAGGCGTCATACGCGACCAAGTAGATGACCCTGACCTCGAGGAGTCGTTGGTGAATACCATTGTGTATCAGCCACTCTATGATTCTACGAAAACAGCCGCACAGCAGATTCCTTCATTGAACCGTTTCCGCGTTCGCGGTCAGTTCCAGTCGCAGTCGAGCTCTGAAATTAGCTTGAATGCCTTGAACGTTCCACAAGGGTCGGTATCGGTTACTGCTGGTGGGGTAGTGCTCGTTGAGAACCAGGATTACACGGTTGACTATAACCTCGGTCGTGTACGTATCCTGAATGAAGGTCTTTTGGAGTCAGGTACTCCAATCAATATCTCGCTTGAAAGTAACTCGCTCTTCAATATTCAAATGCGAACCTTGATAGGTAGCCGCTTTGACTATGAAGTCGACGACAACCTGAATATTGGAGCCACGGTAATGAACCTTCGGGAACGTCCGCTGACACAGAAAGTGAACGTGGGTGACGAACCGGTGAACAACACGATCCTTGGAGCTGATGTTCAGTACCAGACAGAGAGTGAATTCTTGACGCGTTTGGTTGACCGAATTCCGTTGATCGATACGAAGGCAAAATCTTCGATTGATGTTTCCGGGGAGGCAGCCTACTTGATTCCAGGATATTCGAGAGCCATCGGTGACGACGGTAACGCATACATTGATGACTTCGAGGGGTCACAGTCGGTGATTGACATTCGATCAATCAACCAGTGGTTCATGGCTTCTACACCAAAACTTCAGTCGGATTTATTCCCTGAAGGAAACGTGGAAGACTCATTGATCTACAACTACAACCGCGCGAAACTTTCTTGGTACACGATTGATCCGCAGTTCTTCCGTGGTAACGGATTGCAAGACGGACAGGTATCAAACGATATTAAGAGTGACCACCGCATGCGTGAAGTCTTGGAAGGTGAGGTATTCCCGAACCGAGAACTTCCTGCAGGTACACCACCGTTGATTCCAACGCTTGACCTTACCTTCTATCCAGATGAGCGTGGTCAGTACAACTACGAATTGCCAAATGGTGCTCCTGGAGTTTCAGCAGGTCTGAACACTGACGGTACACTTGTAGCCCCTGAAACACGTTGGGGTGGTATTCAGCGTGCCTTGGTGACAACTGACTTTGAGACCTCAAACGTTCAATTCATTCAGTTCTGGTTGATGGATCCATTCCACGCTGATTCTGAGAATACGAACGGAGGGGAACTCTACTTCAACCTTGGTAACGTTTCTGAGGACGTTCTGAATGATTCACAGCTCTCTTACGAGAATGGATTGCCTTCGGCGAACCAAGATCTTCCGGTGCTTGAGTCTATTTGGGGTATCTACCCAGACCCGGCTACCTTCAACGTTGTTAACGCCTTTGATAACTCAACGGGTAACTACGATCAGCAGGATATCGGTCTTGATGGATTGAACAGTGCAGATGAGCAGACCTTCTTTGACTCATGGTTGGCTGAGGTACAAGGTTTCCTTGATCCTGACGCTTTCGCGGAATACCAGGCTGACCCTTCTGCCGATGACTTCGAGTACTTCCGTTCTCCTGAGGCACAGAGTAACGAATGGACAATCATTCGTCGTTACAAGAACTTCAACGGTTACGATGGAAACTCTGATACGGGAACACCAAACGGTTACCCGATTGCAGCGACAACGATTCCGAACACCGAGGATATCAACCAGGATATCACCCTAAGTACGATTGAGAGCTACTACCAGTATCGCGTATCACTTCGTCCGCAAGACCTAGGGGAGGAGAATATTGGAAGTAACTACATCACAGACTCTTTTGAGACGACAGTTGAAACAGCGAATGGCGAATCACGAAACATCCGCTGGTACCAGTTCAAGATTCCGATCTTCAACTACGACAACCGCGTAGGTGGTATCACAGACTTCCGTTCGATCCGCTTCATTCGTATGTTCATGAAAGGATGGTCTGAGGAAGCTACACTTCGTTTCGCTCGTCTTGAGCTCGTACGTGGTGAGTGGCGTGAGTACCTCGGAAGTCTTGAAGGTCCACAAGAAATTGAGCCGAACGATCCAGAACCTACAACGTTCACGATTGGTGCGGTAAACATTGAAGAAAACGGTAACCGTGAACCAGTTCCTTACGTGATTCCTCCTGGAATTCTTCGTGAGATCGACGTCGGTACCGCGAACCAGCGTCGTTTGAACGAGCAGTCGCTATCACTTGAAGTCTGTAACCTGATTGATGGTGATGCACGAGCCGCCTATCGCAATGTGAGTTACGACATGCGATTGTATAAGAAGCTGAAGATGTTCCTGCACGCAGAGGCAGGTCCGGATGGGGCTCCTTTGAACGATAATGAGGTAACCGCATTCATTCGATTAGGTAGTGACTTCAATGAGAACTACTATGAATACGAAATCCCGTTGAAGGTCACGCCAGCGTTTACCGGTGATGACGATGAAATCTGGCCGAGCGAAAACGACGTTGAAATCGAGTTTGCGAAGTTCCAGAACTTGAAATTGTCACGTCCTGCAGGTTATCCAACCTTCCAGGAATACATTGAACGCGATGGGGAGGCGATGCTCCGAGTGAAGGGTAACCCTAACCTCGCCAATGTAATCGTGGTGATGATCGGTATTCGTAACCCGCAGCAGGATGGTAACCCATTTGTGAGCACTGACCTTGGTGATCCAAAGTGTGTAACTGTTTGGGCGAACGAGCTCCGTTTGACTGACTTTGACGAACCAGGAGGTTGGGCAGCGGTAGCACGTATGAATGCTACGCTCGCTGACTTCGGTAACGTATCGGTTGCGGCAAACATGTCTACTCCTGGTTGGGGTGGAATCGAGCAGGCCGTACTTGAACGTCAACGTGAGACCATCCGTGGAATTGATGCCAATACCACGCTACAACTTGGTAAATTCTTCCCTGAGAATCTAGGAGTTCAGCTCCCGGTATACCTCGGGTATTCAGAAACGGTGACGACACCTCAATTCGATCCATTAGCTCCAGATATTGAGCTGGATCAGGTGGACCTGACCCCTGAACGACGGAAGAGTTCACAGCAAATTGTCCGAAGGCGAAGTATCAACTTCACCAATGTCCGAATTGACCCTCAACCGAGCAATAAGCCGAAGAAGGATAAGAAGAAAGACAAGGAGAAGGATGACGCTGATGATAAAAAAGACAAAGGCGGTAAAGGTGGAAAAGGCGGAGCTGGAAAAGATGCCAAGTTCTACGACATCTCCAATGTAAGTCTGTCGTACGGGTACAACGAGACCTACCGACGAGACATTAACATGGAGTTCCAGATGCAGAAGAGCTACACTGGAGGTCTGAACTACGCATTCCAGAACAAGCCTACAGAAGTTCGTCCATTCAAGAATATTGGTTCTAGTCCGTTCTTCAAGTGGCTGAAAGACTTCAACTTTTATACCGGAATCAAGTCGTTTACGTTCAACACGACGATGGATCGTATGTACGAGACGTCACGTGTACGAAACAACACGGCCGCTCTCTTCGGAGTTGAGACGAACGTACTCATCCAAACTCAGGTATTGAAGACTTGGAACTGGAACCGTACGTACAACTTGAATTATGACATCACGAAGGCGTTGAAATTCACCTACTCGGCGAATAACCAGGCCTTGGTAGGAGAACCAGCAGGGGTGATCGACCGCGAAGATGTGGATTGGTACGAAGCCTACAAAGACACCGTTTGGAACAACATCCAGAACTTCGGTGAGACCACGAACTTCAACCACAACGTTTCGTTGAGCTACAAGCTTCCGTTCGACAAGATCCCGATGATGGATTGGATTTCTTCGGATGCTCGTTACCAAGGAACTTACCGTTGGGACCGTGCTCCGTTCTCACAGGATTCATTGGGGCACACGATTCAGAACTCACGAAACCTGACCTTGAACGCACAAGGAAACTTGGTGAACCTCTACAACAAGTCTGACTTCTTGAAAGAGATCAACCGCAAATCTCCAAAACGTAATCAAGGGCGCCAGGGACGAAATGAAGACAAAGATGGTTTCGGTAATGACAAGGAAGACGATGACGATCGCGAGAAAGTAAATCCACTCCACGTGGCACTGCGTTTCTTGATGATGGTTCGAAACGTATCCGGATCGTACACTCGAAATGAAGGTATCCTCTTACCAGGTTATGCTCAGACTACCCAATTGGTAGGTATGGACCCGAACTTCGAAGCTCCAGGTATCCCATTCGTGCTTGGTTGGCAGAATACCGACCTTCTCGGAAATGAAACCGGAAACTTCGCGCTCGATGCCGCCGCCAATGGCTGGATGGTGAATAGTCCTTTCTTGAATCAGCAGTATTCGGAGACCTTCTCGGAGAGCATTAACCTCCGCGCGAACTTGGAACCGATCAAGCACTTCAAGATTGAGTTGACAGCAACTCGTCAGGAGTCACGTAGTCAGAACAGCTTCTTCCGTTTCGATGAAGAGCTAGGAGACTTCGAATTCCAGTCGCCATTGGAGACAGGGAACTTCACAGCGTCGATCATTACGTGGGCAACCGCGTTTGAACAGGATGATGAAGACTTCAATAACCCAGTCTTTGATCAATTCTTGTTGAATCGCCTGTCTGTATCGGAGCGTTTGAATGATGAAACTTACCAGTTCACAGATCCTGAAGACAACGGATACTACTCTGGTTGGGGACCAACTTCACAAGACGTGACGATTGCGGCATTCATTGCAGCATACACAGGTCAGGATGTGAACGAGGTAGAGCTTGATCCATTCAAGACGAAAATGGCGCCGAACTGGCGTGTGACGTACGACGGATTGAGCAAGCTGCCAGCCTTTAAGAAGCGCTTTAAGCAGTTCAACCTGACGCACACATACCGCTCGACGATTTCGACAAGCTACGTGACGAACTTGAACTATGAAGAAGATCCGAACACAGGTTTGCCTGTTGCGGTTGACCAGAGTGATTTTGGAAACTTCATTGCACAACGTCAGATCAGCAGTGTAACGATCAGCGAACAGTTGTCTCCACTTATCGGATTCGACATGACGCTGAAGACCTCTGGTAAAAACGATCCTCAGATCCGCTTGGAGATGGGACGTGACCGTAACATGAACTTCGCATTGACGAACCTTCAGATCACTGAAACACGCAGTAACTCGATTGTAATGGGAGTTGGATACCGCTTCACTGAGGTGCCAAACCCATTCTACCGTCGTCGTGGTAAACTGCCGGTACAAGTGTTGGAAGACACGCAGCTTTCATTGCGTGCTGACCTCACTATCCGTGACAACGTAACAGTGATTCGTAAGGTGGAAGAGCGTCAGAATCAGCCAACCGCCGGACAGCGAATTCTATCATTGAAAACCACAGCTGACCTTGAGGTTTCTCGTAAGTTGACGCTGCGTTTCTTCTACGATCACCAGATTACACGTCCGAAGATTTCTACGGCATTCCCGACGTCGAATATCAATTCGGGTATTACGTTGCGATTCCAGCTTACACAATAAGCTTTTACAGAAGGTCAAAAAGTATATTTTTGTCGCAAAAGGAATTGAAATGAACACTCCAAAGGACCTGCGCTACACAAAAGATCACGAATGGGTTCGCCTAGAAGGCGACGTAGCGGTGATCGGAATTACTGACTACGCTCAAGGAGAGCTTGGTGACATCGTTTTCGTTGAAGTGGAAACTGAGGGAGAAGAACTCGATGCAGAAGAGGTTTTCGGTACAGTAGAAGCAGTGAAGACGGTTTCTGACCTATTTATGCCAGTAGCAGGAGAAGTAATCGAAGTGAATGAAGCGATTGCAGATGATCCAGCATTGGTAAACTCTGATCCGTACGGAGAAGGTTGGATGATCAAGATCAAATTGGCTGACGCAGGTTCTGTAGCAGAATTGCTTGACGCTGAAGCGTACGAAGCTCTGATCGCTTAAGGATGTTCATGAGGCATATGATATGGTCGATCCTATGGGCCATGGTCATTGCTTCCGTGTACTTTCTTCCCGGTAAAGACCTACCTATTGTTAGTTTTTGGGACCTGCTCCAGTTCGATAAAGTGGGGCACTTCTTGGTTTTCTGTGTGTTCACATTGATCCTGAAGACTGGACTCAAACGACAAGTTAGATTCTCTACCATCCAACAACGTTCTACCCTGAGTGCACTCGTTTTTGCGATCCCTTACGGGGGGATTTTGGAGTATTTGCAAGGTGCAGTTTCTCCTGATCGCAATAGTGACCTCATGGATTTCGTTGCTAATGTAGCCGGCTGTTTAGTCGGGATTGTGATTTTTCAACTTATTTATGGAAGAGAATAAATGGCCGGTTGGTTGTTTTTGTATCTTTCGACACTGATCAAACTATAGCATGGAATCACGTAAAACAGACGAAGCGAATATCGAGAAGAGCCGCATGACGTGGCGAGTTCTTGGTTTTGCCGGTGCCCTGGCCCTGATCCTCGCGGCGTTGGCTTGGACTTCTTATGACATCAATGTCATTCGTGAGTTCGATTTCGACACTGATCTTCTTGAAGATGAGGAGATCCCAGTGAATATCGTTCAGCCACCACCACCTCCTCCACCACCACAGCAGACTACGGTGATTGAGATCGTTGATGACGAAGAAGAAATCGAAGAAGAGCTAGAGGTTGAAGACCTTGAGCTTGACGAAGACACTGAAATCGAAATCATCGAGGAAGTATACGAGGAAGAAGAAGAAGACGATACTCCATTCATGATCGTAGAGCACATGCCTGCGATGGGAGATTGTAAGAAGCTTCGTGGTGATGAACGTCACCAGTGTACGCAGCTCGAGATCATCAAATTCGTAACACAGAACACGAAATACCCACAGATCGCTAAAGATGCGGGTATCCAAGGAACTGTATTCGTTTACTTCGTAGTTGGTAAAGACGGAGGAGTAAAAGATGCGAAAGTACTTCGTGAAGTAGATCCACGTCTTGACAAAGAGGCATTGCGTGTGATCAACATGCTACCGAAGTTTGAGCCGGGTGAACAGCGTGGTAAGCCTGTACCGGTTCAGTACACTATTCCAGTGAAATTCATTATCCGATAAGGGTAATCAATATAGAATTGAAGAAGGGGGAGCGTTAGCTTCCCTTTTTTGTTGCCTTTAAAACTGCCTGAACGGCCTTTGCTGAGCGTTCAGGGCCATCGCCGTCGATGATGGTGTACGAGGCCTTCCATGACTTCAATACGGCCTCGTATTGCTTGAAGAGCTGTTCCCGAGAGAATTCATCCTCTCTTAAAGGGTCGTAGGTCCACGGCAGGTCTGGTTTGCACAGAAGATAATGCGTGATCTCTTGATGCGCCTTTTCCGCTATCGCGCGAAGATGAGATGAACCGAGCTTCACTTCTTCCCAAATCTGAAGGGTCAAGAAGTCACTGTCTAGAAACCGGAGTGGGGATGGCGTTGCCAGTAAGTTCTTCATCTCTTCAGCATAGCTCTTTAGTTCTGCCAATCCGTAGTTGCCGTCTTTCTCTTGCAAATCAAATCGTGCCAACTCAGGAATATAGACGGTCTCGAAATGCTTCGAAAGTTCGATAGCTAGGGTGGTCTTGCCACTACTTTCCGGACCAGTAATCGCGATGATCATCAGAAGATGGTGATTTGCTCCCAATAACCGTCAATAGCCATGACCAGGTAGATGACAAACAGAGCAGCCCCGAAATAGAGCTGGCGCTGGTAATACAAGAAGATGGCAACTGCGTCAATAATGATCCAATACAACCAATTTTCGTGGATGAAATTGACCATGAGCCAAGTAGCTATCAAGCTGAAAACTGTAGTGAAGGCATCTAGATACGGACGTTCGGCATCTGTGAATCGTTGAAGGGCGAAGCCCGTTCCGGCTACGCCGAAAATACCTAAGGCGAGATAGGGAATGTGCTCAGCTAGACCCCAGTGCTCAATCCGCCATTCACCTACGGCTTGAAAGTAACCGTAAACGGCCATGCCAACATAAAACAGTTGCAAGGCGCTTTCGGCGTAAATCTTCCTGTTCCAGCAAAGTACTACGAATATTCCGCCTCCAAAAAACGCGGGAATAAAGGCCATTGGAAGTAATTCTTTGAGGTACATGTAGGTGTACAGCAAAGAGAAAATTACGGCTAGAAACTCCGCAGCACGATTAATGAATACTCGGGTCGGCAAACGCGTCGCGGTTTAGGAATTTGACAACCAATATCTGAGTTTCAGCATCTGCGAAGTATTTCCGCGTTAGCGAAGAAAGTGCATTGAAAACATCATCATGCGAACCGCTAATCATGGAACTCATTCCACCGATTTTGCATTGAAGGTTGGGAATCGCTCGAAGTTCCTTGACAAAGTCAATGACACGTTGTTCGTAGGCTTCAGTAAGGGGATAAAAACTCAGTTCTGCAGTAAGGGTCATGTTACTCATCTTCGTCGTCAAAGGTACAATCGCAGGGCGGAGAAAGTTTAAGATCGATCTCAGGAAGCAAGTTCTTGAGTCGTTCTTGCTCAGCGTCGCTCATCTCATTGTGCAGCAAATCAAGCACTTTGAGGTTGTCGAGACGCATCAATGTGGTTGGGTAATATCCGATGACGTTGCTCCAAAGAATCAACTCCTCCAATTTGTAAAGTCGATGAATTTCGTCTGGGATTTCATCGATGAAATTATCCGACAAATCGAGACGAGTAAGGTTCCTCAAATTGCAAATAGCTGGAGGGAAACTCTCCAAATCATTCTTAGAAATCGAGAGGCGCTGAAGCTGTTGCAGCTTATTGATATCAGCAGGAATCTCCTTGAGTTTGTTGCGATCTAAAATCAGTTCATGCAAGTCTTTCAATTCATACAGCTCCGCTGGAAGCTCTTTGATCTTCTGCTTGGTGAGATCCAATCTGTAAACTGGAGTGCTGGCAGCAAGGGCTTTTTCAAGGCTCG
Source organism: Sanyastnella coralliicola (assembly GCF_030845195.1). Classification (GTDB taxonomy): domain Bacteria; phylum Bacteroidota; class Bacteroidia; order Flavobacteriales_D; family Sanyastnellaceae; genus Sanyastnella; species Sanyastnella coralliicola. The sequence continues at coordinate 66,565 of NZ_CP132543.1, forward strand.
TATACACCTTGCACGAATCGAGCTGCTCAGGAGTGAGCTGCGCCGACGAATGCAGAGTCGCCAAGATGAATATGATTAAAGCCAATGCTCTCATGAGAGTCTTGCTAGTACTTTTTCTTTGTCGTTTTGTAATTGTGCCACCAACGCGTCTAGTCCGTCAAAGCGCTGTTCATCACGAATTCGGTCAATCAGCTCGAGCGCAATAGATTGACCATAAAGGTTCTGCTCAGCATCAAGAAGGTGCACTTCAATGCGCAACTCTTCGCTCTTGGTGACGGTGGGTCTGACGCCAATATTGAGCATTCCTTTGAACGTGCCTTGATCGGTATGAACGAGAACAGCATACACTCCTTTGGCAGGAATCAGTTTGTTCTTGTCGTGGATCTGCACGTTCGCTGTAGGAAAACCAAGGTCTTTCCCAATACCATCCCCTTCAATAACGATGCCACGGAGCGGATAGTTGTATCGGAGGTATTCATTTGCCTTGTGAACATCACCTTCTGATAGTGCGGAACGGATCTTTGTGCTACTCACATTCACCTCCTCCAGCATTTGTGCTGGAATCTCCTCCACCCTGAATTGAAACATCTCTCCGAATTGCTGTAAGCTAGAGAAATCGCCTTCACGATGCCTTCCGAAACGGTGGTCATAACCAACGACCATGGTGTTGACCCCAACAGCATCGACTAAGATTTGCTTGACATATTCCAATGGAGTGAGTCGGGCAAATTCTTTTGAAAAGGGATGAATAATCAGGTGGTCCAGTCCGCATGCCTCCAGTCTTTCGATTTTTTCTTCCCTCGAATTCAGCAGTTGCAATCCATGATCATCCGGGAAGAGCACCATTCGGGGATGGGGGTCGAAGGTGAAGAGTACACTTTCGCCATCCACTTCGGAAGCTACGTCAGTCAGGCGTTCCAGGATTTTTTGATGTCCGAAATGGACACCGTCAAAGGTGCCGGTGGTCATGACCGGACGCTTGGCATGTTGGAAGGATTGGAGGCTTTCGTAGACTTTCAAATTTCGTTGCGCTGGCTCGAACAAAGATAGCTGAATTGATAGGGTCGGAGGTTGAATTGGGTCTGGATGTTCACTTTTTTTGAACATTCATTGTTTAACCGTTTGAATCACCTTACTTTTGCACGCGATTTTAGACCCATAAGTAACCCATTCTGATATGTCTCAGCATAATGGTAAAGTGGCACAGGTAATTGGACCTGTTGTCGATGTAACCTTCGAAGGAGAAGGCGAACTTCCAAAGATCCTCGATGCACTCGTGATTAACCGTGATAACGGTGAGCGCCTCGTTCTTGAAACTCAACAGCACATTGGTGAAGATACAGTACGTGCCATTTCGATGGACTCTACTGAAGGTCTTCGTCGTGGAATGGCTGTAGAGGCAACAGGAGCGCCAATCACAATGCCTGTTGGTGATCAAATTAAAGGACGTCTTTTCAACGTAGTTGGAACTCCAATCGACGGAAACAAAGAAGTAAGCTCTGAAGGAGCTTACCCAATCCACCGTGAAGCACCTAAGTTCGAAGATCTTTCGACTGCGACTGAGGTACTTTTCACAGGAATTAAGGTAATCGACTTGATCGAGCCTTATGCGAAAGGTGGTAAGATCGGACTCTTCGGAGGTGCGGGTGTAGGAAAGACCGTATTGATCCAGGAGTTGATCAACAACATCGCGAAAGGATATGATGGTTTCTCTGTATTCGCGGGAGTAGGTGAGCGTACACGTGAAGGGAATGACCTTCTTCGTGAGATGATCGAATCAGGTATCGTGAAGTACGGTGATGATTTCCTTCACTCGATGGAAGAAGGCGGATGGGACCTTTCTAAAGTTGACAACAAAGCAATGGAAGAGTCGAAAGCGACATTCGTTTTCGGTCAGATGAACGAGCCTCCAGGGGCACGTGCTCGTGTAGCACTTTCAGGTCTTACTGTAGCGGAGTACTTCCGTGATGGTGATGAGCAGAGTGGTGGACGTGACATCCTCTTCTTTATCGATAACATCTTCCGATTCACTCAGGCAGGTTCTGAGGTATCGGCACTTCTAGGGCGTATGCCTTCAGCGGTAGGTTACCAGCCTACCCTAGCAACGGAGATGGGACAGATGCAGGAGCGAATCACTTCTACGAAGCGTGGTTCGATTACTTCGGTTCAGGCGGTATACGTACCTGCGGATGACTTGACTGACCCGGCACCGGCAACTACCTTCGCCCACTTGGATGCAACAACGGTACTTTCTCGTAAGATCGCCGAGCTTGGTATTTACCCAGCGGTAGATCCACTAGATTCTACATCCCGTATCCTTTCTCCAGAAGTAGTAGGAGATGAGCACTACGATTGTGCACAGCGTGTGAAGGAGATCCTTCAGCGTTACAAAGAACTTCAGGATATCATCGCCATCCTTGGTATGGACGAGCTTTCTGAAGAAGATAAATTGGCCGTACACCGCGCACGTCGAGTACAGCGTTTCCTTTCTCAGCCTTTCCACGTAGCAGAGCAGTTTACAGGATTGGCAGGGGTAATGGTTCCTATCGAGGAAACAATCAAAGGATTCAACATGATCCTTGACGGAGAAATGGACGGCTACCCAGAAGCAGCATTCAACTTGAAAGGTTCTATCGAAGAAGTGAAAGAAGCTGGAGAGAAGATGATGGCTGAAGCTAAACAAGGATAATTATGAAAGTGGAGATCCTTTCACCCGAAAAGAACATCTTCGAAGGAGAAGCGAGCTACGTTGGCCTCCCAGGAACGGATGGTAGTCTTGGTATCTTGAATAACCACGCACCACTCATCACAACCTTGGCTAAAGGACAGGTTCGCATCAAGACCGATAGCGGAGAACAGACCTTCGAAGTGAATGGGGGAACCGTTGAAGTATTGAACAACAAGGTGACGATCCTCGCAGGATAATCACTCGACTATAACATTAGAAAGGCGCTCATCGAGCGCCTTTTTTGTTACCTCATAATTTTAAATCGCCGACGTTCATTCCGAATTTTCACGCCCTTGAGATGTCCGTGCATGACGATGATCGACGCCATGTAAAGTGGAATCAACGGGATCTTAAATCGCACCAAGGCACCGAAGTTAGACGTCGTCACCCCGATCATAAAGGCGAAGAGAATCGCAAACACGAAGCTGTACAAGATCACCGGATATTGCTTGATTAACTGCCGGAGCCGTTTGAACTTCATTCGGAAAAGCACCGCCAGCGTGAAGAAAAGGATGAAGAGATTCTCTAATCCTGATAACAACATCACTGCATTCCGACTTTCCCACAGAAAAGGGCGATATAAACCAGCCGATACCGCTAGCGGAAATTTCGACGCGATGCTCAGCGGCGTAGCCTCCAAGGTTCCAATATCGAAGCTCGCTCCGTCGTAATAGTCTTGTTTGAGGTCGTTCTGAATCACCACGGCAGTCTGAAGCGCTCGTTCTGGGGCGAATTTCCCTAGGCTATCTCCGAGTACCACCAGCATGGCGTAGCTCCCACCTAGGATGATCACATAGATGAAAGGAACCATGATGTAGCGGAAGTAGGCATTCTTGATCAACTTAATGCGGTCATAGAAGTACCAAACGAAGGTTCCTGGCAGCAAAATGATCAAGATGTAAGGCTTAATAGAGATAATAACCGCACCTGCAACCACTATAGTGAACCAATGAAGCCACTTGCGTTGATGTCGATTGATCAATGCATTGGTAGCGACAATGAAATAGCAGGTTGCCGCCAAGGTGAAACTATCTTTCAGAATTCCGGATCCCCAGAAGATTACTGAAGGCATAAATAAGACCGCATAAGCCAAGTTCTTGTACATGTGAGGGAAATAGCTCACGAACATGCGATAGAGCCTCCAGAGGCCTCCATAAGTGGCCAGGGCAAGTAATACGGTAGAGACGAAGTAGCTCTTGGCGCCCAGGAATACAAAGGGGATACAGAGTTTGAATACTGTACGTGTCTTTTCATCAAAGAACATATAGCCTAGCGGCGAACCGGTTTCCTGAGTGAAGAGGCTTTTGATTTCGATGGTTCCTCCTCCAAAGAGGGCTTCGAAGAAACTCAGCGGACTATGATAAAAGAGGTTGACAAAAGCCAAGGCACATTCGTAGTAGCTCGTGGTGTCTCCTCCGTCGTAGTAGAGGGTGTAAATCAATCCAAAGAAGATACCTCCACCCACTTTGAACCACATGCCCGGTAGAAAGTACCGCCAACTCGGATCGAATTTGACATTCTTACGCACCTTATATGAACCCGCAACGGAGATGATAATCATGATGAACACGATCATCAGGAACTCCCAGAATTCAACGGGAATCTTACCGAAGGTGAACGTGGGGATACTCATTCGTGGTGGTAAGGTTCGCCTTTCAGAATAGTGTGAGCGCGATAAATCTGCTCAATCGCAAAAACACGTACCATCTGATGACTAAAAGTGAGTTTAGAAAGGGAGAGTTTTCCGCTGGCACGTTGCTTCAATTCGTCATTGAATCCATACGGACCTCCGATGAGCAATACCACGCGTTTCAGTCCGCTAATCTGCTTTTTTTGCACCCAATCGGCCAACTGCAAAGAGGTGAGGTCTTTGCCGCGTTCATCAAACAATATCAAGTGGTCTCCCGGTTGTAGCAGTTTGGTTACCTTTTCCGCTTCGGCGTTAGCCACAGCTTGAGGCGTCATCTTCGCTCCGCGAATACGAACGTCGTCTGTTTCGATGTATTCAAAGCTTCCGTAGCGACGTAAGCGATGCTCATAAATGGAAATGGCTTCTGTCAGCCAGCTTTCCGTAGATTTACCGATGGCGATGAGTACGATCTTCATTGTTAGAAACGAATGGCAACAAGCATTTCAGGAAAACGAAAACTAACGAAAAAACTGTGGTTTCCCGCTGTAGATAGACTTCGTTTGCTCTTTTTCATTCAGCTTGCCTTAGCTGGTTGTTACGGTTTACATGTTGATAGTATCTATGAACCTACTGGACTCACATATGATTGCTTTTGGGATCCCACTGTATGGAAATACTATGCATTCCACGCCTACCTTCCATTCTTTGTGCTCACCGGATTCTTGTCGACCTACAGCCTATCGGCCGAAAAACGTCAATACGGTTCGTTCCATATCATCTATTATTTCTGGAGAAGAGCGATTGATTTGTTGCCATACTACTTGGTATTGGCAGTAGTAGCAGTCGGCTATGCTTTGTTCAGCGCTAATGATGCGTCGTTGAGTATTTGGGCATTACTTCCGGTGACCTCGGCTTGGCATGCCTCTATTGAGTGGCTTCCGACGAGCCCTGTGGTGTGGGCATTTGTTCCTTTAGGCATCTTATTTCTCTTTCACCTGATTTGGCCCATCTGCATGTGGCTCATCCCTTCACGAGGGCATTTGTGGTTAGAAATCTTTCTGATCACTTTGAGTTTGTTATTCCGTGCTGGCTTCTTTACCGAAGATCTTCCAGCGCCGTGGCATCCTCTGAGTGCGGCCTTCCCTCTGATGCTAGGAGCGTTGTTAGGACAACAATTGCTTTTGCATCCATCATCTTTTATGCGTTTTCGGAACTACCGGAAGCCGATTCGCTTGATTGTGATCCCTGGAAGCTTGATTTGTTTGTTTTACCTATTGATCATCCCTGATTTCAGCCACATTCATGTGATGTTGGAGCTGGTCTTTTGTTCTGCTGCCCTATTACTGATAGCAATTGAGGCAAGTTCCTTTGAAGAAACAGAGGGTGGACGAAGCTTTTGGAAAAGTGGTCGATGGATCTTACCAGCCACTGTTGGCTTCGCTATTGCCGTGGAATTGACCTATCGATCAATGCTGTATTACTATGTCCTTCTCCTCGGTTTAGCGGGTGCCATTCTTTGTGTATTCGCTGTGAAAAGCCTGTCATACAGTCATTTCAATGCGTGGAAGGAAAAGTATACCTTTAGGCTAAGGAAATGAGCTTTTGGCTCGAATGTTGCATAACCTAAGCAAAACCTGATTCATGAAATCATTAATGACATTCTTCTTATTGCTCGCTACCGTGGTAGTCAGTGCTCAAAGTGATGCCTCTGGCAAGATCGCGAAAGCCCTGGGCGCCGGAGATGCCGAAACGATCGGTCAACACCTGGTCGCCAACGTGGATTTGACCATCCTCGATGATGAAGACATGTATCCACGTGACGTCGTAGTGAAGAAGCTAAATGCCTTTTTCTCTGAGAATAAGCCAACGAAGTTTGAGATTAAACATAAAGGACAATCGAAATTGGACGACCATTACCGCATTGGTGATTTGGTGACGGCCAATGGGAAATTCCGGGTCACTTTCTTTATGAAGAAAGGAGATAACAAGATGTTGATCAAACAACTACGAATAGAACGATACGAATGAGATGAGCCCCGCTAGCTGCGGGGCTTTTTCGTAATACCTTTGACCCCATGGAAGACTACGATATCATAGCCTTTATTCGTGCGGCCCTCGAAGAGGATGTGCGCGACGGTGACCACTCTTCACTTTCTTGTATTCCGGCTGATGCTGAGCGTCAAGCCAGGTTGATAGTTAAAGATAATGGGGTGTTGGCTGGTGTCGCTATCGCGGAATTGGTATTCCGTGAAGTGGACGCTTCACTGACAATGGAAACCTTCATTCAAGATGGTGAACGCGTAAAGTTTGGAGACATTGCATTCCACGTGAAAGGAAGCGCACGCTCGATCCTTACAGCTGAACGTCTGGTATTGAATCTGATGCAACGCATGAGTGGAATCGCAACACGCACACGCTCTGTTGTTGATTTGATTGACGGAACAGGGGCGAAGGTGCTTGATACCCGCAAAACCACGCCATTACTACGCTACTTCGAAAAGCGTGCTGTAAAGATTGGGGGAGGAGAGAACCACCGATTCGGACTCTACGATATGATCATGCTCAAAGACAACCACGTTGATTACGCTGGAGGAATTGAAGCTGCTGTGCGTCGTACCATGGATTACCTCAAAGAGAAAGGCCTGAACATTCCTGTAGAGGTAGAGACACGTAACATGGACGAAGTACGCGAGGCACTCAATGCCCCTGGTGTAGATCGCATCATGCTCGATAACTTCACGCCAGATCAGGTAAGAGAGGCGGTGAAGTTCATCAATGGTCGTGTTGAAACAGAAGCTTCTGGTGGAATCACCTTAGATACCATTCGAGGGTATGCAGAAACAGGAGTTGATTATATTTCGATGGGCGCACTCACGCACAGCGTGAAAAGCCTTGATATGAGCCTCAAAGCTTTCTAGAAATACATGTTCAAACGTTGGTTAGATCGGTTTCTCGCTTCTCAATTGGTAGAGAACACCCTCAACCTAGCGCGGAGAATTCACCCGCCTGGATTTGAGGGACTGAGCTTTTATGCCGTGGCCCGCTTCTTCTTTGAAGGGGTGCAGAAGGGAGCCCTAACTACACGTGCAGCTGCCATTTCGTTCCGTTTTTTCTTGGCAGTGTTCCCAGTGATCATCATGTTGCTTTCGTTGATTCCAATCATTCCAATTGAGAACTTTCAAGAAAGTCTCTTTGCTGCCATTCAAGGTTTCTTCCCAGGAGACACCTTCACCTTGGTGGAAGACACGATTGAAGATTTGGTCATCAAGAGTCACAACACTGTTTTCTCGATCGGTTTTATCCTTTCGGTGATCTATGCGAGCAATAGTGTCAACGCCATTCTTTTAGGTTTCAATGGATCCTATAATCTCGAATCACGGGGTAACCCCATGGTGATACGTTTGGTGAGTTTGGTACTCATGTTGATTCTCGGACTCTTCGTAATTATTGCCACCTCCGTCATCATCTTCTCAGGCGTCGTCTTCGAAGAATTAATAGCGCTGGGAATCCTGGTAGAAGACAATGTATGGATGCTAAACATCGCCAAGTACATCTTGAGTTTCTTGCTCATTTACGGTACGATCACCATCTTGTATAACATCGGCGATTTCAAGATTAGGCAATGGAAGACCCTCAGTGCAGGGGCTACCTTGACTACCGTCTTGATCGTGTTGACCTCCTTAGGATTCGCCTGGTTCGTGAACAATTTCAGTTCATTTAACCGCCTGTACGGATCTTTGGGTACATTTTTGATACTGTTGATCTGGATCAACGTGAACAGTACGATCTTGTTGATCGGATTTGAATTGAACACGAGCATCGCCAAAGCGAAAAGCGATCTCGAAAAATGACAACTATGAAGTATTTGATGGTACTATGCATGCTATGTGCTGCAGTAGTAGTAAACGGACAATCAGTTCTTGGAAAGTGGAAGACCATTGACGACGAAACCGGGAAACCAAAGTCTATCGTTGAGATTACGGAACGCGATGGCAAACTCTACGGAACCATTGTAGAGCTTTTCCGCGAGCCGAACGAGGTACAAGACCCGTACTGCGACAAGTGTGAAGATGACCGCAAAGACAAGCGCATCCTCGGCATGGAGATCATTCGCGACATGGAGAAAGACGATGATGAGTACGATGACGGAACCATCTGTGATCCAAAAACAGGGAAGATCTACGATTGTAAATTCTGGATTGATGAAGACAATCCAAACGTGTTGAATGTACGTGGCTACGTAGCCTTCTTCTTCCGTACCCAGACTTGGGAGCGCGTGAAGTAATTACTTCCGCTTCAGCAGATTCATCATTTCCGGTGCCAGGTTCAAGCCAAAGACAGCACCGAGGAATACAGAACAGCTCACCACACATTTTAAGATAATCGCTGCAAAAGGCATGTCAGGCATTGGTTCCCAAAAGACCAATGTCGACATGGCTGCAGTCATCAGGATGACCATCGTGTACGCACGCGTAACTGGGGTCAATCCAAAATAGCGCTTCACATAGTGGAGCTTCATCACGTTGTAGACAAAGAAGGTAATGGCAGTAGCTAAGGCCGCTCCTTCAATTCCCAAGTTTCCATAGCTCTTATGGATGAGGAAGTAGTTAGTGAGTCCCGTCAAGACGATCAACACAATGTTCAGACGGAAATTCATCTTGAAATACTTCGAGTACACCAAGATGCCCCCTGAAACGCCCGTTGCCATATTGAAAAGCTTGCTCAAGCCAATCCAGAAAACCACCCATTTGCCGCCCTGGAATTTCTCTGGCAGCAAGACCATGATTTCATCAATCGAGACCCATACACAGAGAAAGATCAATCCGCCAAATACCATTTGAAGCAAAGAGCTCAAGCGATAGATATGCGTAAGGTCAGCGCGGTCTTCATTAATGATCGCTTTTGAGGTCAGCGGATTGGCGATGGCCATGATCGATTTCTGTGGGATCATGGTCACGGCCCCAATGTAAAAGGCCAAGGTGTAGAAGGCGACCTCGTCAAGTCCGATCAACAGCCCCACCATAATGATATCGAGGTTGCTCACGATAATACCGGCACCACGGTCAAGAATGGAGTAGGCGCTGTATTCGGTGAGTTCCTTCTTGTCAACCGGATTTGGACCTCGCTCAAAACGGAACCCATGGCGTATGCTGAAGAGCAGAAGCACGATGGTCGCGGTGAAGTACCCTCCGAGGTAAAGCAAGAGTAACTGGTCAAATTCAATCTTGCCTCCCATATAGAAGAGCACAATCACCAAATACCAGCCCTTCAAGAAGGTCTCATTCAGAAACTGAAAGAAGGTGGTTTTTAAGATCGCTGAGACAAAGCCATTGAGAGCGTAGAAGAAGATCAATGCCGTGGAAAGGGCAAAGAGCTTCCCAAAGTTTCCTTCGAGTAGTACGGCATCGTTGGCGTTCACCAATTGCATGACTTCCGGACCTGCAGCGGCCATGATTAAGCCGAGTAGGACGCTTCCAATCAGCGGTATGGTAAAGACAATGCGTAAGAAGCGGCCTTGTTCTGCTTCCGCTAAACGCGGGAAAAAGCGAATGATGGCATTGGGAATACCGCCGTGAAAGAGCTGAGCAAAAATGAGGGCGTAAGCCGTCAAGACTTTGATGAGCCCCCAACCTTCTTCGAAGCCTTCAAAAGCCCTCGGCAAGACAAGGATGGTGTTCACCGCACCAAAGAGGGTCCCGAGGATGATCGAGACCATATTTCTAGAAGCTTGTTTCGCTACAATACCCAAGCGGCAAATTTTCTCCTAATTTGCGTCGAATTTTGGAAACGCACACAGGCCCCCGCACCGATGTATAAAAAGACCCCTGTTCGCAGATACGAACTCACCCTCGCTTTTCTTCAGCAAAACCTCCCGGCACCCGCGAAGGTCTTAGATTTGGGCGTACGCAATCCCTTCAGTGAATGGATGGAAGAAGCCGGCTATGAAGTGGTGAATACCGAAGGCGAAGACCTCGATTTTGTACGTGATGCGGTCAAACAGGGAGGTTTTGACGCTGTGACCGCGTTTGAAATTCTAGAGCACGTACTCAATCCACTCCCACTCTTAAGCGAAATTGAAGCACCCAAACTCATCGCGACCATCCCGATGCGCCTCTGGTTTGCCCCAGCCTACCAAAGCAAAACCGACCCTTGGGATCGCCACTACCATGAATTTGAAGACTGGCAATTTGATTGGCTGCTAGAAAAAGCCGGTTGGGAGGTCAAAGACCGCCAGAAATGGACCAGCCCTTCTCCACATCCTTTTGGCATTCGTCCGTTGTTACGTCAGTTTACGCCGAGGTATTATGGGGTCGCTTGTGAGAGGTCACCGAATTAGGTTTACATGACCTCGTATCGTGTCTTCTTCTAGCTTCATTACCCATGTGTATACACCATTCGGTGCGAAATAATCACCGGAGTTCACAGATCCATTCCAATAGTCATCTACGGAGCTGGTTTTAAATATTTGCTCTCCCCATCGATTGTAAATAGCCAGTTCATAATTCTCTAAATCGCAACTGATGGAAGGGGCGAAGCTGTCGTTCAGTCCATCGTTGTTCGGACTGAAAGCATTGGGCACGTAGTACTCAAGATGACATGTGTTGCACAAGTTTGGATCGTAATAGGGAGCATCAATTAGAAATTCACCTGAACAGCCTGTGAGGGTGTCTTCGACAATAACCGTGATATCATGCACGAGAGTGTAGGTAGAGTCTAGAACAGAAAAGTCATGCTCTAAATAGGCATTATGTTGTGCTGACGCATCTATTGAAAGCACGGCTGGATGGCATTCAGAGTCCTGAGTCACAGAGTAATCTAACCATAGACCATTGGAAGGGAAATAGACTTCAACTACAGAGGTCTCACATTCATTCTCCAACATTACAGATACCGAATCACTCGGAGAGATTGAGAAGGGAAGAGAAGGGTACGAAGTATCGAATTCCTGATGAAAGAACGTCTCATTGACCGTTACTTCTGTATCACAAGAAAAAATGGTGAATGAACTATCTGTTAATGCAGCGGGGAAGTCAGATAAGAACACCAGTGTAGTGTCATAGAGGCACATACCTTCAATCACATTGAGGGATAATGCGGTGGAGTCATTGCTCCCGAATTCGATAGATGACGCATCGATAGAACTTTCGTCGGGAAAGGTCCATATTGTGTTTTCGAATTCCCCGTTGATCGAAACATAACTGAGTTCACCAGGACATTCACCTAGATTCAAGTCGAAATCGAGCTCTTCATCGCACTCGATTTGACAAGTGATACTCGAGGTCATTTCAAATGGGGCTGACTCCAATTCATAAGAAATAAGCGGTGTCCATGCTTCGTCTGCAAAGTCAGTGATCTGGATTTCACCTGATAGATATTCAATCGGGGGTGTGAAAGGAACGAAGCTACATTCATCTGTGAGTTGATGAATAGGTCTCTTGGTAATGAAGTTGCTTTCGAAAAGTCCAATTGACTGTATAGAACATAAGTAGAGGTGGTTATTCGCAATACATGCGGCTCCAGTAACTTCTTCGACGGTGTTCTCTTCGTCAAGGGAATAAAGGAATGAATCTAAGATGTCACCTGAGTCTTTGTGGAGTTGGGTGATAAGCACTGATTCGTCGCCTCCTTGAAAGCTCTTGGTGTTACAAACGACGTTAACTTTATCATCTGTAACAATGAGATCTGTGCAAGAATCATCAAAACCTCCGGTAAAGGCGAAATTCCATTCAAGAACACCTTCCGTGTCGAGTTTACAGATCCAAATATCCCTTGCGTTGGGTAGTGTTGATCGCGTGTATCCTGCCAGGAAGAGGTTTCCGACTTCGTCCATGTCGCAAGTGAAGAAGAGCTCCAAGTGGGTATTTACAATAGCCTTTTGATTAATAATCTCTCCTTCTTGATTCAAGGTGACGATGAAACCATGGTGAATACCGTTGAGTGATTCGGAGTTGCCTGCAAGATGGATGAGATCATTATGAACCTCAATGGTGTAGAAGTGATCATCATTATTGCCGCCAATGTGCTTAGACCAAAGCTGTTCTCCTTCGGCCGATAGTTTTACGACAAATCCATCAGTCTCCCCAAAGGAGTTACTTATCGTTGATCCACACCAAATGATACTTCCGTCTTCCTGCTCAAAAATATCTCTAGGAGAATCATGCTGCTCCGATTCTTCTGGAGTCACTGACCAAATCAGTTCACCATCCTCTGTGAATCTTGCAACGAATGCATGACGGTTGGGTGACGGATAATCGATCCAGTAGCCTGAGATGAGGATGTCTGAATTCATGAGTCGGCGAACAATGATATTTCGACCGGATTCTTCATCCTCAGATCCAATTACGAAGGAAGAGATAATCTCTCCTGAGTCATTAAAGCGGGTGATGCTGATGTCCTTCTCTCCAAATGGGCCGAAGTATACATCACATGCTGCGATGATCTCATCATGGCCGAAATCGATACTGTGAGCTTTAGTGAAATATGAAGAGTTGAAGTGGGATGTCCAGTTATCAGTTTCTTGCGCCGAAATGAAGAACACACATAATACCCCGAAAAGGGTTAGAGGAAGGCGTAGCATAGTAGTTCGTTGTTAATGTTGGCCGAAAGATATGCATTTAAATGAAATACGTTCCCAACGAGTTGGTGGCGAGTGATTTGAGAGCGGGGTGTAAAGTGCAGACAAACAAAAAAGGCCGTCAATCGACGGCCTTTTCCATTTCAAATAGTCTGATTTCTTACTGACGATCATCGCTGAGGTCAGCACCTTCTTTCATGGCGTTGAACAAACGGTTCGCAGCACCTGAGCGCATGCGTGTTGTTGTTTGATCTTGCTCATCAAGGTAGTTGTCTTTTTCTTCTGCGGCGATGATGTCGCTTGTTGGAGCGATGACCCAAACACCCGCTTCACCTTTGATCGGGAGTGACATGCTTCCTGAAGGAATCGCAAAGGCCAATCCTGCTACCTGTGGCTCTTGAGAAGCTCCTGAACCAGGTACCGTTGCATTCTTCAATGAGATGTTTCGTCCTGTCTTCACTTCTACACCAGCAATCTGTGCCGCCTCATCTAGGTTTGCTGCCTCTGCCAGCTTCTCTAGGTAGTATTCAGCCTTCGCTTCTTTGGTAGCTTCTTCACGCATTTCCTCTTCTACGTTTTCGAACGGAGGTGTTCCTGGCTCCATCACTTTGCTCAAGGCAGCGATCACGTATTCGTTCCCAATCAAGATTGGGTTCGATACTTCACCAAGTTCTGATTGGAATGCCCAACCTACCACTTCTGATGCGTTACGTAGCGTAGAGATGTTTGATGCTCCTTGACGAAGGTTGTTCGCTTCAGTTACAGCGTAACCCATCGTATCAGCTGCAGCTCGGAATGCTTCCAAGTTGTTGAAGTTGATCGTGAAGTCACTTGCAGAGTTGTATGCTCCTTTCTTTGTTGCTGTGCTAGCTTCAACTGGTACGCTTATTTCAGCGATCTGCGCTGTAGAGCTTGTCCACTGCTGACCAGTTACCTCGATCAAGTGGATACCGTAGTTTGTTTCTACTGCACCGATGCTTCCTACTGGGTTATCAAAACAGTAGTTCTCGAATGGCTTCACCATTTGTCCGCGTGGGAAGTTTTCATAAACCCCACCGTTGCTTGCAGATCCTGGGTCTTCGCTGAAACGCTTACATAGATCATCCCAATCTTCACCTGCTTTGTAACGACGCTTGATGCTGTCAGCTCGTGCTGTCAACATTTCGATCTCCGCTGCATCGTTTTTATTCTCAGACTTCAAAAGGATGTGACGACAGCTTACTGTCGAATCAGGAAGCTCTTCGATACGAACAATCTTAGCTACTTTAGATACACCACCATCTTCGTAAGGTCCAACAACGTTCCCAACGCCTGCAGCGAAGAGTGCCTTGTCACCTTCAGTGAGTGCATCTTTCTCTTTCATTGAACGAGCGATGTAACGACCAGCTTGACCAGCAACCCATGCTGAATCATCTTCTAGTGTTCTCCACTCATCAGCAACTGCTTGCTGAGTAGCGTTGATGGCATCGATATCAGCCTGTGAAGCTTCCACAGGAATCTTGATGAACTCGATGTTACGTCCTTTCTGCTGGCGGTACTCCGGATCATCTTTGTGCTGGTTGTAGTACGCACGTACGTCGCTGTCACTCACCGTTACCACTGAATCAGGAATAGCATCGTACTTCACGAATACGTAATCGATGTTCACCTTCTCTTGTCCTGAAGTATGCTCGTACTTCGCTTCGAGTGTATTCGCGTAGATACCACGCTCTACCAACGTGTTGTACTTCTCACGTAGACGCTTTGCAACGATGACGTTCGCGTATCCTTCGTAGTTCTTACGTCCAGGACCCACTTCATCGTTGTACATCTGTGAGAATGTGTTACGCCAGTTTTCTTTCGCTTCTGGTGTGACACCTCCCTGGTAGAAAGTACGTTGCATGTATGGAGAGATGTGTTCTCCAAAACGAATTTCGTCAAACTCCTCCTGGTTTACGTCTAGGCCAAGAGCCATGTAGTCGTCTGTCAGGATGTTTTTCTCGATAAGGTCATTCCATACCTCTGTTTCGAGCGACTGGTTGTTCGTGTAGTTGAATAGATCTCTACGCGTTTGAAGTGCAGTTTGGTAGTCAACTACGCTGATTGACGTTCCGTCAACCTCACCTACACTTTGGCTGTTACCTTGTCCTAAAAGCGCTTGTACCGCGTCAAAAGGAACCAAGAAACCAATCATACCAATACCGAGAAGAACAAGGGCTAAGAATAATAACCACTGAACAGAACGGATTTTTTCGAGCACTGCCATGTTTACAGCTTTAAATTTTTAGAGCCGCGAATATACGGAAACACCGTGACTTATGAAAGTCAGTCGTCTACTTCAAAACGAAGCTCTACGAGCTCGATGCGTGCTTGGTTGACGCGAACTACGCGAATCGAATAATCATCGACAGTGATCATGTCGTTCACGTTCGGGATATCCTCGGTGTGATGGATGATCAAACCACCAAGGGTGTCGTAGTCGTCGTGCTCAGGAAGCTTGAAGTCGTATTCTTCATTGAGGTAGTCAATCTCAAGACGTGCACTGAGCTGATAATGACCAGGTCCGAGGTTTTTCTCGACCAGTTCTTCTTTATCGTGCTCGTCTTCGATTTCTCCGAAGATCTCCTCTACAATGTCTTCAATGGTGATGATCCCAGAGGTGCCTCCAAACTCATCCACAACAACAGCCAGATTGTGCTTCTTCTTGATGAAGTTTTCGAGAATGTCATTCGCCGGCATAGGTTCCGGTATGATGAATACGGGCATCAAGATCTTGGTGATGTGCTCAGGTTTCTTGAACAAGTCGCGCACGTGCACATAACCAATGATGTTATCTATGCTATCGCGGAATACCACCACTTTCGATAACCCTGTCTCGATGAACTTCGCTCGCAGGTCAAGCAGGTCTTCTTCCACATCCACCGCAATGATCTCATTGCGGGGAATCAGACAGTCACGTGCTTTCAACTGACCAAAGTCGAGGGCATTCTGAAGAATCTGGATCTCATTCTCTAAGTCCTCATCAGGATCCATGTTCTGAGTGATCTCTTTGAGGTAATGGTCGAGGTCAACGGCACCATAAACCGCTTCTTCGTTTTCGGTGTTCGCTTTGAACACGCTACGCAAGAAGATCTTACTCAACCCCGTCACAAACCACGCAGGAATGAAAAGGATATAGAACAAGAGCAACAGCGGTACACAGAACACATTCAACCAACCATTCGGATTGATTCGGAAGATGGATTTCGGTAGGAATTCGGCTGTGATAAGGATGATGATAGTGGTAATGATGGTCTGAACCGCCAACACGAGGTACGGACTCACCGTGGTGGCCATGCTCCAATCTTCTACGCCAAAGATGAGTTGTGCGGTGGTGGCTCCAGCCTCGATACCATAGAATACCAGGGCGAGGTTGTTCCCCACGAGCATCGCTCCAATAAACAGTTTCGGACGTTTAAAGAAGATACTTAGGATCCGTGCGGTCCATTTGCCTTGCTTATTGTCAAGCTCAACCTTCAGCTTATTCGCTGACACGAAGGCGATCTCCATACCGGAGAAAAAGGCGGAAAAGAGAAGGGAAAGGGCAATGATAACCCAACTGTCATAGTCCATTCAGCACGGGGAATGATTCAACAACAAATTAACTAAAAACATCTTATTCGTCGGTACCCAATGTGCGCTCTAAACGACGGCGCACGTTTCTACGCAGGAAGTACCACAACAAAGCAATGGCTGGCATGACCAATCCAACCTTGCGCTCAGCAAGCTCACCGGTATACCACCAGTACGCTGTAATCGCTAGGGTCACAATCACTACAATCAACCAAAAGACTTCCGCAATCTTGTGGATGCGCATCACGGCATTGTTCTTTTCACGTTCGAGATTCGGGTCTTGGCTCATGGGGATGGGTTCGTGGTTCGTGGTTCGTGGTTCGTAGTTCGTAGTGCGTGGTACGTGGTACGTGGTACGTGGTTTTCTGGTTCTAAATCTAACTCTTATTCTAATTCTCCTTGTTATTCTGTCTCTCCTTCTTCCTCTAATTCTAACTCTTCGTCTTCTATGTACATCGTTCCGCTCACTTCCTTCATCTCGCGTTTCTTGAACCTGCTGTCTGTGATGAGGCCTTTTCCTCGGATGACGCTTTCTTCGGTGGTGATAACAACGTGTTTGTCTGTGTAGACGAGGTCGCTGTCTTGCACCCAGATGAGTTCTTCGGTGGCGAGTTTGTCTCCGTCTACATTGGTGAGGATGACGTTTTCGCGGGCGATTAATCGACCTTCCGTGTCCCAGAAGGTTCCGGTTTGAGCTACCATGGTAGCTTCTACTTGTTCGAGGCTATCGTAAATAGTGAGGGTGAAGCCACCGCTGACCTCAATGCGTGGGTCAGTGGTTTCAAAACGTTCGAGAACTGCGGCTTCCAGTTTATTTGAAAGCACCCCTTCACTGGTGTAGAAGTAGGTGCCGTTCTCAACCGTTTGCACCGCGAGATCTTGGTCTTCAGTAAGGGCCTTGATCTCGTCGATGTCATTACTACAAGAAACAAAGATTCCGGCCGCCAAGGCAACCGGAATCAAGTATTTCAATGTAAATGAGCTATTCATTAACGAATTCGGATCGTTGTAGATTCTCCAAGGCAAGTCGTGAATGACTGTCCTTCTTTCTTACCTACGGTGAAGATGTCTTCCTTCGAAGGGAATTGTTTCTTCATCTGAGCCATTTTCTTGTTCGCTGCGTCAGCTACTGAAGAGTCTTTGCTCTTCGCACGAGCGTAGTAATCGTACGCCAAGCTGTATACCATTCGTGATCCGATCGCGCCGTCATCGCACTGGCTAGCCATTCCCGCGATAGCGTCTCCGTGAAGGAGGTAAGCTGCACCGCTGTTCGGGTTGATCTGAAGTACTTTATTCGCGTAAGAACGAGCCTTCGATCCTTGCTTCAATGAGCTGGCAACTTGTCCTGCTTTCAACAGGTAGTTCTCCTTGTCCGAACAATCTCCACACTGCTCAACTGCTTCTTCTAAGTATTTCAGTCCTTCTCGCATATCTCCACCTTTCACAGATCCGATACCGATAGCATATGCGGCTGGAGCTGATGGCTCTTGTGCGTATACTTCTTTCGCAATTGGAAGGAAGATGTCGTTGTCTGTACAGTCCTTCTTATTCATCAAACGAAGCACTTTCTTCTTCAGCTCGAAATTGTCAGGCTCTGCTTCAATTTTCGCTTTCAATACAGGAACCATCTGATCACACTGTGCTACGAGAACAAAGATTTCGTCAACGTTTCCTTTCACTTTTCTGTACTGCTCCAAGATCTTCTCGTTCTCTTCACGCTTCAAACTAGCGTCGATGTAATCTTGTAGCATCAAGTAGTCAGTCAAGATATCTGACAAGTACTGATCTTGTTGTTCTTCAGAAGCCATCTTCGATACTTCGAACAGTGAACGGTAGTAACCGTCAATGGCAGAAGCTGGTGTTTGCTCACCCATGCAATCAAGTACTTCCTTGAACATAGCATAGGCTTCTTGGTGCTTGTTCTTGTAAAGCTTGTAGAAATCACCCGCTTTACGTGAAAGAACTTCACAACCATTCAATGGCTTCTTCTTTGTTTCTGGGTATAGCTCTCTCCACTTGTCGTAGTTCGCGAAAAGTGAATCAACCAATACTTTCTTGCGCTCTTTGTCTTCCTTTTCGTTTTTCAACTCATTCTTAATGAAAGTTGAACCGTGGCCGTAAAGGTTCTGGCTTACTTTAGGAGGACATACCTCACATGCTTCTTGCCATGCTGGGTAAGCGTCTTCGTAATTCTTTTGCTTTTTGAAGCTCTTGTAAACACTCAAAGCTTCCTTACAACGGATTTGCTGCTCTTCCGTTTCTCCGTATTTCGAATCGTCTTGCGCTTGAACTGCAGTGAATGCAGTCATCATCATCAAGGTTAAAAGTCCGGCAATGCGTTTCATTGATCTCAATTTTTCTTAGTCGTATTTTCTCTGTACGAACCAGGCGTTTCTGAAGTAAGGAGTAAGTGTTACTCCGATCATTATGTTCAAATAGTCTTCTTTCAATAGTACACCGTCGTTCACCCCTCTAGTTCCAAACTCCATGCCAAAATGGAATTTGCTTGCAGAGCGTGAACTAATCATCGGCATCGAGAAACCGAGCGATACCGCTTGATCGGTAATTTGCTCGTTGTTTACCACGTAATAGGTGTCTGCAGTGCGCATTCCTATGCGGTATTGGGTCTTCGCCAAAACATTGGCCTCGTCATCAATTTGACGAGGTGTAAAAGAGAAGCCAAAGGTCAACTCTGAACTATTGGCCAACTCTGGGGTGATTTCTTCATCATCAATCACCGTACGGTAGCTGCTCCAATCGCGCTGCTCGAAGTCAGCGTAAGCAGCGAAGGTGCGTCCTTCCGGACTTAGGTATTCATACCCCAAGCCATAACGCAGACGATCAGGGATCTCAGAGATACCGCGTCCTTCGATAGCTAAGCTTGTATCCAACGGGAAGATCACGCCTGAGTTGGTGATGGTCTGCTCGATTGTTTCCTCCAAGCGTGTGTTCATCTCAATACTCGGAGAGTAAGTCAAACCTGCTTTAACCTTGCTTCTTGAGATCAAGCGCTTGTCCTTATCGTAGGTTGCCTTGAGTGTTCCTTCGTAGTATGCTCCAATCTCTACTCCGGCATCTGAAAGTCGTGTGTTGCGAATGGCGCGCGTGTCGATGAAAGTCACATCATCGTAGTCCACAATACGTGTCTGGCTGATGTTTCCGAAGAAGTAGTTCACGTTGGCTCCGAAACCAAAGGAATGCTTCACCACTTTAAGACTATCGTAAGCCACACCGGTGTTGTCTCTCCAGTAGCGGTATTCGTAAATGTCAAATTTACGTCCAGCACCTACGAATGCCTTATTGATACCACCATTGCCTTCGTAGCTGTAGGTAATATCACCAATGTCATCTGTGATCTCAGAAGAGATGCTGTAGCCACTTGTAGAATACGGCGTTACTCCCAACACAAATCCGGTCTTAGCATTTCCACGTTTGAAGCCGATGAGGAACTGGTCTAGGTTACCACCACTCAATTCTTGAGTAGCGTCGCCTTGTGTTAAACGCAATTGTTGAATACGAGCTGAAGCTTGGAAGGTGGTGTTGAACAGGTAACCGTAGGTTGCTGGGTTGTCTCCATTGATCATGTAGCGATCATTGAAGGCCGTTCGGCTGCCACCTAGGCTAAAGGTACCCACGTTTCCTCCTTGGTAGAGGTCACCCAATCCAAAGCGTGAATATGGCGACAGGTTAGAGAGCTGAGCCTCCGCGAATAGCGAGCTGAGCATCAGTACAAGTAGGAGTGCAAGTTTACTTCGCATTGAAGCGTAAAATTTCGTGGTATCCCTTAAGTGTCCAATAAGGGTCTGCAAAAATGGGACTTTTTGCACCTTGGTCAAAATGAACAACATCACCACCTGTAAATACCTTGAATAAAGGGCCCAATTCATCTTCATAAGCTTGAGTCATTGCGTTAATCTCTTGAATCCAACCGTTCAGCGTGCCACTTTGCAACGCTTTTTGGGTGGAGTCACCGATCAAAGCAACCTCTTCTGGAATGTCAACCTCTGGTAAACGGGCGGTCATTTGGTTCATTGCCTTGGTTCTCATCAACAATCCCGGAGAAATTGCACCTCCAATGAAGGTGTTCTCATGTAAGATGTCGTAAGTCACGCATGTACCCATGTCTACCACCAAAGCATTTCCTTCGCTAGCCACTGCTGCCATCACCACATTCGCGAGGCGATCGCTTCCAACAGTAGCGCGTGAGTCATAATGCACTTCGATCGGCAATGGTGTGACGGCGTCAAAGACCAAGACGTTACACTCAGCCTTCAATTCATTGATAAAAGCTTCGTTAAAATGTCCTGAAGCAGCATAGAAAACGTGCTCGATGTCATCCAGCGAGTAGCTTTCTTCTACTGTTTCAATAGATAGATTCGCCTCATTACTGATTTCCATAAGGTCCACAAGGGAATTGGATTCGTCGAAGAAGGCGAGTTTGACGCGTGTATTGCCGTGGTCGATCACCAGATTCATATCACTGCCATTTGACGGTTTCCATCATGTGCGTGATGTCGCGGCGTATGAAGTCAACCACTGGTGCCAATGAATCGGCATTGGGAGCATGGTCAAAATAGAGTGAGCCACGCAGGAAGTGGTTGGTGCTATCGGTAACATAGAACTGTACCGGTGATGCGACATCTCCTTGGAGGTCATACACCATCCCGTGAACACGTGTTGAATCAACATGTAGTTCTGTTCGAGCGATGGCTTCAGCCTTCATCTCATGCTTGAATGCAAACTTGTAGGCATCGTCAATCATCAAATGGATGTCTTGGTCTACCGTCAGGTAGGTGCAATACAAGCGGGCATTATAGCGCGGCATCACGATGTTGAACCAGCAGGTGTCGTTACCTGCATCTAAGATCTCGACCTTGCTGTAAACAGGTATCTCTGTCGTTAACGGACAACGCGTAGTATATACGTCATACGTTTTCTCGGGGAAGTCAATACGGAAATACCCACGTGGACGAGGCGTATAGTTCTCTTCGCAAGAAGTCAAGGTGGCGATCAATGCGAGCAAGCAAAGAATGAGGATGTTATTCTTCATCAGGGAGTTCAACTTTGGTCACCTTCACGCGCTTTACTTTTCTTCTATCTGATGCATCAACGGTGAATTGGAGACAATCAAACTCAAAACGCTCACCTTTCAAAGGTATTTTACCAGCCTGCTCAATTACGAAACCGGCAAGGGTATCGCTATCGCCTTTGGCCGCCTCAAACGGGTCACCATCGATGTCGAGCAATCGATAAATGTCTATCAGGGCTGTCTTTCCTTCGAAGATGTAATTATTTTCATCGAGCTTTGAGTAGTTGATGTCTTCTTCATCAAACTCATCGGTAATCTCACCAACGATTTCCTCGATGACGTCTTCTAAGGTCACGATTCCAGAGGTTCCTCCGTATTCGTCAACGACTACAGCCAGGTGAATCTTCTTCTCTTGGAATTCGCGCAACAGATCATCAATCTTCTTATTCTCTGGAACGAAGAATGGACTGCGAAGCAACACATTCCAGTTTTCTGGCTCTTTCTCAAAATGAGGGAGAAGGTCTTTCACGTACAGGATGCCAGCGATCTCGTCAATACTGTCTTTATATACCGGAATACGGGAGTGTCCGCTGTCAATCACATCATTGAATAAGTCAGCCCAGTTGGTATTAATGTTGAAGCCAGTGACATCGGTTCGTGGCGTCATTATTTGTTTCACATCTTTCGAGCCAAAACTGACGATTCCTTCGAGAATCTTCTTTTCTTCTTCACTCCGTCCTTCGGTGTCAGTTAGTTCCAAGGCGTGTTCCAGTTCTTCTACAGAAACAGAGGCAGTAGAATTGTTCGGAAAACGATTTTGAATGGCGCTACCCATCCAAACCAGCGGTCGCCAGAAAGGGAAGAAGATACGTTCGCTCACTTGCAATGGCATAGCCATGAAACGAGCGAGCTGCAGGTTATAGTTGGTCGCATAAACCTTTGGAATGACCTCACCGAAGAGGACAATCAGAAAGGTAATTCCTGCTACGTTGATCAAGATTTCCGCGATAGCGCTTAAGCTACCTGGAGGAAAAATTTGCCCCATCACCACAGTAGATAGGAGAATGATCAGGATGTTGATGAAGTTGTTGAGCACAAGAATGGTGGCCAACAAGTTGCGAGGCCCCGTTTCAATGTCTGGGGCTTCAATCAAATTCAAAATACGTTCAGAGGAGGTCGACTCTTCTTCTCTTAGAGAAGCCAGTTCACTTGGGCCGATGGAAAAGAAGGCGACTTCTGAACCAGATACCAAGGCACTACACACCAGTAGCAAAAGCATGACAAGCGTGGGCACAATAAATGCAGTGCTTAATAAGGAAGAGAATATGAAGAGAAGTTCACTCGGAGGTTCCAAACTCTAAAGATTCGTTCAACATCAGAACGGGAGGTCGTCTGCCCCTTCGTCCATTTGACCAACTTGCGTTGTCTGTGCTGCTTGAGCTGGCTGAGCCGCTTGCGCTGGATGTGGCGCCTGCGCCTGGCGGTTGTCTTGTCCTTCAGGACGGCCAAGCAACTGCATAACGTCACCAACTACTTCGGTAGTGTAACGCTTCTGTCCGCTTTCATCTTCCCAAGAACGTGTGCGAATCTTTCCTTCGATGTACACCTGAGAACCTTTGTGTAGGTATTTTTCTGCAGTTTCAGCCAAACGACGCCACAGCACAACATTGTGCCATTCTGTTTGGGTACGCTTCTCGCCAGAGTTGCGATCAGTGTATGTTTCTGAAGTTGCGATTGGGAATGAGCATACTGCTACTCCACTTTGTGTATGTCTGAGCTCAGGGTCTTTTCCGAGATTCCCTAAGAGGATTACTTTGTTTATACCTGCCATAGAACAAAGGTAGCAATATATAAGGCAGTTTATGCCCCCGTGGAAAACTCTTCTAGGGGGTCCAGAAGAGGTCTTGTGCTTTGTCTATCAAGCGAGGAATTGGCAAGTTGTCAAAGGCACCTTTCGCTACCCAAGATTCATCATTCTTGGGCTCAATTTTTTGATCTGTTGAAGCAATGATGAAACGCGCTTGAATCTTCCGATGGGAGAGGATGTGCTTAAAGCTCTCTGAAATGTGGGCTACGTTGAAGCTTTTCCCCAAAGCCGTTTGTAGTTGGGTGATGGCTTCTTCTTCAGTGATGGCTTTCGGATGTTCGATACTCGGAAAGTCATACATGTTGGCCCAAATACCCTTCGCTGGCCGTTTTCTCACTAACAGTTCATCTCGATGTTTAAGTACTATATAATAGGTGTGTACTGCTTTGGTTTTCGTTTTCTTCTCTTTGAACGGAATGCGGTCGAAGCTTTGGTCTTTATTCGCCTGGCAATCATCTTGCCACGGACAGCTGCTACAAAGCGGGTTTTGGGGTTTGCATACCAAGGCACCGAGTTCCATGACGCTTTGGTTGAAGTCGCCAGGGTGGGAGTTAGGTAAGATCTTGGTCATGGTTTCGCGTACTTTTTTCTCGCCTTTGGCGGAATTGATCGCGTCTTCCATGCCAATCAATCGCGAAATCACGCGAAGTACATTTCCATCGACAACAGGGATGGCTTCATTGTAAGCGATGGAAGCAATGGCTGCTGCGGTGTACGGACCAATTCCCTTTAAGCTGCGTAACCCTTCCGCGCTAGCGGGAAAAACACCATCATGCTCATTTACCACTTGTTTGGCAGCAAAAAGCAGGTTGCGCGCACGAGAATAGTAGCCTAGTCCTTGCCAGAGCTTTAAAACCTCTTCTTCTTCCGCGCTAGCGAGGTCATGAACGGTAGAAAAACGGTCAGTAAATTTCAGGTAATAGGCCGTCCCTTGATCCACCCGAGTCTGCTGAAGAATAATCTCTGAAAGCCAGATCTTGAAGGGGTTAGCGTCTTCGCGCCAAGGTAGCTGACGCTTATTTTGCTGGTACCATTCGAGGATCTTTTCCGCTAATACTTCCATCTGCTTGTAACACAAGGGATTGTTAATTGTTAAAAATGACGGAGCACTATTTTAGTTTTCAATGAAATAGGACTATCTTTGCGCTCCGTTTTTTGAGAACCACAAATAGAAGAAATTATGACGAAGGCGGATATCGTGAACGAGATCGCAGACAAGACTGGAATTGAGAAAGCTGACGTGCAGACTACCATCGAAGCATTTATGGCAACTGTAAAGGGGTCATTGGAAAAAGGTGAAAATGTGTACCTACGCGGATTCGGAAGCTTTGTGATCAAAACACGCGCTAAGAAGACTGGACGTAACATCTTGAAGAACACAACGATCGTTATTCCAGCACATAATATTCCTTCATTCAAGCCTGCGAAAACATTCGTAGACGGGGTGAAGAACAAGGTCTCTGTTAAGTAATGAGCGGTAAGACCGCCAAACTTGCAGTTGTACTAGGCGCAATAGCCCTGATCGTTCTTTTTATGGTAATGCCTCGCCAACCGGAATCGGTGGTCGAGGAAGTAGGTGAACAAAAGCCTGCATCGGCAGCTGAGATTGAACTCATGGCAGCCGTGGAGCAAGTCCAAAATGGGGGAAACCCTATGGAAGGGATTATGCGCATCAGAGCACTGCTAGAAGAAGATTCTACGTATGCCGATGCACACCTTTGGTTGGGCTTCTTCAGCTTGCAGTCTGGGCAAACCGACAAAGCAGTGAGTCGCTTCAATAAAGTGAAGCAACTTGACCCACTCAACCCAGAGCCATTTTGGCAATTGGGAATGATGCACATCGACAAGGAAGACTATCGATCTGCGATTCCTGAGCTGGAACAAGCAGTGGTGAGAGATTCAGCTTATGTGAATGGCATGTTCTTCATGGCGCGATGCTACGAAGAGCTACAAATGCCAGACAGCGCTTTGTTCTACTACGAAAGTTACCTGCCTTTCGCACCCGATACTGTGGTGACGAATCGCGTGAACGACTTTATAACAAATTTGAAAGAAGAAATAAACCGATAAGCTATGCCAAGCGGAAAGAAAAGAAAGCGTCATAAGATGTCGACGCACAAGCGCAAGAAGAGGCTTCGTAAGAACAGACACAAGAAGAAGAAGTAATCTGTTCGGGTGCTATTTAGCACCCGCAACTTTCTTTTTCTTATTGTTCTAATGAAGTAACGTTTAATGCGCAGCATGTGAATGTAGAACTGGTCATAAATTCTACGAAAGAAGGCACTGAAATAGCCTTGCTTCATGACCGGACGCTGGTTGAATTGCACAAAGAGCATGTCAACCAAGAATATGCTGTAGGAGACCTATACGTAGGTAAGGTTCGCAAAGTATTGCCGAGCCTTAATGCAGCATTTGTGGATGTTGGATACGAGAGAGATGCGTTTTTGCATTACCTCGATCTAGGTCCGCAGTTTGCCTCGATGAAATTGTACGCGAGGCGCGTTATGACGGGAAAACAGCAGTCCTCTAGTCTGGCAGACTTCCGAAAGTTGCCTGACATTGATAAGGGGGGTAAGATCAAAGATCAGCTGTCGAGCAGCCAGCAAGTGCTGGTGCAAGTCGCAAAAGAGCCTATTTCAGCCAAAGGTCCGCGCCTGACAACGGAAGTAACGTTGCCGGGTCGCTTCATTGTGCTCGTGCCTTTTTCTACAAAAATCTCCCTTTCACAACGTATCCAGAACGAAGAAGAACGTACGCGTCTTCGTCGTCTGATGCAGAGTATCAAGCCGCCTAACTTCGGTGTGATCGTACGTACGGTTGCCGAAAATAAGGGAGCGGCTGAACTGCACGCTGACTTGTCTGAGCAAGTAAAGCGTTGGGAGCAGCTGTATGACAACCTCAAGAAGAACAAGAAACCACCTCACCGTGTCTTAGGTGAGATTGGTAAAACCAACGCGCTGTTGCGCGATATTCTGACACCGAATTTCTCTGCTATTCACGTCAACGACGAAGGCATTGCGAATGAGGTGAAAGATTTCCTTCGCTCCATTGCTCCTGATAAAGAAGGGGTGGTGAAGCTGTCGAAAGGAAAAGACCTCTTTGATACCTTCCACATCCACAAACAGATCAAAGCAACCTTCGGGAAGCAGGTAAATCTAAAGAGCGGTGCGTACTTGATTATCGAGCATACGGAGGCCATGCACGTGATTGACGTGAACAGTGGTGGACGTAAAGGCGGTGTCAAGAATCAAGAGGAAAACGCACTCCAGACCAACCTCGAATGTGCACGCGAAATTGCTCGCATCTTGCGCCTTCGTGATATGGGTGGAATCATTTGTATCGACTTCATCGATATGGGTGACCGTGCGAACCAGAAGAAACTATTCGAAGAGCTGAAAAAAGCCATGTCAACCGACAAGGCGAAGCACAACATTCTTCCTCCAAGTCGTTTCGGAGTGGTAGAAATCACTCGCCAGCGTGTTCGCGAGGTAACTGATATTACTACGGCTGAGAAATGTCCTTCTTGTGGAGGTAAGGGAGTAGTGGAAGCTCCGATCCTATTCACAGATACCATCGAAAATAACTTGCGCTACCTGCGTGAGGATAAGAAGATGACCAATGTTCGTTTGGTAGTGCACCCAATGGTGGAGGCTTACCTGACGAAAGGACTCTGGAATAGCACCATCAAGAAGTGGCGTAAGCAGTACAAGATGAAGATTGCGCTTGAAGCGAATTCATCACTCCAATTCCTGGAGCATCATTTCTACGATAGTAAAGACGAAGAGATCACCCTCTGATCATCTTACCTCACTCGGAAAGGCTATGAAATGCTTGAGTACCGGTTGGCTTAATGTTGACAGGTTCAAGTGGTCACTTGCTTCGGCTACATCTTTTGTGGTGCCATCCTTGAACAAGATCTTGATCTCGTTAGCGGCGGAACTGTACGCACGGTTGTCGATAGACTCCTGAATCAAGAAGTATGAAGCTTCGTGGTCGTTCAAGTTGAAGGTATTCTTGATGCGCTCAATCTTCTCATGAACTTCAGCCTCTGAGAACTCTTCTTTTCGAAGATCAATCTTGAATAGCTCACGTGATGACAGGCGCTTACAAAGCTCAGCTAGTACAGTGTCTTCGTGATCTTGCCATACTTTGATGGAGCTCAAAATATCGTAATCATCTAAACGACAGAAGGTGCTCAATACATCTGGATTACTCAAGAATTCTTCTCGAGTAAAGTCGTTGTTGAGGAAAGTCATTAACGCCGGTGAAGCAAAGAGTTCTACTCCTTCTCGGCTTAGTTCTTTCGCTCGTTTTAGAATATTCACCAGCATGAACTCAGCAGAAAGTACTGTCTTGTGAAGGTAAACCTGCCAGTACATCAGGCGACGGGCAACGATGAACTTCTCAATTGAATAGATTCCTTTCTCTTCTACCACCAATTGATCATCCACCACATTCAACATCTTAATAATGCGGTCTGATCCTACTTGTCCTTCAGTGACTCCCGAGTAGAAACTGTCACGGCGCAAGTAGTCAAGTCGATCCATGTCGAGCTGACTAGATACAAGCTGGTGTAGGAAGTGCTTTGGATAGTGATTGTTGAAGATCTCAATCGTCATATCGAGCTCACCATTCAACTCTTCGTTGAGGTAGTTCATGATGAAGACTGAGATGTCTTCGTGGCTAATCCCCTTCACCAAGGTGTGCTCTAGTGCATGCGAGAACGGACCATGGCCAATGTCGTGCAACAAAATAGCAGTGCAGACCGCCTTTGCTTCTTCCTCCGTGATTTCGTGTCCTTTTTGACGGATCTCTTCTATGGCTCCTTGCATCAAATGCATGGCACCAATGGCATGATGAAAACGGTTGTGCGTCGCTCCCGGATACACCAAGTGAGATAAGCCCAATTGAGAAATTCGACGTAAGCGTTGGAAGTAAGGATGGTCAATGAGATCTAAGAGACGTTCGTAGCGCAAAGTGATAAAGCCATAGACCGGGTCGTTCAGGATCTTACGTTTGTTCATGTGTTCTTGAATCTCACTGCGCAGGGCACGAAACTGCGCTACTTTGCGTTTCTTTGTGGTAGTGGCGAAATCGCCGCTCCAAATATAGCCAAAGCACCGCGGTAAGAAGGTGTCTGGCATAAATTCAGAAGCTACACTACATGTCACAAGTACGGATCCTTTGGGCAGATGACGAGATCGACCTGCTAAAACCCCACGTTCTCTTTCTTGAACAAAAAGGCTACGAGGTCGTTGCCGTGAACAATGGTGCCGAGGCAGTAGAGTTGGCCGAGGAACAACACTTCGATATCGTGTTCCTCGATGAGAACATGCCTGGATTGAGTGGCTTGGAGACCCTTCAGAAGATGAAGGAAAATGATGCGACACTTCCGATCATTATGATCACCAAAAGTGAAGAGGAGCACATCATGGAAGAGGCCATTGGTTCCAAGATTTCTGACTACCTGATCAAGCCGGTGAATCCAAATCAGATTCTTCTTTCAATCAAAAAGAATCTAGATAAGAATCGCTTGGTGAGTGAGCGCACTACTTCTGGATATCAACGACAGTTCCAGCAGATTGGAATGCAGTTGAACGATCGATTAGACTATCATGATTGGACTGAACTCTACAAGAAACTTGTTTACTGGGATCTGGAATTAGAAGATTCACAAGACAAGGGTATGAGTGAGGTTTTCCGCATGCAACAGATCGATGCGAACAACCAATTCGTTCGCTTTATCAAAGAGAATTATGAGGATTGGCTCAACGGAATTGAAGAAGCTCCGGTGATGTCGCACAACCTCTTTCAGAATAAGGTGAAGCCGATCATCGAGTCTACGGGTGACAAGCCTGTTTTCCTCTTCTTGATCGACAACCTTCGTTACGATCAGTGGAAGACTCTTCAACCGCGCATCAGCGAATTCCTTCGCGTGGAGGATGAAGAGATGTTCTATTCGATCTTGCCTACAGCTACGCATTATGCTCGTAACGCGATTTTCGCGGGCTTGATGCCTTCTGAAATTGCACGTCGTTTCCCTGACATGTGGAAGACAGAAAACGATGAAGGCGGGAAGAACAATCACGAAGCAGACTTTTTGGCGAGCAACCTGAAGCGCATGGGAATGGATATCTCATGGAGCTACAACAAGATCACCAACTTGAACGCCGGGAAGCGATTGGCCGACTCATTCTTCGAGCTGAAGGACAACAAGCTAAATGTGATCGTCTACAACTTCGTAGATATGCTTTCGCATGCCCGCACTGAGATGGAGGTGATTAAGGAGCTTGCTGATGATTCACCAGCTTACCGATCACTGACGCAGTCATGGTTCGATCATAGTCCGTTGATTGAAATGATGCAGAAGGCAGCCGAAATGGGTGGTCACTTCATCATTACAACCGATCACGGAACGGTACGAGTAGAAGACCCAGTGAAGATTGTGGGAGATCGCAACACCAATACGAATCTTCGTTACAAGGCAGGGCGAAACCTCAACTACAACGAGAAAGAAGTTTACGAGGTACGTGATCCAGACGATGTCTTCTTGCCGAAATACAATGTATCAACTCACTATGTCTTCGCGACGAAGGATGATTTCTTTGTTTACCCGAACAACTACAATCACTTCGTGAAGTACTATCGCCATACTTTCCAGCACGGAGGGGTATCCATGGAAGAGATGTTGATTCCATTTATCTCATTGTCTACGAAGTAAGATGAACTTTCGCGCACCTGATCTGCCAGCCATGGAGGAAGTGGCGAAGCAGTTGATTGACTTGTTACCCGACGATGGAATCATCGTGGTAGAAGGCGAAATGGGTGCGGGAAAAACTACCTTGATTACTCAATTGTGTGCGGCACTTGGAGTAGAAGACAAGGTGAGTAGTCCGACATTTTCATTGGTCAATGAATACCGAACGTCAGATGATGATTTGATCTTCCATTTTGATTTGTACCGACTCGAAGATCCGGAAGAAGCCCTTGATTTTGGAATCGAAGAGTACTTCGATCAAGGCGCTCGTTGTTTCATTGAATGGGCTGATCGATTGGGGTCATACCTTCCCGAAACCCACTATGTGATATCAATTGAAGACCAAGAAGGGACGCGCTCCATCACATTTACCAAGAATCAATAGTTGATCCTTCGCAGAGTTTTGAGAGCTAAACAAGCCTCCCAATTCCGTATCTTCGAGAACTAAGCTTAACATCCCGGTCGATGGATTCAAAAAAAGATGCGATCAGGGCACTTGCCCAAGAAGCTGCCCTCCTTCCACAGGAGGAA
This sequence comes from Sanyastnella coralliicola, assembly GCF_030845195.1. Lineage (GTDB taxonomy): Bacteria > Bacteroidota > Bacteroidia > Flavobacteriales_D > Sanyastnellaceae > Sanyastnella > Sanyastnella coralliicola. The sequence continues at coordinate 97,273 of NZ_CP132543.1, forward strand.
ATGTTGGAGGTTGGAAAACGCCATCAGCGGCTAACCATCGGAATTCCGAAAGAAACTTCTTTCCAGGAAAAACGAGTGGCTCTTGTGCCAGAAGCAGTAGCGATGCTTACTGCTCATGGTCATGAAGTGATCGTTGAAACCAATGCCGGACGTGACGCTTCGTTCCAAGACAAGGATTATTCTGAAGCTGGAGCGAAGATTGTCTACGATACCAAAGAAGTATTCCAAAGCAACATCATTCTGAAAGTAGCTCCTCCGTCATTGGAAGAGGTGAAAATGATGCCTGGAAAACAGACATTGCTATCAGCCCTTCAGCTGACGGTGCAGCCTGTGGATTCTTTGAAGATGTTGATTAGCAAGAAAATCACGGCCATTGCTTGGGATTATGTGCGCGATGAAACAGGGATTTTCCCAGTGGTGCGTTCGATGGGTGAAATCGCAGGAAATACTTCGGTATTGATTGCGGCAGAACACCTCTCCAATGTGAACCAAGGGCAAGGACTTATGTTCGGAGGAATCTCTGGGGTTCGTCCAACGGAGGTAGTGATTCTTGGAGCTGGAACCGTCGGAGAATTTGCGGCCAGAGCAGCCATTGGTTTGGGAGCAAGCGTGAAGCTGTTCGATAATAGCATGTACAAACTCCGTCGTATTCAGAATGACCTCGGTCAGCGTTTATGGACCTCTACGATCCAGCCTTCTGTGTTGGAAGAAGCACTATCGAAAGCTGATGTAGCGATTGGAGCTTTGCGCGCACCATTCGGTCGCACTCCATGTGTTGTGACGGAGAATATGGTGAGCCAAATGAAATACGGTTCTGTAATCGTTGACATCTCGATTGATCAAGGAGGATGCTTCGAAACGAGCCGCGTGACCAATCATGATACGCCAACCTTTAAGGAGTACGGAGTAGTTCACTATTGTGTACCGAACGTTGCGAGTCGAGTAAGCCGAACGGCTAGTTCTGCCTTGAGCAACATCTTCGCACCAATTCTTGTGAATGTTGGGAGTGATGGCGGTTGGACTTCAGCGATCAAACGTCACCCTGGATTGCGAGATGGAGTTTACCTGTTCAATGGGTCATTGGTAAATGAGATCATTGGAGAGGCATTCAACCTCCCTTACAAGCGTTTGGATCTCTTGCTTGCTGCACTCTAATGGTGAAGTGAGAATCGCCGCCGATTAATCAACAATAGACTTTAGGAAAGCCGCCATTTCTGCGGCTTGAGAAGAACGCATCCATTGATCAATATTGCGTTCGTGTTTTTGACCGCGTCTTTCATAGCTTGCTTTCAGCGCTTGATAAACGTCTTCAGGAGTATCAGCTACCGTGCACCCAGGATGTTGATTCAAGAGTTCTTCAAGCACATCGTGGTCATTAGGAGTGAGTAGAATTTCACTTTCGGAAGCGAGGTATTCGAAAATCTTGCTGGAGTAAACTCCTTTCATTCCATAGTGCGCAGGGAAAAGCAAAACATCGGCGCCCTGTTGTGCAGCAAACGCTTCTTCTCTTGGACCACGCGGGATACTTTGAAATGTAACCTTCGGTGCGTATTCAGCGATGGATTCTTTGACGTGTTTGTCGATGTGAATCGTGCTTCCCCAAAATACAAGATCTGTCTCTGGGAATTCAGATATGAAACGCTCAAAGCCTTTTAAGAAAACATCTAACCGTTGCGTGTGATACATAGTACCACAATGCATAACTGTGAATCGATCGAAGACACGCGGAGCGGGACGTTCCGCCAATGGCGAAAAACCATTGTGTATCACCTTACCTTCGCTACCAAACCAAGAAGTCAACACGTCAGCCAAGGGTTGTGAAACGGTAGTCCATGATGCGGCGTTCTTCATCCATCGCTTCCAATACCTCAACGTGATGTTGTCGAGGACCTTTTTACTAAAGGGGGTAATGTGATCGTTGTCGACCAGGTAACGGTTGTTGAGCAGGTCACGGAAATCAATCACGAAGGGTATCCCAAAAGTCTTTTCAATACGATGAGCATGGTGAATATGAAAGTGCGGACTGAACACCCCTAACACCAAATCGTATGAATGGGTTTTCAAGTGATCGCAAAGGAAATCCCACATGCGATTTTCGTCGGCCTTCAATTGATACTCAGGCCTTCCTTTGAGGTACGACCACAAGGTGGCCAATGATCGAATTCCTGGGATGCGATATACGGCTGGAAGTTCCCCAGGAGTTTTGATCGTTTCCGCCGGTAGGCGAAAAACTTCATAACCCTCATCATCAGAAACGCCCTCCCAATCATAGGTTACCACCGAAACATCAATGCCGTGTTTAGGAAGAAACCTTGCCCACGCCAAAGCACGTTGACTGGCCGTGACATTCAAGGGAGGAAAGTGATATGAGAGCAAAAGCAATCGCACGGAGCGAAGATAATCAAGGAGAGAGGATGAACTGAATCCCGAAGGCAAGTGCACAAGATGCGATGAACAGAGCTAGCGTAATGAATGCGGGCTTCCATAATGAGAGGCCAGTGAGCTTCAATGGCCACAAGCCAAAGATGAAGGTGACGGCAGCTGTAAGTACACTGTAAAAGAAGATGATATCCAGGAATGCCCACCCGAGGTACGCAGGAATCGCAATTCCGAGCAAACGCGAGAGGAATAATAAGGCTTGGAAAATGAATAGCTCGCGCTCTTTGGCCGTTGTCAAGAATAAACTTGAGAGTGGCATTCCCGCGTAGCGGAAGAAATAAGAAAGGACCAAGAACGACGCTGCAGCGCCAGCCTCAGCCCACTGTTCAGAGAAGACGATGGCGTAAATCTCTTCACCAGCACCTCCAATAACCACAACGACACCAGCTGCGATTAATAACAATCGGTAGTAGAGTTTTAGCGTGCGTTCTTGCAATGCCTCCGGCTGATCAGGCCATAGTTCTGTGCTACGTTGAAGAAACACGGAAGCGATTCCGCTACTCAGCAAACGCACCGGAAGATCAAGCACAATCAAGGCGTAGGTGAAGAAGCCGGCATAACTCGTATTGCCCGTCATGGCGGGAAGGAGTAGCACGGGAACATAGCTGGAAGCCGTGTTCAATAGACCACTGGTTAAGATGTAGCGTGGATAATTGGCAAATTTCTCTTTGGCTGCCTGCAAAGACTCTTGACTGATGGCATGTGTCATGCGCTTCCATCCATTGTCAATTAACCCCGTTACGAAGAGCAAAAATCGACCACCATACATAATGGCGCTGGTCAAGATAAGCCCGTCAGCTTGCGCACTGATAAATTTTCCGTAACCCACGTTAAACAGCTTTGAACCGAGAGCCAGCGGAATCTCTACCAATGAAACTTTCTTGAAGAGTTTCTCACGAATACTCCATTGAACCCCGATTTGATCCAAGGCCAGCAGGATAGCCAGTACCGGAATAGAGTACACCCAATAGCCTGCGTAAGTCGCATTCATCAACTCAAGGAAGAGATCTCCAAAGGCAACGGTAATGAGAAAAAGCACCACGCTAGTCCAGACCAAGCTGCGTAGACACAGACGCAGTAAGGCTTGCAGCATGTTTTCTTCTTTTGCCAGAACGATGGCACGTGTGTACCCCAAAGTCAAAACAGTTCCGGTAATCATGACCGCAGAGTTGATGACGCTAAAGGTTCCGTAAGCCTCTGGATCGTAGATTCTTGCGAGGATGGGAAAGAAGATGATCTGAATCCCCATGTTCCACAAGCTTGACATGCTCATGAAGGCAACGTTCTGCAGGAATGAATTCCGCGAACGCAGGCTTTGTAACATTGTTCTGATCTTCTCGTTCACCTTCTTAGGTCTATCAACGGTGAGAAGATAGTATTTCACTGGTGGCTAGCAATACGCTACGATGGGCTTTTGTAACTTTCAACCATGCGAAAAGCGATACTCACCCTTATCCTCTCGCTGCCTCTGTACCTCCTTGCGCAGTTGCCTCTTGAATTGGAGGGACTCGAATTGTGGGTTCGAGCTGATAGCTCGATGGAGCTGAACATCGACCGAGTAATCACTTGGTACGACCTGTCTGAGAATGCTCGAGACCTTTCCCAAAACATCAATAATTTCCGCCCGGTAGTACTCGAAGATCAGTTGGCCGGACATCGCACGGTCTACTTTAATGGGATCAATAATCGCTTGGTGTTTGATGAGGTGCCCAATGCACGTAGCATCTTTTGGGTGCTTAAGGAAGACGATGACGCCACAGGAGCTCGTCCGCTGCTGGGGCATAGCTCTTCCTTCCCGTTTTTCAGGGGAGAGAACCAAGAGGTATGGCACCCAACTTTCGCTGATGAAGCGGTTCGTGATGGAGTGACTCGAGTGGGATTTGAAGCCATTGATGGTGATGTGGATCCACTACCAGATGGGTATCAAATTGTGAGTTTGACGACCACGGGCGACGTGGTTACTGACCAATTAGGTCAAGATCGAAATACCAACAACTTCTGGAAAGGGGAGGTCGCTGAGCTCCTTGTCTTTTCTACTGAATTGACTGCCGAACAAGTGGAAGCGGTAGAGAATTTCCTAGCCGATCATTATTCCGTTTCGCTCAATTTGGGTGATGACATCGCTATCGCGGAAGGGTTTTGTCCTACTACCTTGAGTGCCACTCCAGGTTTCTTGAGCTATGATTGGAACACAGGTGACACAGGACCTACAATCGACGTCAATAACTCTGGAATCTACGTTTGCGAAGCACTCGATGCCTTCGGACGAATTCAAGTAGATAGCATCGAAGTGACTTATCCTGGGAATACGATTCAGCAGGAACAAGGACTGATCTGTTTCGGCGACAGCCTGCAGTGGAACCTTGAGCTAGATGAAGAACTCTATACCATCGAATGGAATGATGGTGAACCGGGAGCCAATCGCTGGTTCCACGAAGGAGGTGAGTTCTTTGCAACCATTACCGACAACAACTTGTGCGTACTTGAGACGCCCGTGTTGGTTATTCAAGTAGACAGCTTTCCTTTAGAAGCCACGCTCGGTCCAGATGTTGAACTCTGTTCTGGGAACTTTATTTCACTGGATCCTGCCGGCGCTGAAATCACTTCCTACCTCTGGATGGAGAGTGTGGAAGATGAGCAATTGGAGATTCTAGAGACCGGTGAATACTTTGTTGAAGCTGAGAATACGAACGGCTGCCAGGTCTTTGATACCATCATGATCGAGATTGTTGGGCAGAGTCCGGAGGTGGTCATTTTGCAACCACCGTTCACTTGCCAAAACGTAGCAAATACCTTCCAAGCCTCGGCTTCGGCTGACGGCTTTATTACTTCATTTGAATGGAATTTCGCTAACGCGGAAACGGGTAGCGGACAAATTGTAGAATGGACTCCTGACTTCTTCGGGTTTGCTGAAGTGAGTGTTTTGGTCACCGTTGAAACCGGTTGTACGGCTGAGGTGAGTGTGGAGCTGAATGTGAATGCACAACCTGAGGCTACTATTGGAGTGGGACAAGCATGTGCCAATAGTGAGATTCTGTTCTCCACGAATCCTACGGTGGAAGAAGGTCTGATTAGTTCAATTGATTGGGTCTTTGAAGGGGCTAGCGCCGAAGGGGACATCGTATCATTTGAGACACAAGAGGCAGGTTTTTCTACTGTTTCGCTGACAGTCGACGCTACAAATGGGTGTTCGTTGTCACTTGAACAAGTCATCAACGTACTACCTTCTCCTGAGATTACAATCATCAATGAACCAGTATGTTTTGGAGAACTCAGTGCCTTTGAGCTCGATATCCAAGGAGGAGCCGGAAACATCGCAAGCTATGATTGGCTCTTTGGCGACGGTGCTACTTCAAGCCAGGATAGTCCGCAGCACTTCTACACTCAACCGGGAGGTTACGTAGTAAGCGCTGAGGTGATCGCCGAAAACGGATGCCGTGGAGACAATGCTTTAACGACGCAAGTACTGTCATTACCTGAAGCAGACTTTCCAGTGGGGAATGCCTGTATCGGTGAACCATATTTGATTGTAGATACCTCTGTATCCTTCGATGATATTGATACTTGGGAGTGGGAAATTGACGGACTCGGAAGTTTTGAAGGGGAGACCATCTCACCCACCTTTGAATCACTCGGCTTCCAAGAAGTTACCTTGTTTGTGACCACAATTCAAGGGTGCAGTGATGAGATCACCAAACAAATCCCTGTCTTCGAATTACCCGTAGCTGATTTTAGTTTTGATCCTGTCATCGGTCTACCTCCTCTCGAGGTTGACTTCATCAATGAGAGCGAAGGAGCAACTGAATTCGTTTGGAACTTTGGAACAGGTGATATCAGTGAAGAGGCCGAACCGACCTTCGTATACAATGAAGAAGGAAGCTTCGAGATCAATCTTTCTGCCACGAATGTCTTTGGCTGTCGTGCGAACGCCAATGCTATTATCGACGTCACGGAACCAATCCTTGACCTTCGCATGGAGGCCTTAGATCATATAACTACGGACTTCGGCTATCAAGTGAGTGCGCTCATAGTCAATAGCGGAAACTTTAGGTTGGACAGCGTGGCTTGTGTGTTGACTCCTGGTAATGGAAACACCCTCGTTGAATGGTTGAATGAGCCGCTAGACGTTGGCGAAAGCAGAATCTTTACCTGGCAGAGTACCGTGCAATTAAATGCGTCTTCGTACCCATACTATTGCGCAGAAACCATTGCCTACTCTGAATTGGCAAGTGAACGTACTCCTGAAGACAACAACCAATGCGGAAGCTTCACTGTAGAGTTTGAACTCACGCCGCTCTTCCCGAACCCGGCAAGGGCTGATGAGTTGCTCACCATCCGCGTGATTGGAGCTACGTATGAGGAAGTGCAATTCCGTGTGATTGATTTAGCTGGCCGTGAAGTGATTCGCAGTCAAACGATCGCGATCAACCCAGGGTTCAATCAATACCAACTTGACCTCACTGGACTCAGTGAAGGGCAATACCTATTCTTTGTTGAGGGAGTTCAGGGCGAACAAGTTCAAACCCTGATGATCTGGGACTAATTACTCGTTGTAGTTCAATACTTTGAATCCACCGTCAAGCAAGTGCTTGTCTTTCGCAAACAGGCGAAGGTCAGCTTGCATCATTTCTTTAACGAGTTCTTCAAGCGTTACTTCGTGTTTCCAGCCAAGTTCTTCGTTCGCACGTGTTGGGTCACCTACCAAGAGGTCAACCTCCGTAGGGCGGAAGTAACGAGGGTCAACTTCGATCAGAACTTTTCCGTCTGCCTTATTGATTCCTTTTTCGTTCACTCCTTCGCCTTTCCATTCGAGCTCGATATTGACTTCTTTGAAGGCCAATTCTGCGAATGAACGAATGCTGTGTGTTTCACCGGTTGCAAGAACGTAGTCGTCAGCTTTGTCTTGCTGAAGCATGAGCCACATTCCCTTGATGTAGTCGCGGGCGTGTCCCCAGTCACGCTGAGCGTCTAGGTTACCTAGGTACAACTTGTCTTGTAGACCAAGGCTGATACGCGCAGCGGCACGTGTGATTTTTCGTGTAACGAAGGTTTCACCACGCAAAGGGCTCTCGTGGTTGAAGAGGATACCGTTACATGCGTACATGTTGTATGCTTCACGGTAGTTCTTCGTGATCCAGAATCCGTACAACTTCGCTACACCATATGGTGAACGTGGGTAGAACGGAGTGCTTTCTTTTTGAGGTACTTCTTGCACCAATCCGTACAACTCTGAAGTTGAGGCTTGGTAGAAGCGTGTTTTTTCGGTGAGGCCAAGAATTCGAATCGCTTCAAGGATACGGAGTGTACCCAAAGCATCTGAATTAGCAGTGTATTCAGGTGTTTCGAAAGAAACTTTTACGTGTGACTGTGCTGCCAGGTTGTAGATCTCATCTGGTTCAGTTTCTTGAACCAAGCGGATGAGGTTGGTACTGTCAGTGAGGTCACCGTAGTGAAGGAAGAAGTTCACATTCTTCTCGTGTTGATCTTGGTAGAGGTGGTCTACACGATCAGTATTGAACAAGGAAGAACGACGCTTTACGCCGTGTACTTCGTATCCTTTCTTCAACAGGAATTCTGCGAGGTAGGCCCCGTCTTGTCCTGTCACGCCTGTAATAAGAGCTTTCTTTGCCATAGTGCCGAATTGGGACAAATGTACACAAATGGCACAGTGGCTTTGTCAGAGAGTGCCCTACATTTTGAACACTGTATAGCTTAAGAAACGAGCTGACTCTGAAGTTCAACCAATCCGCGGTAAACCCCCTTCTCGATGGTGATGAGTTCTTCGTGTTTTCCTTCCTCTACTTTCTTACCGCCATCCAAGACAATGATTTTATCAGCACTGCGGATGGTAGAAAGGCGGTGAGCGATCACCACAGAGGTTCTTCCCTTCATCAATTTATCGAGGGCATCTTGTACCAAACGTTCTGACTCACTATCAAGCGAACTTGTCGCCTCATCGAGAATCAAGATGGTCGGATTCTTCAACACGGCACGGGCAATGGCGATGCGTTGACGTTGTCCACCCGAGAGTTGAATACCTCGTTCTCCAACGATGGTGTCCATACCGTCAGGGAATTGGTCAATGAACTGGAGTGCATTCGCCTGGGCTGCTGCTTGGTGAATCTCTTCATCGCTTGCTTCTGGGTTGCCGTAGGCAATGTTTTCCTTAATGCTACCGCCGAATAGGATCACCTCTTGTGGTACAAAGGCCATCTGAGAGCGTAGCTCGGTCAGGTCATATTCACTGGCGTCTATCCCATCGAATTGCACCTTTCCTGCCTTAGGCAGATAGAACTGCAAGATCAACGAAGCAATCGTAGACTTACCAGCTCCTGACGGACCAACAATTGCCACATGGTCTCCAGCGCTAGCGCGGAAACTCAAGTTATTGATCACTTGAATCTCTTTGCGCGAGTCGTAGTGGAACTGCAGTCCTTGGAATTCGATTTCTCCTTTCAACGGCTGCTGCTTGAAGTTTGGCGATTCAATTACGACTGGCTCAGGATCCAACTCAAGGATGTCCATCACGTTTTCAATGGCTCCAATTCCACGCTGTAGTTGAGCGAATTGTGCAGCAATACCACCGATAGATCCTGCGACGAGTCCGGTCATAAGTAGGAAGGAGAAGAAGTATTCGCTATCCAATTCTCCCGTGGCCATCAGGTCGGCTCCCTTGAAAATCACCAAAGAGATGGCTCCGAAGATGAAGAGAATGATGAATGAGCTAAACGATGCTCTCCACCATGCCCCTTTCAGGGCGAATTTCTTGATTTCAGTGATATTCCCCATGTAACGAGTTACCTCTAATAACTCATTGGCGAAGCTTTTCACATTGACAATACCCGTCAGTGTTTCTTGCACCACCACATTCGACTCTGCCACTTGGTCTTGCGTCTTCTTGCTCAGCTTACGAATGAATCGTCCGAAAATCACCGCAATGATGATCACCACAGGAAGGGTGCTCAACATGATAAAGGTGAGGGTAGGAGAGAAGAAGAGCAACGCAGCAATACCTCCAACAATAACGATGAGCTGTCGGAGTAACTCCGCGAGGGTAGTCGTAAAGACATCTTGAATCGAAGTGATATCTGCTGAAATACGTGAGTTCAGATCACCCACTCTCTGCTCGTTAAAGTACTGCATCGGCATGCGAATGATCTTCTGGTAGGTATCTTTTCGCAAGGCCAACATCATGTTCTCTGTAATCCGCGCAAAGAGAATCACACGCGTAAAACTCATGATGGCTTGAATCACCAAAACCGCAAAGATGATCACTGCCAAACTTCCGAGATCAGAGAAGTTAAACTCAAAATCAAAGTAAGAGCGGATATCGTCTTGTTCAGGCTGTTGAACTCCAACACCTCCGAGCTGTCCCCAAAGGCGAGTCACCAACAGCGTAAACACCCCAGACAAGGAAATCAAGACAATACCAAAGGCAAACTGCCAACGGTACGGCTTGACATATTTAAAGATGCGCATCGCCTGCTTCAAGCTCGCTTTCGACAAACGCTTTTTCTTTTCTTCTTTCTTCTCGCTCAAGGGAATTCAATTGCAGAACGCAAAGGTCGGAGATAGATCATGGATAACCTAACGGGGGGTGTCATGGCAGTGTCATTTCTTTCTCTGGGCATAGGGCTTAAGGCGTATGGCTTAAGATAGGGGCACGCATGCGTGCCCCTAACAATTTGTGTTGTTTCCGTCCACCGTCCACCGTCCACCGTCCACCGTCCACCGTCCACCGTCCACCGTCCACCGAAAAACCCCTACACCTGTATCTTTAGATTTTCCATGAAAAATGCCCGAACTTGGCTTGAAACAAACGGCATTAACCCATGGATATTCCTTCTACTACCGTAGGTCACGACTGGCCTGTTCTCGAATTTGATAAGCTTCAAGATACCCTCGAAACGCTGCACCAATGGCTGCAAATTGTGGGGAAGATTCGTTTGAGAACCATGCCTTGGCAGAACCACTCTTGGCACACAGCCTTGTATGTTTCTCCACATGGCTATACCACGCAGAGCATCCCTTATGGCGATAAGATCTTTGAAATTGAGTTCGACTTCGTGAAGCACGAGCTATCCTTGGAATGCACGGGAGAGCAGGCGCAAGTCTTGCCGTTGACATCCATGACAGTCGCTGAATTTCATGATAAGGTGTTCGAGATGCTCGCGAATGCAGGAATTAAGGTAGAGATTCACGGTGCGCCGAATGAAATGGAACCAGCGATTCCGTTTAGAGAGAATACCATCAATAAGACCTACGACCCAGCACAGGCGAACAACCTATGGAAAGCCATGCTCAAGGCCAACGTAGTTTTCCATCGTTTCCGTAGTGAGTTCATTGGGAAGTGCAGCCCTGTGCATTTGTTCTGGGGAGCATTTGACCTCGCTGTCACCCGCTTCTCTGGCGCAGACGCTCCACTTCATCAAGGTGGAATGCCCAACATGCCACTTGAGGTCATGCAGGAGGCCTACTCCAAAGAAGTCAGCAGCGCAGGTTTCTGGCCAGGCTCTAAAGATGCTCCAATGCCGGCTTTCTATGCTTACGCTTACCCAAGTGATGCGTCTTTCGGCGAACAGCCAGTAGAACCCAAAGAAGCCTTTTGGAGCCAAGATATGGGCGAGTTCTTCCTCAAATACGAAGACGTCCAACGCTCCAACAACCCAGAAGAAATGCTCTACAAGTTCCTACAGACTACGTACGAAGCAGCAGCCAACACATCGGGCTGGAATCGCACCCTCCTTGAAAGGTAGACGGTAGACGGTGGACGGTGGACGGTAGACAGGGCTTACTAACGCCTAACGCCTAAAGCCTCCCGAAAACCGCGTTCCGCAACCCGCGATCCTATGCAAAAAAAAGCCCCGCTAACGCAGGGCTTTTCAACTTTATAAAAGGCTTCTTAGTATCGGTAGTGCTCTGGCTTGTATGGCCCTTCTACTTCTACTCCGATGTACTTCGCTTGCTCATTTGTAAGCGTTTCAAGCTCTACACCAATTTTACCAAGGTGCAGACGAGCTACCTTTTCATCAAGGTGCTTCGGAAGAATGTATACATCGTTTTCGTAGTTCGAGTGGTTCTGCCATAGCTCGATCTGTGCCAGGGTCTGGTTTGTGAAGCTGTTAGACATCACAAATGATGGGTGACCTGTTGCACATCCAAGGTTTACAAGACGTCCTTCAGCAAGTAGGATCAAATCCTTCCCGTTGATTGTGTACTTGTCTACCTGTGGCTTGATCGTGTCTTTAGAAGCACCGTGGTTGTTGTTCAACCATGCTACGTCGATCTCGTTATCGAAGTGACCGATATTACAAACGATCGCTTTGTCTTTCATGTTTTCGAAGTGACGACCAACAAGGATGTCCTTGTTACCTGTTGCAGTTACAACAATATCACCTTCTGTAACAGCGTCATCCATCTTCTTCACTTCGTACCCGTCCATAGCGGCTTGAAGCGCACAGATTGGATCGATTTCCGTTACAATCACACGACATCCAGCGTTACGTAGAGATTCAGCAGAACCTTTACCTACGTCACCGTATCCAGCCACAACAGCTACTTTACCAGCCATCATGATGTCAGTCGCACGACGGATTGCATCTACACAAGATTCTCGACATCCGTACTTGTTATCGAATTTCGACTTTGTTACTGAGTCATTAACGTTAATCGCAGGCATTGGCAATGTTCCAGCCTTCACACGATCGTACAGACGAAGTACACCAGTAGTCGTCTCTTCCGAGATTCCTTTGATGTCAGATGCCAACTCAGGGTACTTATCAAGTACTACGTTTGTTAGGTCACCTCCGTCATCAAGGATCATGTTCAATGGCTTGCGGTCAGCTCCAAAATGAAGCGTCTGCTCGATACACCACTCGTACTCCTCTTCTGTCATGCCTTTCCATGCGTAAACAGGGATACCAGCAGCAGCGATCGCCGCCGCAGCGTGATCTTGAGTTGAGAAGATGTTACAAGAAGACCACTGTACATCAGCACCAAGCTCAATCAATGTCTCAATAAGTACTGCTGTCTGGATCGTCATGTGAAGACACCCGGAAATACGTGAACCTGCAAGAGGCTTCGACGCTCCGAATTCTTCACGAAGTGACATCAAACCTGGCATCTCTGCCTCTGCTAATTTGATCTCTTTACGTCCCCAATCGGCAAGAGTAATATCTTTTACCTTGTATGGAAGGACTTCATTCTGTGTGGGTACACTCATTTGATTACCTTGTATTTACGTTGTAATTCTGACTGCAAAGATACGATTTTCTAAGGAGAGCGTTCCTCACGAAATGGTCAATATCTGATCAGTTGTCAACTGCATGACAAGCAACTAGGTACTTTGTTCACTTGAAGTTTACCTTTGCGCTTATGCCGTTAATGCTCCATTTGAGACATAGTGATGACTTTCAGATTGCCTTTTGGCACCTCGAAGAGACCCTGGAAGAGCTTCAAAGAACTTGTACACTCACTCCCGCTGACGAGGCTGAATTCGTCAAACTCAACCATGAAAAGCGGAAACGAGAGTGGTTGGCTTCTCGTGCGGCTTTGCGTATTGGTCTCGCTAGCGCGGAATCGGTGCAGTATGCACCCACCGGCAAACCGAAATTGGAAAGCTCTGAAATGAGCCTCTCCCACTGTCTCCCTATCGCCGGAGCCCTCATTCATCCCACTCATGCGGGTATGGATATTCAGATTCCCGATGAAAAAATCGGCCGCATTCGAACCAAATTCGCTCACCCCGAAGAACTCGAAGCCGCAGAACGAAGCGATCGTGAGCTAGACTACCTCACCATTCTCTGGTCTGCCAAAGAAGCCCTCTTCAAGGTATACGGGCAAGGTCTCCATTTCGCAGAGCAATTACGTATCGATCCATTCAAGGTAGGCCAACGAGAACTCACCGCCACTGTACATAGAGAAGGAGAATCCATCCAACACAAACTCAGCTGTTTTCAGCTGATGGGACATTGGGTGGTGTACGTTATCTAGGAGATGGTGGTTCGTGGTTCGTGGTTCGTGGAAACGTACTGGTTAATCTGAGTATACCGTTTTCGGTGGACGGTAGACGGTGGACGGTAGACGGTGGACGGTAGACGGTTGAGTGTTGATGGTTGACGAGGAATCTACTAACGCCTAAAGCCTATAGCCTAACGCCTCCCAGAACCGTGTTCCGCAATCCGCAACCCGCGTTCCGAGCAAAAAAAAAGCCCCGCAAATGCGAGGCTTCCAATATCGTAGGATCGTTATTAACGTTCGATTCCTTTGTGACGGCGCTCATCAGAAACTGAAAGACGCTTACGTCCTTTCTTACGACGTGAAGAAAGTACGCGACGACCGTTAGCTGTAGCCATACGACTACGGAATCCGTGCTTGTTACGACGCTTGCGCTTTGATGGTTGGAATGTTCTTTTCATCGTTTCTTCTTTTACCGCCTTTTCTCAAAGGGAGTGCAAAGATAGTACATTCATTCAATGGTACAAAAGTGGAAAGCACTTTTTTTCAAGTACGAAGATAGGGATTAGTAGACTGTGGACCGTGGACGGTAGACGGCATACCATACTAACGCCTAAAGCCTAAAGCCTATTAGCCAAAGGCTAATTAGTAACAGTCAACACCGGCGGTGACCAAATCGTATTGTATTGATGAAGTCCTCTTCCTGCAGGGCCATTGGCTACGGAGCCGTCGATGATGACCCATTGGGATTCGGAGCAAGGATCTGAGATGAGGGTGTTATCGTCGTCTACGGTGACTTGGCAGCCGTCGTCTATGTTGTAGGTGCTGTGGCGATCAAAGACCAAGAACTCGTCTTGGTTTTTGCGATAAATGATGAGGCCGCGCGACCCGCCTGAAGTGTACACCCATCCTGAGGGTGCGGTAATGTCAATGTAGGCAGGTAGATTGGTGTCGATCTGGAAATTTACCTGAACGAACGGGATCTGGTTTTCTTCATTGCATCTTGATCCACTGAGGGCGAGCACGATAAGAAAGAGTATTGACAATCGCTTAAGCATACTACAAAGTAACGATCAAAGCAGCGATTTTGGTTTCCCTGCGACGAATTCTTTCAAATAGTAAGGTTCAAAGTATGCTGGGTCTACAGTTTCTTTATTCGCTAGCGCGGAATGGGCTAGTAGCGACATCCCCTTTGCGGAAGGGAGGAATGAAGAATTGAATTCCATAGACGGGTGCTGAAGGAATCCCTCGCATTTGCCTGCTCCATCTCCAAATGTCAGCACCGTACCCGAAAGATGATTGAAACTCTCTTTTGCAAGTTCCAAAGCTTGTACTTCTTGTAGCGTGTTGCCAGCAGAATCAATAGTAGCGGTGTAGACCTCCATGCGACGTGCGTCTATCATAGGGAGGTAATGATCAAACCCCGGATGTTCTTCCCGAGCTTGGGCCGCCATATGCTCCAATGTTGAAAGTGCAATCAACGGTAGATCTAATGCGAAACACAATCCTTTGGCGGCAGCGGTTCCAATGCGCAAACCAGTATATGATCCTGGTCCTTTACTGATTGCTATCGCGGAAAGGTCTTTGGAACGATTACCAATAACCTCTTTGATTAATACATGCAGTCGCTCAGCGTGGATGTACTTTTCGCTGTGTTCCTCTTTCAAGCTGATCAGACCACTTTCATCCGAAAGGGCAACTGAGCAGTTCTTGGTGGCACTTTCAATACTGAGGATTAGACTCATTCTTCAGACTCTTCGTCTTTTGCATCACTGTCTTTCACCTTCACGCGCTTTCCGTTCTTAAGGTTTTCAGAAACCTCTTTATACGGTCCGCTGATGACGACATCGCCGTCTTCTAATCCATTAATGATCTCGATGTACTTACTGTCTTGAAGTCCGGTCTCAACCACACGAATCATGGATTGGCCGTTCTCCAAAACGAACACACAAGTAAGGTCTTCCTTGTCTTCGTCATCGTCAGAATCGTCATTGCCACCGTTGATGTATTGGCTGTACGCGTTCGATGCTGTATCTGAACGGGTAGTCACCGCTTTGATAGGAATCGCGAGAACATCTTCTGCTTTATCGGTCATGATTTCCACCGTTGCCGACATGCCCGGACGGAAAGGCGAGAGGTGCTCTTCACCTTCCTTCATCAAGTGTTTATAGCTCGATGGAAGAATACGCACCTTCACAGAGAAGTTGGTTACTTGATCCATGCTTAGCGCTGATGAAGTCAAGGAATTCAATGCAGTATTGCTGATCTCAGTAACCACGCCTTTGAATTCTTCGTCGATGTAAGCATCAACTTCAACGATGGCTGTATCACCCAAAGAGACGAGAACAATGTCGCTTTCGTTGACTTCTACATTCACTTCCATGCTGCTGAGGTCAGATACCTTCATGATCGTCTCTCCTTGCATCATGCTGGTTCCGAGAACGGCTTCACCTACTTCCTTGGTCAACGCTGTCACTGTTCCTCCCATTGGAGCTTTGAGTTCTGTTCGTTTAAGGTTATCCGCCGCTTCACGGTATGACGCTTCCGCGCTAGCGATAGAAAACTGAGCCGATTTAATACTCTGTTCAGCTGCTTCAACTTCAGCCTTGCTCACTTCAAAGTTCGAAAGTGCTTGGTCGTAGTCTGCTTGAGAAATGGCCCCTTGTTCGAACAGTTGTTGGCTACGCTCAAAAGAACGTTCAGCAGCAAGGAACTGCGCCTCAGATTGAAGCTTGCGTGCCTTCGAAGACGCCAGTGTAGAGCGAGAGGTATTCACCGCCGCCTGCGCACGGCCCAAAGCCGATTGGTAAATGTCAGGGTTGATGCCGACCAAAAGGTCACCAGGACCAACCAAATCACCTTCTTTCACTGGAAGGTCAAGGATCAGTCCGCTTACTTCAGCAGAGATCATCACCTCCACTTCTGGTTGGATCTTACCGCTGGCAGAAACGGTTTCAGTAATCGTACGAATCGATGTGTTATCTGTTGAGACTTCTACTCCTTTGCGTTTCCCACCAAAAACAGCAGCGAGTACAGCAATAAGTATGATCACCCCAAGAGAGATCAGAATGATTTTGACTGTTTTAGACATTAGCGTAGCGTTATAGGTTGTCCCATGTAGAATTCAACCACTTTGACTCTAAACAGGTAGTCGTATTTGTTACGGATCAGGTCTGCACGTGCATTGTCTAGACGCACGCGAGAAGCAGTGAACTCCACAATGGTAGAAGCTCCTTCTTCGAAACGAACTGTTGCATATTCCATCGCTTTTTCTGCAGCGCTCACACTGAGCTCAGCAGCTCGGTAGTTATTTAAGGCAGCGAGTGCATCTGCATATGCCGACTCTACATTTTGTGTCAAGGTCAACTTTGCTTGCTCAAGGTTGAGCTCAGCAGTTTCCATGTTGATCTGGGCACGTTGCATGTTTCCGTGCGTTGAGAAGCCGTTGAAAATTGGAATAGACAGACTGAAGAAGAGACTAGAGTTTACGTTGTCTCTGATCTGATCATTGAATGCTTTTGTTTCGAATCCATCAGTGTAAGTGAAGTCTTGAGTGACAACGAGGTCACCGCTGCCTTCTACAAATCCAATAGGAATGGTTCCAGCAGGCACCAATTCACCTTGGGGAACAGATGTTGCTCCTGAGTAACCTGAACCGTAAGAGTAGCTCGCTGATAAGTTAGGAGACATACCACCTTTGGCAATTTGAACACCTGTTTGGGCGCTGGCCACTGACGCTTCTGCGCTCTTGATTTCAGGGAAACTGTTTACAGCCATGTTTGTGGCAGTTTCGGCCGATCCAGGGAGAGTCAATGTGCCAAGGTCGCCTAAGTCTGGCGCGACAATGCTGAATGATCCGGCTTCTTCGCTTGGAACCAAGATTAGCTGGCGCAGCGAGAGGTACGCGAGATTACGGTTATTCTCAGCAGTAATGACACTTGCTTGATCACTTGAATATTGCGCTTGGATATCGAGAAGATCGCCTTCAGGAGCGGCACCTACTTCAACCAATTTCTGGATACGATCAAGTTGTTGTTCCGTTGACTGAAGGTTGCTCTGTGCAATCTTTAAGAACTCCTCTTGGAACAACACATTGAGGTAGGTATTCGCCACATTCAAAGCGATGTCGTTCTGCATGCGCAAGAGATTCTGTTTCTGCGCTTCAAAATCTTGTGTGCTTTGCTTGTAGCGATTTAGGTTCTGGAAACCATTGAAAATAGTGAGCCGTGTACTCAATCCAAGGCTATTGCTTCGGATACGTTCAGAGGCGAACTGGTTGGTGAACGGGTCAATGGTTTGACCCCAGTTGTATCCGTGAGACGCAGATGCGTTCAACGACGGTAGCATTGTACCGAAGTTTTGAAGCTTGTTGACCGCATTCAGTTCAAGCTGTAGTTCGCTTTGCTTGATTGAGATATTGTTCGCGAAGGCGTGATCAATACAACGCTTCAAAGACCACGGTTCCTGCGCCTGCAAAGAGACTGCGAGGAATAGGCCGAGAGAAAGAGTTAGAATTTTGGACATGGCAATTGTGTTCAATGACAAACATAGCCATATCCTATGCCCTGCATGTGGGCATTATTATGAACGATTGTTAATCAGGGGCGAACGGCAAGAGCCTGCCGTTTAGCGTATCAGATCGCGATGAGCTCGATCTCAATACGGCGGTTAGCCTCATTTTGCCAGTCAGTAACTGGGTCTGGGTAGATCATTTCTGTGTTTCCAGCTCCCTTAGTAGTGATACGAGATTCTTCGATACCACGACTAATCAAGTAATCGCGCACGGCTGCAGCGCGAGACTCACTTGCCTTGAAATAGAAACGCTGACTTTTCTTGTTGTCAGGACCATTAACGTGTCCGATCACAGCAATCTTAATCGTTGGATTGATCTTCATGAATTCTACCAATTCTTCAAGAGCAGGCTTGCTCTTGTGGTAGATTTCAGTCTTATCACCTAGGAAAGTAATGTCACGCACGTCAGTCTTTTGACCAACAGCCAAGGGACGAAGTGCAACATCTTGCTTGTGGATCTTTACTTCTTCTGGCCAGAACTTCTCTGAGTAGTACATGTATCCTTTCTTGACACATGAAACAGTGTAGAGTCGGTAATTACGGATTTCGAAAGTGGTGTCTTCCACTGCTTTCATTGTGACCCCTTTGCGTGGGTTGAGTCCGTATATATTGACATCGGCTGTCATTGATTCGCGTGAATCCGCGTCAAAAACAGTCAATTCCATTTGCTGTTGTTGGATAGAACGCTCGTTGTTCTCGATACTACGTTCTTGAACAAATTGAGCATGAAGTAAGCTTGGAGCTAACGCTCCCATGAGCAAAGTAAGAGTGAGGATAACCTTATTCATAACACACCGTTGTACTGCTTTCCCGTCTTAAAGGTTAGCGTTTTAATGAAATATTTGTAGGACAGTACTTACAAATATGTTGCCCAAATAGGATGCTTACGCTTTCAAGGTAGGTTTTTTTCGATAAAAAGCGACAAAGCCAATCACCATCAAAAGGTATGGAATCCCCATCAGATAAAGGATTCCAGAGTTTAGTCCTTTACCAATGCCTCCTGAATCTGCAGAATCTTCCGCCACTGCTTTGCACATAACACACTGAGCTTCCGAAAATTCCGGAATTGAGACAAAGAGTATCACGATGATAAGAATGACCCATCTTTTCATAGAGCAAAGATAACTTAGAACGGTGAGAATGGATAGAAGGGAGAAATCATAAAGTAGACGATCACTCCGGTCAAGGTCACGTATAACCAAAGAGGGAAAGTGTACTTCACAATTTTGCGGTGCTTATCGATTCTTCCTGCCAAGGCATGAGTGAAGGCGAAGAGTACAAGAGGTACGATCACCGCAGACAACACAATGTGCGAGAACAAGATGAAGTAGTAGATCGTTTTCACGGTTCCTTCCCCACCGTATGGTGTATGGCTAGTGGTAGCGTGAAAGATCACATAAGAAACCAGGAAGAGCGCCGAGAAAGTCATGCCCAACGTGGTTAGTTTACGGTGAGCTTCCACGTTCTTGTTCTTAATCGCGACCAAGGCAGCGATCAACAAAAGGAAGGTACTCCCATTCAATAGAGCGTTCAACATAGGTAGGAAGTACAGGGTAGACTTCGTTCCCTCTTCGAATTCAGGAGTTGGGATGTAACGCAACACCGTCACTACAATCGGGATGACTAGGCTGATAGCGATGACAAACTTACGAGCCGTACGCTCGTTTTGAATGAATGCAGGTGCGTTCATGGTTCTTGTAATAAGCGCTTGATATCAATAAACAGTTGATCTACCTCGGATGTTGACGTTCCGTCATAATATCCTCGGATGTGTTTATTCTCGTCGATCAAAGCAAAAGTGTCTGAGTGAAAGAATCCGCCAGCAGCGGTATCTGATTCCAGTGCAGTGAGATAGTACCCGAAGCGTGCTTGGTCATAGATGTCATTCTTATCTCCAGTGGCAAACTTCCAGTAAGTGGTGTCTGCACCCATGCGTGCAGCATACGCATCTAGAATCTCTGGTGAGTCATACTCAGGGTTGACGCTATGCGATAAAATGCGAATCTCACCCCACATCCCCTCGTTTTTTAATTTGTCTTGCAAACGTGAAAGCTGGGAGGACATCACTGGGCAGATGGTCGGGCAGGTCGTGAAGAAGAAGTCAGCTACGTATATGTGGCCGTCGTAATTCTTGTGAGACACTTCTTTTCCTGATTGATCTGTGAAAGCAAAAGGAGGAACCTCAAAGTAAACGGTATCGGCTAACATCGAACCATCATCTTGCTTAACGAGCTGGATGTCGTGATTCCCAAAGTAGGGCAGGGGCTGTTGTTTTGCTGAGTCTTGAACGTCTGCTTCGCAGGAAGCGAGGACTAGACTAATTCCCAGAATCAGCGCGCTTCCTTTCTTCATACGCTTCGATATCTATCTCTTTCTTTAGAAGGGCGATGTCTTCAATAGCATCCTTGATCTGTTCTTCTAGGTTACCATCATATACACCTCGAATGTGTCCCTCGGTATCGACTAATTTGAACTTAGCTGTGTGAGTAGGGTCGGGAATCAGAAAACCATCTGTAACAAT
Organism: Sanyastnella coralliicola; assembly: GCF_030845195.1. Classification (GTDB taxonomy): domain Bacteria; phylum Bacteroidota; class Bacteroidia; order Flavobacteriales_D; family Sanyastnellaceae; genus Sanyastnella; species Sanyastnella coralliicola. The sequence goes on from NZ_CP132543.1 coordinate 117,761, forward strand.
CTCATTAATCACCTCTTGATCTCCGGTCAGGAATTGCCACTTACCATCGTAGTCATTGTACTGTTCCATCTGGTCGACGTACTCCTTTAATACCTCTGGTGTGTCGTGTTCCGCGTCGAGCGTAAAACAAACCAAGTAGATATCAGACTCATGACGGTACCGGAAGTTCGGCCAAAGTAAACGACTCGTGATTTTGCGGATGTATGGGGAGTTGGTTCCATAGAACGCAGCCAACCACACCTTGCCTTTTAAAGAGTCAAGTGTAACAATTTCACCTTCCTGATTCGTCAGGCTGAAGTCAGGGAGTCGGTGATATATTGTGTCGCCTACAACAGTGGTGTCTACAGTCTTCGGACCGTAGTATGGTAATGTGTTGAAGTGATGCGAGCCAGCCTTTCCAAAGAAAAGGAGCAATGCGAGGGGAAACAAAAAAAGTACACCTGTGAGTAAGATGTACTTTTTCCAATCAATTTTTTTCTGTGCCATTTATTTCCAAACGTCCCAAAGGTCAAAGTGGGAGATTCCTTCGGTGAGTGCGATAAAGATCAAGTACGCGATAAAGATCACATACGGAACTAGAATCACACGACGAAGGTTCTTACGCTCATCGCCTAGGTGCATGAATGACATTACGATGTATCCAGCTTTGAATAGCGTCAAGATGATGAATGACCACTTGATCGCCGTCCACGTGAATGTTTCGCTTCTCTTGAAGATGATACCCATGGCTACCTCTGCAACAGTAATTGCAGTGAGGATAGCAGTAACCTTCCATACATTCTTTCGGATCTTCTTACCTGCTTCCTCACTGTGGTGAGCCTGCATTGAGTAAGAATCATTTACAATTAGATCGTCTCTTTCCATGACAAGTAGGTTCTAGGATCAAACAAGGTAGAAGAAGGTGAATACGAATACCCATACAAGGTCTACGAAGTGCCAGTAAAGACCAATCTTCTCAACCATCTCGTAGTGTCCACGCTTTTCGTAAACGCCTTGGATTACGAGAAGCCAGATGATGATGTTAATCACCACACCAGAGAATACGTGGAATCCGTGGAAACCAGTAATGAAGAAGAAGAAGTTGCTGTACTGTTGTTGCACACCGTACTCATTCTCTGAAAGATTCGCACCGAAGACGAACTGATCGGAACTACGAGCGTTCCAAAGTTTCATCATTTCAGCGCCTTCTACTGTTGCTCTGTTTTCAATGTACTTGTTCACTGTCAAGTACTCTAGCGTTGCTTCGTGGCTGTGAGCACCAAGAGACATAGCCGTTACTGAACCACCAGCCGTGGTAACAGATACGTTTGGCGCGCCTTCAACGTACTCTTCCATGATGTTTCCGAAGTGGTGATCCATGTAAACACGGTCTCCAGCTAACATGTCAAATTGCATAGTCTCTCCATTGGCCAATGTACCTGTCACGGTAACATTTTCAGAAAGCTGGAATGCTCCACCTGAACCATGAATGAAGTGTGACCACTCCCAAGCCTGTGATCCTAGGAAGATGAATCCTCCAACGATCGTCCAGCCGAGCCACTTGATAACCCCTTTTTTGTCGTTACGGTGACCAGCTTCTACCCCGAGAACCATCGTTACAGATGATACAATGAGGATAAAGGTCATCAAGGCCACGTAAGCCAACGGATACTGTCCTTCAAGACCAGGAAGTGCTTCGAACACTTGTTCACCGATTGGCCACGGGCTCTCAGAACCGTGACGGATAAAACCGTAAGCAGTGAGGAGTCCTCCGAATGTCAGTGCATCTGACACTAGGAAGTACCACATCATCATCTTACCGTAACTTACACTGAAAGGTGAACGTCCGCCACCCCACAGTACTTCTTTTGGAATTTCTTTTGTCGCTTCGCCTGCCATAGCCAGGAAATTTGCCGCAATTTTAATGAATTAAGAACAAAAAGACGAACAAATACAGCCATAATATGCCCAAGAAATGCCAGTACATTCCATTGGTGTATAGACTAATCGTTTCGTTCTGATTGATTTTGCCCTTACTAATTCGCACAATGTTAATCACAAGGTATACAAATCCGAACACAAGGTGCAGGATGTGAATACCAATCAATGCCCAAATGTATGAACCGTTTGAGTTCGTTTGTTTGTGCACCTTTTTGGTGATTGGCTCAGCTTGAAGCACGTCATCTGACGCGTAAAACTCGCCATCATCATAGATCAATTTCTTTCCGTCTTTGTGTACGTAGTAGTCCACTCCGTACTCGCCACTTACCTTATCAAGACTGTTCCAGCGGTAAGCTTCAAGACCTTGACCGTTTTGAGCCACAGTCCATCCCATTCCTTTTGAATGGAGTTCGTCCCAAGCAGCTTTTTGGGTGAGCGTGAAAGCCACACCCAGAACCAAGGTGGCGACCATCATGGCCATCGAAAGTCCTTTATTCCCAGACTTCATTGCTCGAAGTGCCAACCAAATGGTCAGACTCGAGATGATGATGATCACATTACTGATCCAAAGTGAGGTAGGTGGGTTGATATGAACCCAGAACTCACCCATGCTGCTTACGATGTAAGCTGAAGTGAATCCTCCGAATAACATGACGATAGCGAAGATGATGAAGTACATCAACATCTTTTTCGTCCTCACTTTTACGTCAGGATCGAAATCTGCGAATACGTCTTTCTTGTTACGGGGCTGTTGGTTTGAAGAATCTTCGTTCATTCTTTAGAGTTTGTCAATGACATACATTATTTGAACGATCGGAAGGTAGATGAATGAAGCAAACATCAAGATTTTGGCGTCTTTGGTGTCGGTGCTCTTGTAAAGCTTCCATGCGTACCATGCGAAGATGGCACCACAAATAGCTACAACAGCTGCTCCCCAGTTACCAATCATTGGTGCTTCGGCAGGCAAAGCCCAAGGAAGTAAACTCACAGGGATAAGAACCATGCTATATAGGAAGATCTGGAAAGCAGATGATTTGGTACGCCCTCCATTAAATGGAAGAAGCTTGTACCCAGCCTTCGTGTAGTCTTCGTGCGCAACCCAAGCAATGGCCCAGAAGTGAGGGAATTGCCACATGAACTGCGTAGCGAACAAGGTTCCTGGTTCAACATTGAAGTCTCCTGTTGCGGCAACGTATCCAAGCATTGGTGGAATAGCTCCAGGGAACGCTCCGATAAATACAGCAAGTGGACTGCGTTGTTTCATCGGCGTGTACAAGAACACGTAGAAGAAGATAGCAATGGCTCCAAGAAGACCACTCAAAGGATTTAGGAATTGCCAAAGAATCAGGATTCCAGCGAGGCCGCTGACAGTAGCCAAGGTAATGCCCTCTGCTACACCCATTCTTCCAGTTGGAAGCGGACGATTCTGTGTGCGTTTCATCAAGCGGTCAAGGTCTCTCTCCCAAACTTGATTCAATCCGTTACTTGCTCCAGTGAGTAGGAATCCACCAACAACGAGGGCTGAAACAGCAAACCAACTGACTTGCTCAGCTCCCATGAGGTAGCCTAAGAATGATGACAGAACAACGATAAGCGTCAGGCGCACCTTGAAAAAGGCCGCAATATCCTTCATGCGATCTCCGAAGGAGTAGCTACGAGAAATTGACTCAGCTGACTTTAGGTTCTCCATAATCGGGGGCAAAGTTACTTATAAAAACCATCTATTCCCCCGGATGTTGAATAAATCAAATATCTCGGTATGGACGTACCAAACTCGTCCTTACACCGACCATTAACCATGCATCAAATGGTGAATCCAGTGAGTTGAAGACTTTTCGAACGCCGATGCCACCGACGGCTGAAAGGCCATAGAAGTCGAGCGGACGTTCGTATTCTCCAATGAACTGCAGGAGGGTGTTCTTTTCTCCCTGCGCAATGCGATTGTCATAGGCTTGCCATGGATCTGCATAGGAAGTGAAGACATCACCTCCATAGTTCAGTCCTTCTTTATCGCGTCCAAAGCTTCCAAGAATGAAGGTGCCATGAAGTGTTTCGTTTTCTCGAATCCATTTCGCTCGCGTTACCCATTCTATAAAGTTCGTTTCAAGCGGGTGTGCCAATGATTGATTCAAATGGCCATAGCTCTGTACCTCACTTCCGTGAGTATAGGTGAACGGACGAACCAAGTTGAACTCTGTTTGAAGCATGAGACTGTCTGTGAACAGGTCCCAACTTTTCGCACCAATTTGCCATGCGAACTTGTTGCCCCACCAACCTGCTCCGCGTCGCAGTTCTGCCATGAGAAACTCATCGAAATACAACTGCGTGTACAGCTGAACTTCCGTAGTAATCTCAATGCGCATCTCGAGACCTAGCAGTGCATTGTCTGCTGAACCTTGAGCAAACTCCACCGGACGATAGAATATGAAGGGGTTCAAATACGCTGGTTCGAATCCGCGTTGAGAAAGTGTGTCTTGAGCTTGCCATACAACTGCCTCGTATAATGTTAAGTTGACGCGGTGATTGATGTTCCAGCTCAATGAGTGCAGGGCCATATACTTGCGACGTCGCTCTTGGGTGAGCTCGTCGAGGTTGTCCATGCCGGTGAAAAGATTCGTGTATTTGATCTTCCACACTTTAGTGGTGAAACGTCCGTAGTAATAGGGAGCGGCGTTGTTGCTGAGAATCATGGAACGGTATCCATTTCCCCAGAAGTGCTTGTCTCGGCCGATGTCTAGATTGAAGTACTTTCCAATTCGCATGCCCGCAGAGGCTGTCCAGTAATGCGCTCCAAAGGCATCTCCAATAGGTGTGACTTCACCCAACCCTGGAAGTGTTCGCTTTTGCTTTGCGAATAATTGCAGGTGGTCGGGGAAGTACAAGTATCCAAACTGATAACCTGTATTGAGGTAAAAGCGATCGTTGAATACGCCAGTGAAGTGAGCTCCGAGTGATCCAAACCCTGCAACGCCGAAGCTTGGGCTGGCAGAACCTCCTCCCATTAGATCGGCAACAGGTTTGATGGTGTATCTTAATCCGTCACCTTTCAGGAGGCTTGAGTCTGCTGTTAATGTCACTAGCGTGGAATCAAGGAACGGACTCAGCGGACGAATGTGCGTGTGGTGAGGTTTGCTCGTATGAATACGATGCTCTGTTTCGCTCAGATTCTCCCAGTGCTGATAACCAGTAGGGATTTGCGATTCCGCGATCAGCGAAAAAAGAAGAAAGGCTAAAAGGATGCCGTATCTCATGCCGCTTGCTCTCCGATTTTTGCTTTCATCTTCTTTTCCTCCTTCGTTGGGATGAAGAAGATTCCTTGAGCTAATGCCAATGCCACACCTCCAACAATTAGGAAGCTAATATTCGGACGATTCGCAGGCATCAAGAAAGCCAAGACGATAATGAATGCAGTGTAACCATAAAGACACAATACCGTCTGGCGATGGTTCAAGCCCAAGGCGAGAAGGCGGTGGTGGATATGGTTCTTGTCAGCACTAAAAGGTGAGCGACCTTGAATAGTGCGAATAAAGAATACACGGATGGTGTCAATCAATGGGTAGGCTAGAATAGCCATAGCTAGTACCGGCTTCGATACCCCACGAATTCCTGCTGGAAGACGGTCGACAGGGAAATCGATCATCTGTGTAGCTAAGACATATATGACCACACCGATGGTCAGGGAGCCGGAGTCTCCCATGAATATTCGGGCGGGATTGAAGTTGAAGACCAGGAAGCCCAACAATGCTCCTCCAAGACCAGCTGCTAGCAAGGCCAACGGAAGGTCCATGGTTTGGTAGAACCAGTAGGCGAAAGTGAAACTAGCGATCAGTCCAATTCCTCCTGCAAGACCGTCAACCCCATCGATCAAGTTGATTGCATTGACAATGACGATGTAAACAAAGACAGAGAAGAGGTAGCTGATGTAATCAGGCATATCGTTGATTCCGAAGAGTCCACAGAAATCACGGATTCGGATATCGGCCATAAATACGAGGATGGCACCTACAACCATATGAACCATGAGTTTCTTACTCGGGCTCACACCAATAATGTCATCTTTCAACCCGAGGAAGAATAAGATGAACATGCTGGCTACAAGGAATTTGAATTCATGCAGTGCGCGCAGTGGATCGTAAACCATTCCTAGTTCGTAGGCGCTAGAAGAAGGGAACCACAAACTGAACCCAAGAATAGTTCCGGCGAAAATGAGGATACCTCCAATCGTCGGTACACTTCGTCGGTGAAGCTTACGCTTGTCACCAGGTTCATCAACAAGGTGCTTGAGTTTCGCCACCTTGATCAATGAAGGCATGGCGATGATCACCAAGAAAAGTGCGGTCAGGAAGCCAAGTGCGATCTCTTTCACGATTGTACGCTTTGTTCAAAATTAGGCAAACCCCAATGGAATGCCGTGTAAGTATTTCCCACTATTCCATGTAAGCTATGTCGTAAGTGCTTAAATGTCATAGTATCTATTAAAGAGAGCTAGGCGGAATTGCATGTAGTAGTATGAGCTATTCAGAGCACCTGTCTCTGTCTCTCTACTTCGCCAACTCCACCCGAGTATCATATTCAAATTGGTTGTTGGGTTCATCAGGTATCCAAAGCGTAAATCGCTCAAGAGGGTCGTCCCTGGTTCGTGCAATGATGAAAGCACGATGTCAGGAGTCACCGCAATGTTCCCTCGGTTTCCACCGTCGTGAATCTGATACACACCCTTCCATTCTGACCACAAACGCTTCACACCGTGACGCAGAATCACCACGTATTCCTTGAAGTTCGTGCCGAGTGGGTGTGCCAACCCTTGATTCATATGAGAGTACGATTGCAACGGATTGCGGTGAGTAAAGATGCCTTGGCCGCCTTCGTTGTACTCAAACTGCAAGCTCATATTGCGGAAAGGAAACTCTCTCCAATGAAAGCCAGCTTGGAAGCCAGTAAATCGCAGCTCTTCTTGATCGGCAACTCCTTGACCGTACACATACAGGTTGTCTGTAATCTTCGCTTTCAGGTTCACCCCAACCACTGAATTCTGTAGACTGTCGAGACCATAGATTCCGGTAGCGGCAAATGGTACGGGAATAAAGAACGGCGCTGGATAGGCCTTTGTACCCGTGGAGTCCCAACGCTGCCAAATCACCCCTTCATACAAGCCGATCTCAAAACGAGGGTGTGGGATAATGTTCAAATAGCGGAAAGTGAACCCCTTTTTCTTGAAGAGTGATTCCGGAACTTCCCCCAAGGGCAATCGCTCGAGGTTGTTCAACTCCGCATTGACCGAGGTGAATTGAATTCTGTTTTTCCAAAAAGTTCCCTGCAGACGTAAGAACGGATAGTTAAATGCAACATCCGAGAGAAGCATTGAACGATAACCATTCCCGATGAAGTGCTTGCCTTGTCCGAAATGTACTTGAAGCCAGTCAGTAGCTTTCACACTCACTACTCCCGTTGCAGAGTTGTAGTCTCTAGCATTCGACTCCAATTCTTTAAATCGACCTTGCCCAGGGATAACCGCAAGGGAATCAGTCAAATTGAACATCCAGTTTCTGAACTGGGTCTGGTTTTCAAAAACGGTGGCATGTATGCCCACACGATCTCCAATTTGACCGTAGAAGGCGAGGCCTCGGGTGTTATTGAAGATTTGAACCGTGTCTTGCCAAGATGAGGTGTCGCCGAAATCGCGACCGAGGTCGAGATCAAGAACGATATCCATGTAGAACTGAAAGTCGTCTTCTTCAATTTGGATGAGGTGGTCGCGGTGGAATTTAACCTCTGCATTATTGAAGTAACGACGATCACAAACGTCGAAGCGCGGTACACTGTCCCAGGTGAATTGGTCGTAGTGAAACGGCTTCATTGAAGTGTGTAGCGTAGTGTCTGTACCAGAAATTGACCACTCAATAGCCGTGGTCATGTGTCGCTCCAATGGGGTTTGAAAGATCTGGGCTGAAACAGAAGTTCCAACCAAAAGGGTGCATAGGGTGAGTGCGTACGTCAAGCTCCGAATCACGCGAAGTCGAGTTGCTTAAAGTCTTCGTACACCATAGCAATACCTTCCTTCAGATCAATTTCGTGCTTCCAGCCCATGCCGTTAATCAATCCAACGTTCATGAGTTTACGCGGTGTTCCGTCAGGCTTGGTTGCATCCCATGCAATTTCGCCTTCAAAACCAACGGTTTCCTTAATGGTTTCTGCGAGTTCTTTGATGGTTACATCAACACCGGTTCCGATGTTGACGAAAAGTTTTTCGTTGTAATTCTTCATCAAGAACATGCACGCCTTTGCCAGGTCGTTCACATGTAAGAATTCACGTTTTGGTGATCCTGAACCCCAAACCGGCACGCTTGGATGTCCTTCTTCTTTCGCTGTATGGAACTTGCGAATCAACGCCGGTAGAACGTGAGAGGTCTGTAGGTCGTAATTGTCATTGGGGCCATACAAGTTGGTAGGCATGGCTGAAATGAAATTGCAACCATATTGATCTCGGTACGCTTCGCAAAGCTTGATGCCCGCGATTTTAGCAATGGCGTACGGTTCGTTCGTTGGTTCTAGTGAACCAGTAAGCAGAGCATTTTCAGTCAAGGGCTGCTCGGCGAATTTCGGGTAGATACAAGAGCTTCCAAGGAAAAGGAGCTTTGACACTTTGTGCACGTAACTCGCATGAATGATGTTCGATTCAATCATCAAGTTGTTGTACAGGAATTCCGCACGGTAAATGTTGTTGGCGTGAATGCCGCCTACTTTGGCCGCTGCCAAGAATACGTAATCAGGTTTCTCCGTTTCGAAGAACTCGTTCACCTTGGCTTGATCCATCAAGTCAAGTTCTGAAGACGTACGGTAAACAATGTTGTTGAACCCTTCGGATTCTAACTGACGAACGATTGCCGAGCCCACCATTCCTCGGTGGCCTGCAACGTAAATCTTGCTCGATTTTTCCACTTAGCTAAGTTCCAATTTCAAAGCAAAATTACGTCTAATCGTACGATTCCGCGCTAGCGTAAAAAGAAGCATTGAACGAATTGATGTTCAAAGCCTTTAGAGGGAGATTTTCCCAGCCTGTTCTTCTTCAGGCTTCTCTTTGCCATTGTGGAAGATGTCTACCGCGACCAATACCGCAATGAAGCCCCAGAAAGGAGCGCTGGCTTTGTCGGTGTCGAGGTAGTTATTCAAAACTCCGTGAACGAAGTAGGTGATCAAGCCCAAGAAAGAGCTGAAGATGATCAGTTTGAGTTCGTACGAAGTATTGGTGTACGCGAGTCTGAAGGCTAACGCCGAAATCAAAAAGACCAAAAAGACCATGTTGGCCATACCCAAAACACCTTGTTCACTGAGTGGACCAAGATATTCTGAGTGGGCATTCCCACCATCGGCGTTGTTGGTGCTAATGATGGTCAAATCTTGACTGCGCTGGAAAGGAGCGTAGACGAATTGGTACACCCCAGGACCCCATCCGAATACAGGGCGCTGCTCAAACATTGCCAAGGCGCAATTCCACCGGTTCAGGCGTTCGAGGTTGGAGGCATCACTTGATACATTCGAGATGGATTCAACGTGTTCTGCCAAATCATCTGAAGAATCTTGTTTGTTTCGCTCAAGCGAGATGAGGAGTTGGTCTTGTGCTACCCAAACGAAACTGACCAAGGCGGCAAACACCACCACCAGGGTGCGCAGTTTGATGCGTAGTAACATAAAAACCATCAAAACGCCAGCAGCGGCAATGCTCACCCACGCTGCACGTGTGTATGATAGGATGATACCGATACAGAGTACGCCAAAAAAGATCAGAAGAATGGCACGAAGCAGTGGGTTCATCTTCCGGCTCAACAGCATAGCAACAGCCACGGGGAAGAACATCGCCAGCACAGCTCCATAAGAGGTGTGGTCTTTAAAGAATGGCTCCATTACCCAGTGGCCCGGGTCTTTTTCAAAACCATAGCCGGCATGTCGGATCACGGTGTATGAAATCACCCCAATAAGCGGGATGAGGTAGGTCAAGTAGAACTTCCTGATGTTCCCGAAATTCTGGAAGATGTGCACCATTAAAAAGTAGAACCCGGCAATAAACCACATCTTCACCACAAGAAACTTGAGGGAGACGACGGGCATTTCGCTAGTTAAACTAGTTATGGCCATCCACGCTAAATAGAAGTACAGGAACAAGCTGACGGGATGAAGAAAGATCCTTCGGTCAATGCTTTTACCACTTAGAAGCTTGAAGATGAATATGATCAGAACACCTGCCAATAACGGTTCCGTGGGGAGATAGAAGCCTATTCCACCAAGGTCCATTTGTTCCAAGTTTAAACTGAATGGAACACAGGCTACGATGAAGAACATGAGCCAGTCTAGGCGCATAAATGCAGCCCAAACAATAGCAAGTACAAGCGGCAGCAAGGCGAATAAATAGAACTCCAGGGCAACACACACTGCATTAATTGCAATGAATGCACCGGCGGTGATCCAGTTCCATAAATGTTGCTGACGAGTGATCATCTTAGATACGCCCTTCGCTCTTCAACTTGCGGTAGTTCTCGAAAGTCAGGATAGCGATCACCGAGAAGACAAATGCTGAAAGCACGCTCATCGCTACAATCAACCAACGCACCGGGTAGGCCTTCTTATCTGCAGCTGCAGCCCGGTCTACGATAAATGTTGACGGGAGCTTTGAAGTCGCATCAATCTGCATCAAATCGTAACGCTTCTTCAGAATGGCTTCACGATCGTAAGCTGCTTCCAAAAGGTTGGTCAGCTTGTTGAAGGCATTCGCATGTCCGGAAATGATGGCCATTTTCTCGCGAATGTTTTCTGCACGTGCAGGTTGTCCTTCAGCAAGGGCCGTGGCGTATTGGTCGTTCAAACCTTCAATCTGCGTGATGTAGTCGTAGATCCCGAGGTCGTAAAGAACCCCCATGGAATCTTCCATGACGCGAATCTCTTCTTGCACTTGATGGTACGAACTCTTCGCGTACTGGAAAGCGTCATTCGCTCGAGCATTGCGCATATCGTTCGCTACTGAATCTGTCAAGTAAGCAATGTCGTTAGCGATGTCACGAGCCAGCGTATTCAGCTTGTCTAACACCTCGATCTCGATCGATCCGAATTTCGTGAGACGGGTTGATACGTTTCCGTCGTATTCCTTCTGCATCAAGGTGTTCGCTCCTGGGGCATCGCGCTCAATTTCGTAGTGGTCCCAGAGATTGTGCTTTTCAATGATTCGAATTCGAACTCGGTCAGAATTCATGATCTGAAGCAGACGCTCAGCATCTTCCTTTTCACCGTATTCAAGAAGGTCATTCTTCTTTGTTTCCTCGTAGAACTGCTCACCGATCGAGTGCTGAGGAGTGGCGAACATGACCACCGCAGATCGGAATTTCTCTTCGATGATGAATGAGGCGATAGCCGAAGCTACAGCCGCAATGAAACAAATACCGACTAAATAGAATCGCCATTTGAATAGGAAAACAAGCAGGTTGGTGGAGTCCAGGGAAGTCCCTGAGTTGTTGGTTTTCTCAGACTGCATGGTCAAGGGTCAAAAGTTTTGGCAAAAGTAAGGGTTCACATGCGATCTGCTAACAAAGAGCGCACATATACCAATCTTAGGAGTCCGGTTAGGAAGGAACTTACAACTGCTACCCCCAGGAATCCTGCCAATTCTAACTCCCATGCTAGGTCAATTATTGTGGTGACCCATGCAGAAGTTGCTAAGATGCCCAAGAATAGGAGGGCGCGTAAGAATACGCCGTTCTGCAGCTTTACCTTTACCAGCCTGTAACACAGAGTAATTTGCACTACGGCTACTAATATTTGGGTGGCTAAACTGGCTAGCGCCGAACCGGTGGCTGTATGTTCTGGAATGAGGATGAAGTTCAATACAATGTTCAAGATTACCGCGCTTCCGGCAATTCTATTCATCGCCTTCATGTCTCCGTTTGCTGTCAATAAGGTTCCCCATAGATAAGTCATCATCATGAAGAAGAAAGCGATCATAAGCAATACGAATGGACCACTTGCGGCTTCAATCTCGGCGTCGTAGACCAGACTTAGAATTTCGGTTGGCCAAATGGCACAAGTGAATGACATGACGCTCCCACCTACCAAGATCAAGCGAAAGGCATTGCTTACCAGGGGAGAGGTGTCTTCTTTTTGCTTCAGCTGTTTCGAAAGAAGTGGCAGTAACAAGGTAGCGAAAAGGAAACCAACCATATTCGAAGCTTCGAACAAACGATATCCCATGGCATAAACCCCTGAGTGATAATCTCCATCTGGGAGCATTCGCTCGAGCATAACTGAATCGGTTTTGTAATAAACCATCATCAGCAAGACCAACAATGCATAGGGAAGACTCTCTTTTAGAATAACACGGTTCACACGTGGTTTCCAGCGCAGTTGAATCTTTCCGGCTTTCTGAACAACCATGATCAGGGCAACCACCAATCCAACCGCATAGGCGATTGTTTGGCCGTAAACTAGCCAGTAGATATTGAAGCCCTCTTCGGCCGGTGAGGCGAAAAGAACAGCACCTAAACCTATCAGGAGAATCGCTCGGTCAAGTACCGATACCACGGCATCACGAGAGAAAAGCATCATGCCACTCAGGTTAGAACGCAGGTATAAAATGCTGGCTGATAAGAGTTGATTGAGTCCAAGCCAAGCCAAAAGCTTTAGGTCTCCGCCTTCGTATTGCAGAATGAGTGCTGCACCTAGGAGTAGCACGAAGTACAAAGCAACAAGCGAAAGTCTTAACAACGCAACGCTATTGAAATAGCTCGCTACCATATGTTGCTGTCTCGCAACACTACGACTCGTAAAGGTGTTGATGCCAAGATCTAAGAAAATGTTCAGGAGAAAAGAGAGGTTGAGTAGAGCGGCATAGTTTCCGAAAACTTCTGCTCCAACTCGGTTCTGCACCTCCGTTTCAACGAATAGCAAGTATGCCGGCTTGATCATCAAGTTCAGCAAAAGAAGCAGCGATAAGTTAGAAAGGAAGGTTCGTTGCATGCGTCACGGTCAGCGGTCGAAAGTTAGTGATAAGCGCCAAGTCACCACGTGTACAATTCCAGTATATTCGCCGAGATGCTCAAGATAGCGGTGAATACACGTTTGTTGCGTCCCGGAAGACTCGAAGGGATTGGTTGGTTTACTTGGGAATCCTTCCGAAGAATAACCTTGGCACATCCAGAAGTGGAGTTCCATTTTTTCTTTGATGAAAACCCTCCTTCCGAATTCATTCCTAGTGAAAACGTGATTGGCCATCGTGTATTACCTCCGGCACGAAGGAGGTTCCTCTACCGCTGGTGGTTCGATTACTCCATTCCACGAAAGTTGAAGTCTCTGGAGGTTGATCTATTTGTGTCTCCTGATGGCTTCGCTTCGCTCCGAACTGATGTTCCACAATTGGTGGTGATGCACGATTTGAATTTCGAACACCTTCCGCATTTGCTGCCGCCAAAGGTGTCTGAGTTTTATCAGAAGATGTTTCCTCAATATGCGGCGAAAGCAGAGCGAATCGCCACCGTCTCTGAATACTCGAAGAAAGACATTGTTAGTCATTATGCCGTGCCCTCGCATCGTATTGATGTAGTTGGGAATGGGGTGAATGAACAGTACCGTCCGTTGAGTCAAGAGGAGCGTATTGAAGTTAGAGCCAATTTCTCGGACGAGAAGCCCTACTTCGTCTACGTCGGTTCCTTGAATCCACGGAAGAACATACCACGTTTGTTACGGGCATTTGAAGTGTTTAAGAATGATACAGGCTCCGATTACAAGTTACTCATCGTTGGCCAACCCATGTGGAAGGGATCGGAAATCGAAGAAGTAGTAAAGGCCATGTCTCACCGTGAAGATGTGTCCTTCCTAGGTAGAAGAACTCCCGATGAATTAGCGCTTATTGTGGGCGCTGCGCGAGCAATGGTTTTTGTCCCGCTCTTTGAAGGATTTGGAATACCAGCCATCGAGGCTTTTGCAGCTGGGGTGCCTTTGGTGACAAGTAACGTCACTTCTCTTCCTGAAGTAGCTGGAGATGCGGCAATCTTGGTGGATCCTAAAAGTGTCAGTGAGATTGCTGGAGCGATGAAGCGAATCAAAAGTGATAGCGACTTGCGTGATGATCTCATCGAACGTGGCTACGCAAGAACTGAGCAATACACGTGGGATAAAACCGCAGAGCTTCTGTGGAAAAGTATCGAAGCCGCGCTATAAGCCGCACGTCCTGAATCTTCTACCTTCGAATTCATGGGGTTGAAGAATTACATGCACAAAGAGTTGATCGAAGCCGGTTGCGATGAAGCTGGTAGAGGCTGTTTGGCTGGGCCAGTGGTGGCAGCGGCTGTTATTCTCGACCCTTCCAATCCGATTAAAGGCCTGGATGATTCTAAGAAGCTTTCGGAAAAGAAACGAGATATTCTTCGCTTAGAGATTGAAGGAAAAGCTCTGGCCTGGGCTGTCGGATTCATGACCCCAAAAGAAATCGATGAGGTGAATATCCTCAAAGCAAGCTTTTATTCGATGCACCGAGCGCTCGAACAGCTGAAGGTATCTCCTGAGCATATTCTGGTTGATGGCAATCGATTCATCGCATATCACGAGGTGCCACATACTACCGTGATCAAAGGAGATGGGAAGTATAAATCGATTGCTGCGGCGAGTATTTTGGCGAAGACACATCGCGATGAGATGATGAAACGCTTTCATGAAGACTTTCCACATTATTCTTGGGACTCGAATAAGGGGTACCCGAGTCCAAGTCATCGAGCTGCTATTCAGGAGCATGGTCCTTGCGAGCATCACCGCATGAGTTTCCAGTTACTTCCCTCACAACTAGAGCTTTTCTGAGTTTTTCAATGTAAAGGAAATGTTAAGCTCACGTTAACAATGTTAAGAGCTTGCGTACTGGAAGCGGCGCTAACTCACTCACCGGGGATTATTTGAGGTTTATCATTGAGTTAAGGCTACTCGTCGAGCTTTCAGATGCATTTAGGGTCATGTAGTTTTGCCTTCCTTATCCGAGGAAAAACCAAAGTAGAATAACCTAAATTCATTTTGTACGATGAAAAGACTATTAACCTTCATTGCTCTACTAGCAGGTGTTTTCGCACTTTCTACAGCGCAAGCACAGGTCAATATCATTGACGAACAACTTCGCGACGGTGCAGCACCAGCGGGTTGGGGTGTAACTGATGTGGCCTTCACAACTTCAGCAGGTGGTTACGCCAATTTTACTGGTACTACCGGAGTACTTGAAACAACAGTTGTTGATCTTACTCCTTACACTACCGTTGACCTAACCTTTACGGTGGCAAAATTCGGTTCTGGTGATGATGGACCAATCACTGTGGAAGTATCTGATGATGGTGGTGCGACTTTTACGGCGCAGACATTCGACTCTCCAACGCCAACATCTTCGACTTACCTTACTTCTGGCCCAACTACAATCACTGCCACAGGAAACAACGTTGTGATTCGCTTTAGCGCCGCGAACAGTGCTTCAAACAAGCGAGTACGTGACGTAGTTCTTGTAGGTTTTGCAGGTGGCACACCAGGATGTACTGATGTAACGGCATGTAACTATGACGCTTCAGCAACTATCGATGACGGTTCTTGTGAATTCGTAAGCTGTGCAGGATGTACAGACCCTACAGCATGTAACTACGATATGTCAGCGACGATTGATGATGCTTCTTGTTTTTTCGTAGGTGATGCTTGTGACGACGGTGATGCGGCAACAATCAACGACTTGGTGCAAGCTGACTGTGGTTGTGCTGGTACTGTAGCTTCTACAGTTGATTTGATCATTACAGAGATTCACTACAACGGAAACGACGGTGCAGGATTCCCTGACGGAAATTACGAGTTCGTTGAGATCTACAACAACGAAGCCGTTGCGGTAGACTTAACTGATTTCTTCATGGGTGGTGTGACTTTCACTTTCCCGGCAGGAGCTTCTATTGCAGCTGGTGAGTACATCATCGTTGCTATCGATCCTCCATTCTACACTGGAAATGGATACCAAGTATTTGGACCGTTTACAGGAGGTCTAGGAAACTCTGGTGAGACGGTATCGATTTTCGATAACGCTGGCGTTCTCGCAGATGAAGTTCCTTATGACGACGGTAACGGTTGGCCAACTTCTCCTGATGGAGCGGGTCCTTCATTGGAGCTTGCAGATCTAGCGGCTGACAACAGCGATGCGGCAAATTGGCAAGCATCATGTGATGATAACGGAACTCCTGGTGCGGCGAATAGCACGCTTCCTTGTAACCCTTCAGTACCAGGAACAATCGTTGAGATTCAAACAGGAGTTATCGCAACGGGAACAACAGTTGAAACGAACGGTATCGTGACAGGTGTTTACGCTTCTCTTTACACAGTCCAAGATGGAACTGGGGCAAACTCTGGAATCTGGGTTGAAGGTACAGGTGTTGCTCTTGGAGATGACGTAACTGTAGTTGGTGACGTTGCTGAATCATTCGACCTAACAATCATTCAGAACGCACTAGTGACTATCAATACTTCAGGAAACGCTCTTCCTGCGGCTGAGCTTCTTAGCACACTTGCTATCAACGATGAGCAGTGGGAAGGAGTACTCGTTGAAACTACAGGATTGGTTGACAACGGTGATCTAGGATTCGGTGAGTGGAGCATTGATGATGCTTCAGGACCAGTTCGTATCGACGACGTGAACGGCGTAGCTGTTACTCCAACAGTTGTTGGTGACCAGTACACAGTGATCGGACCATTGTACTACTCATTTGGCGCATACAAGATTGCTCCACGTGATAACGCAACTGATATCTTGAAGTGGGGATGTACTGATGTGGCTTTCCCTAACTACGACCCAGCAGCGGTGATCGATGATGGTTCTTGTGGTGTTGTTCCTGGATGTACAGATCCAACGGCTGACAACTACGATCCATCAGCAACAATTGACGATGGTTCTTGTATCATCAGCGGATGTACAGACCCAACAGCGTTGAACTACAATGCCAATGCGAACAACGATGACGGTTCTTGTTACTTCACACTACCAAACTTGGTGATCAACGAGATCCACTACAACCCTTGTACTGATCAAGGTGATGATACGATCTACGAATTCGTAGAGATCTACAATGCAGATGCAGTTTCTGTAGATCTAGAAGGAATCACATTCTCTGCAGGTATCGATTTCACTTTCGGTGCTGGTGCAACGATCGCAGCTGGTGAGTACATCATCGTAGCTGTAACGGCTGCTACTTACGCAGGAAACGGTTACCAAGTATTTGAAGCGAACTCTGGTGGCTTCTCTAATGGAGGTGAGGTAGTGACAATCTCTGACGCATTCGGAAACGTAATTGACACTGTTACCTATGATGATGGAAACGGATGGCCAACTTCGCCTGATGGAGGATGTCCTTCATTGGAGTTGATCGATCCCGCATTGGATAACACTGACCCTGCAAACTGGCAAGGTTCATACGTAGACAACGGGACTCCAGGAGCGGTGAATTCTATGCCTCCTCCATCTACGAACTACACCATCTTCGAAATCCAATCAGATGTAGACGTTGACGGTGGTTCTAACAAGTCAGGTGAATACGTAACTACTTCAGGTGTAGTAACAGGCGTTTACTCAAACGGTCAGTTCGCTATGCAAGATGGTACAGGTGCATACTCAGGTATCTGGGTTGAAGGTACAGGTGTTGCTGTAGGTGACGAAGTCGATGTTACAGGTACTGTAACTGAGTTCTTCGGATTGACTTTGATCTCGAACACTGCATTCATCACCGTATTGACTAGCGGAAACGCACTTCCGGCTCCTCAGCTATTGGTGACAAACGGGATCAACGACGAGCAGTGGGAAGGTGTTCTTGTTTCTGTAACAGGACCAGTTTCTAACGGTGACGTTGGTTTCGGAGAATGGGCAGTGAACGACGGGTCTGGTGACGGACTAGTGGATGACCTAGGAATTCTTCTAGCGCCCGTTGACGCAGGAGTTACTTACACTGTGACTGGACCAAACTACTACAGCTTCGGAGCATTTAAGATGCAGCCACGTGATTTGAACGATACACAGCGTTGGGGATGTACAGATAACTCATTCCCGAACTTTGATCCTCTAGCGGTGATCGATGACGGTTCTTGTGGAAACATCCCAGGATGTACTGATCCAGCAGCTGATAACTACGATCCTACGGCAACGGTAGATGATGGTTCTTGTGTATTCTCAGGATGTACAGACCCAACTGCATTGAACTACAACGCTGCAGCTACTATCGATGACGGATCTTGTTACTTCACACTACCAAACTTGGTAATCAACGAAATCCACTACAACCCATGTGCACCGCAAGGAGAAGATTTCGATTACGAGTTCGTTGAGATCTACAACGCAGAAGCGACAACAGTTGACTTGGAGGGATTCACTTTCGCAGCTGGTTTCGACTTTACATTCCCTGCAGGAGCACAGATGGCAGCTGGTGAGTACATCATCGTAGCTGTGACTGCGGCTACATACGCTGGAAATGGTTACCAGGTATTCGAAGTAGAATTCGGAAACTTGAGCAACACCGGAGAGACCATCCAGTTGACGGATGCCTTTGGTAACGTGATTGATGAAGTGACTTACGCTGATTCAGCACCATGGCCAACGGATCCTGATGGAGCGTGTACAACGCTTGAGTTGATCGACGAAGCATTAGACAATGCTGATGCTGCAAACTGGCAAAGCTCTTACGTTCTTTACGGAACACCTGGAGCTCAGAACTCAGCTCTTGTTGATGGATGTACTGATCCTACAGCATGTAACTACGACGCTGCAGCCAATGTAGACGACGGTTCTTGTGACTTCACTAGCTGCTTCGGTTGTACTTACCCAACGGCAGACAACTACGATGCGACAGCAACAGTAGACGACGGATCATGTGTGTTCACTAACTCTTGTCCTGAAGACTTGAACCAGGATGGTATTGTGAACGCAGCTGACCTTCTTCAATTCCTAGGGGCTTTCGGGTCTGCTTGTGAATAAGTAGAAGGAAACATACGGAATACAAAAAGGGGGCGTTTAGCCCCCTTTTCATTCTTCCATTCTAGCAACGAGCAATTTGTCGTTGGCGAAATAAAGCCGGTACGACGTCTCGGAGTAGTATCCTTGAATTAACCATTCGCCAATCTTCTGGCCCTGGTCAAATTCAGCTCTACCGGTGACCTTTCCATCGAGGTCCCAAGTGAGCCAAATCCCATCCCGTTTATTCTTGTAATAAGACCCTGACATGGTCAGCTTCCCATTCTCATTGTAGAATAGGGCTAGCTGATGCAGGTATCCGTTTTCAAAGTTCAACACACGACTTACTTCACCGTTGGGGTGAAAGATCTCAAGTTGTCCTTGGAGAGGGAGGCTGTCGGATGAACAGTATTGATCATCGACCATAATGAACTCTTGAGCATGCGTTGAAGCACTAAATAGGATGGCAATAAGTATGAATTTCAGTCTCGCCATAATGCTAAGTTAATAAAAAGTTAACATAAAAGAAACATTGACGCTCGCTTAACTGACTGAAAATTAGTTTTATAGGACAAGTCCTACAGGCTAAACCCTATGATGTTAAGCTAGATACGTAACATTAAGATAACATTAAGCGTGCGCACTTTTAACACGCTCTTTGTCACTTTGGCCTCTTAATTCATCCTATTTTGGGCTGCTGATGAACTTTCTTCTCGATATACTTTCGATTACTGGAGCGCTTGGTCTTTTCATCTTTGGGATGAAGGTCATGAGCGACGGTGTGCAAAAAGCCGCCGGCTCTTCAATGCGTCGAGTATTGGAAGCGATGACTAAAAGTCAAGGAAGAGCCATCGCCAGTGGTTTTTTAACCACTGCCGTTCTTCAGTCGTCATCAGCAACGACAGTAATGGTGGTGAGCTTCGTGAATGGGGGCTTGCTAAGACTTCGTGAAGCCGTGGGGGTGATCATGGGAGCCAATATTGGTACCACGGTAACTGCTTGGGTTGTGGCCTTGGCGCTAGGAAGTCTCTCAATAGGTCAGTTTACGCTCCCAATTATTGCGCTCGCACTTCCATTTCTTTTTCTCAAGAAAGAACGCCTGCGTAATTCAGGAGAGGCCATCATTGGATTCGCCATTCTCTTTGTTGGTTTGCAGTTCCTCCAAGAGGCGGTTCCCAACCTGAAGAACCAACCGGATGGCATCGGTTTCCTTGTGCCATACATGGATATGGGCTTCTTGTCCAATATCATCTTTGTCTTGGTAGGAACCATGGTGACTCTCATCGTTCAATCTTCGAGCGCAGCGATCGCCCTGACCTTGACCTTGCTTTCAACCGGAATCATCCCGTTAGAACTTGCAGCGGCCATGGTGCTGGGTGAGAATATTGGAACGACCATCACTGCGAACATTGCTGCAGTCATTGCCAATCGCTCTGGAAAGCTTGCGGCACGAGCTCACTCCATCTTCAACGTGATTGGGGTGATTTGGATGCTGCCCCTGATGCCGTTGTTCTTGAAAGGGCTTCAGTCCACCTTTGTCGATATGTTCGACGCCATGGAAGTATTCACTGGAAGAAACCATGATAAGGTGCTCATTGCGTTGTTCCACACCACCTTCAACTTATTGAATACCCTGGTCTTGGTTGGTTTTACTCCGCTGATTATTCGTCTGAGCGAGCGTATGGTCCGCAAACCACAAGGCAAAGAAAACTTCAAGCTCGAGTTTATTGGGGCTGGGGTGGTAGGTACTCCAGAACTCGCCATCCTGGAAGCACAACGTGAAGTAGAAAGATTCGCACGCGTAACGGCTAACATCAACGGAAGCCTTCAACGTCTGTTAGCCACCACAGATCAAAGCAAACGAAACGCCATTATCGATGAAATCCGCCTAGGTGAAGAGGTGACGGATAAGTTCGAAGTGGAGGTATCAAATTACCTTACTGAACTGAGCAGGGAAGAGCTATCTGATTCTGCTAGTATTCGTATTCGAGGTCTGATGGGCGCTAGCGCAGATTTGGAACGCATAGGAGATTTATACTTCCGTGTGGCGATGAATCTCGAGAGCAAACAGATGAAGAAGGTATACTTCGTTCCGAAGCAACGCCAGAATCTGAAGAACATGACTGACTTGCTCGAACAAGCGTTCGATATCATGTTGAGTAACCTCGAAGAGGGGACCACAGCGGTGAATACGCAACTAGCTCAGGAAAAAGAAGACGAAGTCAACGCCTTGCGTGATCAGCTTCGTCGCAAGCACCTCAAAGATGTAGCTAAAGGACGTTACTCTATCGAAAGTGGTGTATTCTACATGGATACCTTCACAACCTTAGAAGAGATTGCGGATCACATTGTTAGCGTGACCGAAGGACTTACCAACGCATACTAAGGCTTCAAGAAAGCCGGTGTAGTAATCGTGTTCGAGATATTCAACGCGCGGTCGACGAGCTTCACTTCAAATCGAGCGGTGTCAAATTCACTGATCAGCGAGTATACCGGCATGTCTACCTTGATTTCACCATTCAGTGCCTTGTTTTGCCCTGAAGGTGTCACCCGTGGAACACGGTAGTAAAATGGAATTTGCCCCTGATCCGGGTCAAGAGGGATATGCACCCATTCGCCGTTCTGAAGCTCATAATATTCTAGGAAGAGATTGTAGTAAAATTCACAGCCAACCGGGCAGAATACGTCCAAGGTGTCTTCTTGATCAAGTCCTACGTCTCCGTCACCATCTGTGAAGGCGATGATGAGATCTGCGGCGTCTCCTGTTTTAGGTGTAAGTGATTCAAAAGCGATCACGGGCTCCGGCGGAAACTCCGCTGGTTCTAAGCAAGACCAGAGCGTTCCGATGAAGAACAAACTAAAAAGCAGATAAATAGATCGATTGAATTTCATGTCATCCCTACATTTGCTGCGCATGTTCACCGATACACAAAGCTACATTCAGCAACTTGGATCGATTAGCTCGATGCAAGACTTTAACGAATTAGCCCTGGCGTTATTTCGCTATCAAGCGAAGTATTGCTCGGTGTACAACCAATTCATTCAAGAATTGGGCATCCATCCAACTAAGATACAAGCGATCGAGGAAATTCCCTTCTTACCGATTGAAGTATTCAAATCGCACGAGGTACAAACGGATCATTTCGAGGCGCAGGCCATTTTTACAAGCAGCGGAACCACCGGGATGAGCACAAGCCAGCATTTCGTGCGTGATCTATCTCTGTATGAATGGAGCTTCTTTCAGGCATTCGAGCAAGCGTATCATAAGAACAGTACCTGGGATGATTGGTGCATCCTCGCTCTTTTGCCGTCGTACATGGAGCGTTCTGGCTCTAGTTTGATCTACATGGCAGAGAAGATGGTTGACCGCACCCAGCACAATGGTTCGGGTTTTTATCTCAATGCGGATGAGGCGCTTTTTGCCGCCATCAATCAGGCAAAATCTCAAGGCAAAAAGGTCTTGCTTTTGGGTGTTACTTTCGCCTTACTCGCTATCGCGGAACGTCAACAAGTTGACTTCGATGGTGTGGTGGTCATGGAAACAGGAGGGATGAAAGGCATGCGCAAAGAGATGGTACGCGAAGAGCTGCACGGATTCCTTCAGTCTCGAATGACAGTACCGGCTATCCACAGCGAATATGGAATGACGGAATTGCTCAGTCAGGCGTACAGCAAAGGACAAGGAGTTTTCGAGGCCCCGCCATGGATGAGAGTAATGATTAGGCAAGTCGACGATCCCTTTGGTTGGGAAACGCACGGCAAGACGGGAGGCGTAAATATCATCGACCTAGCTAACCGTGATAGCTGTGCTTTTATTGCTACTTCTGACCTTGGAAGAGTGTCTTTAGATGGCTCTTTCGAAATCCTCGGTCGCTTTGATCATGCAGATGTACGAGGTTGCAATCTCCTTTTGGCTTGATGGAATAATTATTGCTGTACATGCGGTATGAAAAAGACCGTACTTCTTTTTTTTCTGCTCGGTGCAACCATTCCAATACTATTGTCGTCTTGCTCTAGCAGAGTGTTGGTCAACAACGCGATGCGAAGTGAGCTTCATCTCACTAGGAATCAACTCATAGGGCTCCCTGTTGAGAATTCTGGAAAGATCACCTTGTACGCTGCAGAACCGTCAGCAAGTCTGTATTCCAGCGGCGCAATACCTCAAGAGATCACCATTCCCAAAGGAACCCCAGGTGTAGTTGTTTTCGCTTTTGCCAATAAGCTCGTAGTACGTTTTGAATACGGTGAAGGAAAGACCTTGGTCTTTGGAGCAAACGATGAATACACAGAGTATAAGCTGATGGCAGAAGACTGGGAAGACGGTCACGGATCTCTTTCATACGGAGGAGCAACCTATTTTGCTGAGCCAGGCAGCAGCGACGTGTCGCTGGTTGTCGATTTGAAAGACGTTGGAGTAACGAGAAATAAGCACCACAAGGTGCGCGGAATAAAATATTAAGATGCTGTAGGTCATCTTCTTTGATGGCCTAACACATGATTTCCTAGGAATGCGGAGTGGTAACGACCTTCTCCGCATTTTTTATGTGAAAAGATTGTTAACGATGAATATTTGCAATAGTCGATTCACGGAGGTAGTTTGCGCACCGAAAACGCTGGTAGGGAATCGATGAATGAATTGATCATGATGCTCGGCTTCGCACTCGCTGCTTACTCAGTAGTTGGGAACGATAGCATCCAAACTCTAGGTACTTTCCTGGTCTCAAATGAGCGCAGGAAATGGTGGCAACTCTGGTTGTTTGCCGGTGGACTTATGGCCATTGTCGTGACCATGGGGTACCTCGGTTACGGAGAACTCTTAGGAGGAAAAGGAGCAGACCTCACCTTTGGTAAATTTGACGGTGTTTTCAAAGACGGAACAGAGTTCCCGGAGATGTCTTTCTGGTATCTCTTACCCCCACTAGCACTCTTATTTATTACGCGATTCGGTGTACCAGTAAGTACAACCTTCCTTGTGCTAACATTCTTTGCCCCGAAAGCCCTTCCTTCCATGCTCACAAAGTCGTTGGGTGGATATGGTGTTGCCTTCATTTTTGCGATCATCATGTTCATGCTTCTGAGTCGCGTGACTGAAAGGCTCTTCCTCAAACATCCGTTCGATGGAGAAGACAAAGGATTGTGGACTAATCGCAAGTTCTGGATCGCGCTTCAGTGGGCTTCCACTGGTTTCCTTTGGAGCCAATGGTTGACCCAAGACTTGGTGAACATCATGGTCTACCTTGGTGACCCTGATGACGTATCGATAGGTACCTTCATCTATGCCTTGGGTATCCTTCTGGTAATGCTGGCTTACATCTTCTACCGCAGAGGAGGAAAGATTCAAGAAATCGTTCGTGCGAAAACGAATACCCAAGACATTCGCTCAGCAACCTTCATTGATTTCTTCTACGGACTCGTACTCCTACTCTTCAAGTTCGATACGCTCGGTATCGGTGCTCAGATTCCAATGAGTACGACATGGGTTTTCCTAGGAATGCTCGCCGGACGTGAAGTAGCTATGCGTATTCGCTTGGAAGAAGTAGCTAAAGACGGAAAGAAAGTATGGGGTATGGTATTCGCTGATCTCGGAAAAGCGACTATCGGACTCGTAGTATCTGTGCTACTTGTAGTCTTCCTGTACGTTGTAGAAGGACGTGATCTAGCTCCATTGCTAGACTAGAAAGATTCCGCCCGATAGGGCTTTAAAATCGCTTTAAGCTTACTCAGCAACACTCAACAAGAAGAACTTCTTCTTACCACGCTGTAGAACGACGAATTTGTCGTTGATCAGGTCTGTTGATGAGATCATCTTACCCATCTCCACCTTTTCGGTGTTCACCTTTACGCTATTCTCTTTGAGTGCACGACGAGCTTCTCCATTGCTGTCTAGGAAGTTTGTCTTCGCACCTAAAGCCTCAATGATGTCTAAACCATCGTTGACCTCAGAACGCGATACCTCAGCATGTGGAATCCCGCTGAATACCTGAAGAATTTCGTTGTTTGACAATCCTTCGAGTTGTTCTTTGGTTCCTTTTCCGAATAGAAGAGAAGTGGCAGCCAAAGCATTCTGAAGACCATTCTCACCGTGGATTCTACGTGTAACATCTTCGGCCAGGGCTTTCTGTAGGACACGCGCACCAGGGTTCGGTGCATGTTCTGCTTCGATGGCCTCAATTTCTTCCTTACTCATCAAAGTGAATATGCGAATGTACTTCGACGCGTCTTCATCACTTGCTGAGATCCAGTATTGGTAGAACTTGTATGGTGATGTCTTTTCAGCATCAAGCCAGACGTTGCCGCCTTCTGATTTACCAAATTTACTTCCGTCTGCTTTCGTTATCAGTGGTGCGGTTAGAGCAAACGCCTCTCCAGCACCTTTCTTACGGATCATTTCAGTTCCAGTAACGATGTTACCCCACTGGTCAGAACCACCCATTTGAATCTTCACCCCCTGGTGCTTCCATAGGTAGTAGAAGTCGTATCCCTGAACTAGCTGGTACGTGAACTCAGTGAAGCTCATGCCGCTTTCAAGACGCTTTTTCACTGAGTCTTTCGCCATCATGTAGTTCACCGTGATGTGTTTACCCACATCGCGAATGAAGTCAAGGAAAGTGAAGTCTTTGAACCAATCGTAGTTGTTCACTACCTCGGCGCTATTCTCACCGCAATCGAAGTCTAGGAAATGCTCCAACTGCTTGCGCTGACAGGCGAGGTTGTGGTTGATTGATTCCACATCAAGAAGCTGACGTTCCGCTGTCTTTCCACTTGGGTCACCTACCATTCCAGTGGCACCTCCAACCAAGGCGATTGGCTTGTGTCCTGCGCGTTGTAAGTGCACCAACAACATGATCGGAACCAAGTTTCCAATGTGCAATGAATCAGCGGTGGGGTCAAATCCAACATAGCCTGCAGTCAACTCTTTTTCAAGTTGCTCTTCGATTCCTGGCATCATGTCGTGGAGTAATCCTCTCCACTTGAGTTCGTCGATCAAGTTCATTTCAAGTGTATTTCGAGCTGCAAAGATAGCACACTCAAAGGAGCTCTGCGGCACGTTCGAGACGCATTCCTCGTGAGCCTTTGACAAGTATGCTTCGTTGCTGAGGAAGATTCGCCTTCAATCGTTCAATCAACTCATCAGTGGTTTCAATAAATGCATCTCCATTTCCAACCTTTGCGAAGTGTGATCCAACGAAGATGGCTTCGAGGTTGAGTTTCTCGGTTAAGGCGACCACTTTGCGGTGTTCTTCATCTGCCACATCTCCCAATTCAAACATATCACCCAGGATGCACAGTTTGTTCTCATCTTGTCCTTTTGCAAACGACTCCAAGGCATTAAACATGGAGGTAGGATTCGCATTGTAGGCGTCCATAATCAAGGTGTTGTGCTTTCCCTGTTTACGTTCTGATCGGTTGTTGTCGGGTTTGTATTCCGCGATAGCGTGATTAATAGCCTCTGGCTTAACGCCGAAGTAAATACCCATGGCAATGGCGGCGGCAATGTTATTCAGGTTGTATTCACCGGTCAATTGCGTTTGAACCTTTGGACTGGTATATGCATCGTGAGTCCAGGCGATGCTCAGGAGTGGATCTGTGTCAAGTAAATAGACCTCTGGGGTATCTACACTCGTTCCGTATAAAATGCGCTCCATGCCTTCTGAAATGGCTAGGAGGGTGGGGTCAGTGCAATTGATAAAGACCGGGCGGTTCTTTTCTTTCAAGTGATCGAAGAGCTCCTTCTTTCCCTTACGAACCCCTTCGAGTCCACCGAATCCTTCGAGATGAGCTTTGCCAATATTTGTGATGTAACCGAAATCTGGATCTGAAAGGGTGCTGAGGAACTGGATTTCCTTCTGGGCATTGGCGCCCATTTCGATCACAGCAAATTCATGATTGTCGGTCATTTCAAGAAGGCTCAACGGAACGCCAATATGGTTGTTGAGGTTGCCTTTGGTGGCGTAGGTTGGATAGGTTGAAGCTAGCACTTCACGAATGAGCTCTTTCGAAGTCGTTTTCCCATTACTGCCAGTAAGCCCAATGATTTTTCCTTTGAACTGCTGACGATGGTACTTCGCCAATTCTTGAAGCGCGGTTAAAACATCCTCTACAAGAAAAGTCTGTTCCGCGTTAGCGAATTCAGCTTCATCAATAACGGCCAAGGCACAGCCTGCATCAAGCGCTTGCTGCGCGTATTGGTTACCATTGAAACGCTCACCTTTGAGGGCGAAGAAGATCTTGCCATCTGTTGCCTGGCGAGTATCAGTGGTGACTCCGGTAGAGCGGAGGTAGTGTTCGTAGAGTTCTTCAGTACGCATGTACCAAAAATAAAAAGCCCCGTCATTCACATGACAGGGCTTCTTTATAATTTCATCAGCTTATTCCTGTGAGAAACCTACTGGTGATCCCACGCGGGTCATTGCACATCGGAAACCGATGGTAGATGACGCCTGGCGCTCGTCAAGGAAACGACGTGTTCCAGGGATCGTGTAGTAAGCACGGTCTCTCCAAGAACCACCTTTGTACACACGTGTGCGGTTAGTGATCAATGAAGAAGGACCCCAAGGAGTACCGTTCTGTGCATCGTACATGCGGAAGTCGTTGTTCAATGCATCTTCGTTACCGTAGTAGATTGAGCTTTCGAAATCACCATCACGGTAATCGATGTTGTCAGCCTTACGGTAGTTACGACGGTCAATGTTTTCTGCAACGGTCACGTCACGTGTACGAATGTCACCAGGAGTGTGCTCGATGTACTGTGAGATTCCATCGCGAAGGTCTGGAGCAGACTTCGCATCGCTAGAAGAGATCAAGTCCATTCCATCCTGAATTCGCTGGTTTGCTTCATCAGTCTTACGGTCTTTGATGTCTTGCTTCGCTTGCTCAACGTAAGTAACAAGATTGTCGATCAAGTTCTGATCTTCATCCGTTAGACGTCCAGCTGCTTTCTTTTGGTATTCCTGGAGGAAGTACTCTACTCCTGGGATATCGTAAACTACGAAGTCATACTTGTCTTCGATGTCACCTTCCGAGTTCAATACTTTCGTCTGGTAAACATTACCACGGAAAGGACGGAATTCACTCTTATCTTGAGGAGATAGAGGACGGTAAACATCCATTACCCACTCAGACACGTTGCCGGCCATGTTGTATAGGCCGTAATCGTTTGGAGCGTACTGGTAAACTGGAGCGGTGATTTCTGCGTTGTCATTCAAGGCACCAGCAACTCCCATGAAGTCACCTCGTCCACGAACGAAGTTCGCGTTCATCTGTCCGTAGAATTTACCACCGTTGTCGTCATTACGCACGTAGTGACCGTTCCAAGGGTAAGTGCGGCGATCAGAGATCAACTCCTGGTAAGAGTTTCCAATCAGACCAAGGGCAGCGTATTCCCACTCAGCTTCAGTTGGTAGTCGGTAACGCGGTAGAAGGATACCATCCTCCATGCGCACGTTACGGTAACCGCTTGAGTTTGGACGAAGATCTTCGATTCCGTCAGCTGCTTTTTCTCCTTCGTATTGGCCAGCGTAGTACGCGTCAGTTGTGAAGTGATCTTCATCAACCTGCGCTTCTGGATTGTGTACCAAAAGACCTTCACGAATGAGGATAACCTCATTTACACGATCCGATCTCCAAGCACAGTAATCATTCGCTTGCAACCAGTTTACACCAACTACAGGGTAGTCACGGTACGCAGGGTGACGAAGGTAGTACTCAACGAAAGGCTCGTTGTACTCCATTTTCTCACGCCATACGAGGGTGTCTGGAAGGGCTTTGTTTACGATTTCAGGGTAAGAATCACCGTAGATGCGTTCTAGCCAGAACAGGTATTCCAACCACATAAAGTTGGTTACCTCTGTTTCATCCATGTAGAATGAAGATACAGTTACACGGCGTGGGATGTTATCCCAGTTGTACCCGAGGTCGTCTTCGACACGTCCCATAGTGAAGGTTCCCCCTTCAACTAGGACGAGACCTGGTCCTGTTTCTTGCTCTACGAACGGTGGACGTTCAAATCCTCCATTACTTGGGTCGTTGTAGCTCCAGCCTGTAGCGCCTGAGCGCTCTTTAGCACATGAAGCTAGCAACAACACTCCCATAAGAGCAGCAAAAACAGAAAGTGAATTGCTCAATTTCATCATGATTTCCTGGTTCAATACGTTTTCCTTGCGAATTGAATTCCTAAACTAAACTAGAAAGAAGGGCAGGATATTGTTCTGAACTTCCTTCTCTTCGGACGACAGTCAAACTGGATAGTCATACTGATCTCATGTGAACCGCCAGTAGCAGGCGTAAGTTCAGACACAGTTACGTCGTAGCTGTATCCGAAGCGGATCACATCAGTCTGGATACCTACCAGCACGATGAATGCGTCACGATAATCGCTGAAGAAAAGCGCGCGATACCACACACCCCCAACGATTGGTCCTTTGTTTACGTACAATCCGAGATTTAGTTGCTGAAATTCTCCTTGTCTTCTGTAAAGAATGTTTGGAGAGATGTTCGACTCGCTGTATCTGCTACGGCGATCGATCGGAATAACCGCACCGGCATGACCGGTCCATTTCATTGGAAGACGGCTAGTTCCAACCACCAGGGATTCGTTAGGTTCATTAAGGTGGTGAACTGCGACCCCTGCGTAGAAACGCTCGCTGAAACCGAGAAGTCCCGCAGAGAAATCGACGTTATTGATTGATCCTCCACGTGGAATATCCTGAGTTTCGTAGATGAAACCTTTACGTGGGTCAATCTGATCCCCAAACTGGAGTTGGCTCCAATCAACAGACTTCTGGAAGTATGTCGCCTGGAATCCAGCCTTCAGGGAAAATGTTCTTGAAATAGGTTGTTGGTACGAGTAAATACCACTTACAGTAGTTGTATTCAACGTACGTCCTGCACGGTCGTTTGTAACCAACAGCCCGAGTCCACCAGAAATGGTCTCTACGTGTTGATCATAACTTGCACTTGTAGTCACGAACGTACCACTAAGTGCAGGCCACTGGTTACGGTAATTCATAACCAATCGTGGACAACGTGCTGTACCAGCAAAGGCAGGGTTGAGGTACAATGGGTTGGCATAAAACTGTGTGAACTCAGGATCCTGGGCTTTCGCCTCTGGAATCATGGTTACAATCATGCCGAGCAGCACTCCGATAACTAATATCTGTCGCTTCATCTCCTTCAATTTGAGTCAGCTTCTCCGCTAAATGAGCAATAATACGAAAAAAATTCACAGAGGAATTCGCAGTCATTCTGCAATAAGGAGACTAAGTGTTCGTTTAATTTGTTGCTTGAACCAAGGCAATTGACCTAAGTAATGAAGTATTTACTCCTAGTTTTTACGGCCATTTTGGCCTCTTTTTCAGGACTCTCTCAACGTTCGATTGATGTTCAGTATTCTATTGAATGGACTGACGATCAGGGAGAAACGCCTGTTCCTGTCGGGAAAGTTGGTTTCGAAACGGCCCTTTGGGAAGACGAACTTCCGACGGCTCTTTTCACAAAAGAAATTCAGGGAAATGCTTCACGGGTTCAATTGATTCTTGAGAACCTAGAGTCTGAAATAATCAATGAAAATGAATTGACAGCTCGTCAAATTCAACTTCTTCCGACTCAAGTTGTCCTCGAACCAACCGTAAAACAAGGTCGAACTGACTACTATGTTCAGATTCGAATCATCCCAATTTGGCGTGATCCCCAGACGGGCGTTATTCGTCGTTTGCTTTCGTTCGATGGTCTTTTGGAATTCACTCCAGGACGTTCTGTTACCGGTCGTGCACTAAGCTGGGCTCCGAACAGTGTGCTTGCTGAGGGTACTTTCTATAAACTCGCTATCGCGGAAGACGGAATCTACCGTATTGACCGTGCTTTCCTACAATCAATGGGGATTGACATCAATGCACTCGATCCAAATCAGATCAATATCTACGGTAATGGAGGGGCACTGCTTCCATTTGACAACGATGTTGACCGACCAACAGGACTAAGAAAGAATGCCATATATGTTGAAGGTGCCGATGATGGCAGTTTCGATTCCAATGATTTCATTCTTTTTTACGGAAGAGGAGCTGATTCATGGGCCTATGACGAGGGCGACGAGATTTATCGTCATACCCGTCACCACTATTCAGATTCAGCGTATTATTTCATGCGTATTGATGATGTTGATCCTTTGCGTATCGCTAGCGCGGAAGATCCGGGAGCTGCTAACCAGACGTCGAATGCCTTTACTGATCACCAGTTCCTAGAGAATGAAAATGTAAACTTGGCCAAGTCAGGTCGAGAGTTCTACGGAGACAACTTCACAAATGGTCAGCCCGTACCGTTTGCCTTTGCCGCTCCTAATTTGTTGAGTGAGCAAGGCTACTTTGAATCACGCGTGGCCATTCGTTCAATGGATGTCTCAAGTACTTTCGATATGACCATTTTCGGTGAGCAAGTTGGATTAACACCTTCAGCCACGAGTGATGGAGCCACCTCGAACTTTGCGAACATTGCTTTAGCGAATACGAACTTCATCCCTTCAGGTGATCAAGTGAGCGTGACAGTGCAGCTCGATCAGGCAACTCCTGATGCTGAAGGCTGGATAGACTACCTAATGTGGAATGCCCGTCGTGAACTGTCAATGGCAGGAAGCCAGATGGAATTTCGCGATCCAACCGTAACAGGAGCTGGAAATGTAACGGAGTTTACCATGGAGAATGCCTTCACGGTAAGTCAGATCTGGGATATTACAGACTTTGTTGTTCCTCAACTGGTTCCTTTTACACCTGATCAGAACGATCCTTCTACGATCAGTTTTACCGCTGCTACAGAAGAAAACAAAGAATTTATCGCATTCGGGAATTTCAACTTCCTAGAACCTGTAAGCCATGGTCAAATCGAAAACCAAAATCTTCACGCACTGACAGACATCGACCTTGTTGTGTTGACCAATGAGCGATTCCTGCCGGTGGCAGAAGAATATATTGCCATTCACGAAGAAGATGGTTTGACGATCGCTTTGGTTGACTTGTACCAAGTATATAACGAGTTCTCTAGTGGTAATCCAGATGTGACTGGAGTGAAGATGCTGATGAAAATGCTCTTCGATCGTGCAAATGGAGATGTGTCTCTGATGCCAAAGTACCTTCAAATTGTCGGTGATGGATCCTTCCAGAACCGCCACGTGAAGAACGATGCGGCAACCATTATTACTTACCAGAGCTTGACGTCGAATAGTCCGGTATTCTCGTACGTGAGTGATGACTATTTCGGATTCTTGTCTGATGATGCTGGTGAGGCGCTAGGTGATCTTATGGACATTGGGGTAGGACGAATTCCTTGTCAAAATGTGGCTGAAGGATTGGGCTACCTTAATAAAGTACGCAGCTACCGTTCAGGGAATACAAGCACTGATGGTGATGCCTACTGTATTGGTGATGATGCTCTTTCTCCTTTTGGAGCTTGGCGAAACGTGATCACCTTCGTAGCAGATGACTACGATGGAAATGGGGCGCCAATTGAGATCAACCACATGAGTAACAGTGAAGAGCACAATGACACCATCATTTCTCGTCACAACGATTACGACATTGTAAAAATATACATGGACGCTTACCAGCAGAATTCAACTCCTGGTGGTGAACGTTACCCGGATGCAGAAGATGCCATTCGTCGCCGTGTGCAAAATGGATCACTCATCGTCAATTACATCGGCCATGGGGGTGAGCGCGGTTGGGCACACGAACGCGTGTTGAATACGACAACAATTCAGGAATGGACGAACTTCAACAGTCTTCCAGTCTTCGTTACAGCGACATGTGAGTTGGCTCGTTTCGATGACCCTGAGTTCAAATCAGCAGGAGAGTTGCTCATTATGAATCCGAATGGAGGAGCGGTGGCCATGTTGACCACCACCCGAATCGTATTCTCAGGAAGTAATCAGCAATTGAACCGCGCCTTTTTCAAGGTCGCTCTTGAAGATGAAGACATCGAAGAGTTGACCCTTGGTTTCATTTGTATGGAAACCAAAAACGACGATGGCGTGACGGATTCGTCGAACAAGCGAAACTTCAGTTTGTTAGGAGACGTGGCCTTGAAGATGGTATATCCAAAAGTTGACGTTTACACCACTGAGATTAACGGAGTGGCCATTGACCCGCTGCAACCTGATACGGTACGCTCGCTCCAAGAGGTAACCATAAAAGGATATGTAGGAGCTACTGACGGAACGAAGTTGACGGATTTCAATGGTTTTGTTTACCCAACGGTTTACGACAAGAAGTCAGAAGTGACGACACTTAACAACGATGGAGGCTCATCAGGCTTCGATTACGAAGTGTGGAAGAATATCCTATATAAAGGTAAAGCGAGTGTGACGAATGGCGACTTTGAATTCTCATTCATCATTCCACGTGATATCGCCTATGACTTTGGAACGGGACGTGTTTCCTTCTATGCAGTGGCTGGTGATATTGATGGGCACGGCCACAGTGAAGATTTCATCATTGGGGGTGCCTTGGAAGGTGCTGAATTGAATGATCAAGGACCAGAAGTGAATCTCTTCTTGAACGACTCAACCTTCGTTTTTGGCGGAATTACAGACGAAGACCCTATTCTTTTCGCGAAAGTGTTTGATGAGAATGGAGTGAATACCGTTGGAAGTGGAATTGGTCACGACATCAAGGCCATCTTGGATGCGAATACCAGTGACCCGATTATCCTAAATGACTTTTATGAATCAGATCTTGATACCTACCAAAGTGGAGAGATCAGATATCAGTTGAACTCCCTCAGTGAAGGCACACACAACTTGAGCCTGAAAGTGTGGGACGTTCATAACAACTCAAGTGAGGCATATACTGAATTTGTTGTAGCCGATTCGGAAGAGCTTGTACTTGAACATGTGTTGAACTACCCAAATCCATTTACTACCCATACCGAGTTCATGTTTGAACACAACCAACCATGTGACTTCTTGGATGTACAAATTCAAGTTTTCACGGTAGGTGGTAAAATGGTGAAAAGTATCAATAGAACCGTACGTTCCGAAGGTTTCCGAGGAGAACCAATCTCTTGGGATGGCCTAGACGATTTCGGGGATACGATAGGTAGAGGTGTATATGTATACCGTGTGAAGGTCACGACACCGGAAGGACAAAGCACCGAACAATTCGAAAAACTTGTGATCCTAAGATAACCTAACCTTTTGAAGTGATTATGCGTACATTTGCAAACTGCAATTCAATTGAGATGCGTAAAATAGCCCTATGTGTGTTCGCTGGACTGTTTGGACTGTCAGCTAACGCGCAACTTACTTCGACCTCTGATGGTCGAGTTATTCAAGAAGAGATCAACACGATCACCACAGCGGTGCCGTTCTTGCTGATTTCACCGGATTCACGTTCAAGTGCAATCGGTGATGCCGGAGTGGCGTTGTCTCCTGACGCATCTAGTGTTCACTGGAACGCAGCGAAGATGGCCTTCTCTGACAAAGAGTTTGAGGTAGGGATGTCATACAGCCCATGGTTACGTCAATTGGTTGATGATATGAACCTTGCGTACCTCAGTGGATACCGCAAGTTGAACCCGAATCAAGCAGTAGGGGCGGCAATTCGATTCTTTAGCCTAGGTAACATCACATTCACAGACGAAACAGGTACAGCTATTCGTGATTTCCGTCCAGCGGAATTCAGTATCGATGCTGCCTTCTCTCAGCGACTTTCTGAGCGTTTCTCAGGAGGTATCGCGGCGCGCTTCGTGAACTCTAACCTCACAGGTCAAACAACAATCCTTGGAGTAGATTCTAAGCCAGGACGTTCGGTTGCTGTTGACGTAAGTGTATTCTACTCGAACGACGACGTAGAGCTCGGTGGAAAAGACGCTATCTGGAATTGGGGTGTGAACGTATCGAACATCGGTGCGAAAATGAGCTACACCGAAACTGCAGAACAAGACTTTATCCCAGCAAACCTTCGCTTGGGAACGGCATTGACAACAATGCTAGATGAATACAACGCATTGACTTTCACTGTAGACTTCAACAAGTTGTTGGTACCTACACCTCCGGTATACTCTGAAACGAATCGTGATTCGATTGTTTCTGGGTTTGATCCAAACGTCGGTGTGGCTACGGCGATTGTACAATCTTTCTACGATGCACCAGGAATCGTTCTTGAAGACGAAAATGGAAACTTCATTGTAGAGAACGGATCTCGTTTCCGTGAGGAGCTTCGTGAGATCAACATCGGTGGTGGTTTGGAGTACTGGTACGATCAGCAATTCGCTTTCCGTGCAGGATACTTCTACGAGCACTTTACAAAAGGAAATCGTCAGTTCTTGACGCTTGGAGCAGGATTGAAGTACACGGTCTTCGCGATCGATCTATCGTACTTGATTTCTACGACACAGCAAAACCCATTGGCGAATACACTTCGTTTCACGCTACGTCTTGAGTTCGATAAGCTCGACGGTGGAAGTTCTACACGAAGCGAAGGATAATCTGATATGAACATTCGAGTTGGCTTCGGCTACGACGTTCACCAACTAGCAGAAGGCGAAGAGCTTTGGTTGGGTGGAATTCTAGTGCCTCATGAAAAAGGAGCAGTGGGTCATTCAGATGCAGACGTTGTACTCCACGTGATTTGCGATGCGCTTCTTGGAGCAGCGAATATGCGTGATATCGGTTACCACTTTCCAGATACTGACCCGAAGTACAAAGGGGTGGATTCTAAGCTCCTTCTAAAAGACACCATTAAGCTCGTTCGTGAGGCCGGTTACCGTTTCGGTAATGCAGATGTCACACTAGCGCTTCAGCGTCCGAAGGTGCTGCCTTATATCGAGGAGATGAAGGAGTGTATTGCGAAAGTAATGGAAGTGGAACTCGACCAGATTTCAGTCAAAGCAACAACCACCGAGAAACTCGGCTTTGTAGGGACGGAAGCGGGGGTGAGTGCTTACGCAGTGGTCTTGATAGAAAAGGTGGCTTAAGTCTGAATTAAGACTCTTCGTAGTGCCCCTCTTGAGCATCTTCGTAGAAGTAGATCTTCAGCAGAGCTGTATCGCGTAAGAAATCGATGCGACCAATCTCAACACGGTTGATTTTGATACCGGTTCTTTCTTCTAAGTCGGCTTTAAGGGCCTCTCTGTTTCCAGCTTTTACCAATTCAATACGTTCGTAGAGTACGATCTTATGTGATTCGTGACGCACCAACCAAACCTTTTCAAGTCCGTAAGTGATAGCCAAAACAAAAGCATTTGCTATGCCGATCTCCACCAACGGAATTCCTGTCACCAGAGCATTCATTACGGCGAGCGCAATCACAATGAAGAGGTAAGTCATCTCTTTAATTGGAATGGCGTCAGTACGGTAACGAATGATACCAAAGATGGCGAATAGACCGAGTGCAAAGGCTAAGTCAAGTGCTACATTAGAGAGTAGGTAACACAAGAAGAAGATGGAAAGCGAGATCAGTATGTAGGTGAACAAAAAGTCTTTACGCTTGGCTACTGGGTAGTAAATCAAACGTACCAAAACTACAGATACCGTGAGGTTGATTGCAAGTCGTCCGAGGAAAGAGAAGTGCTGAGTTAGGTCGTCATTAATGAAGACCACTTCATCATTCTGGGCAAAGCCCGTGAATCCGAAAAGACAGAATAGTAGGGTGCAAACAAGGTACACCATTCCAGAGAATGATTGATTTTGGTTCATTGCAGGTATTTGGTTCTAAACAACCAGTGTCTCCGATAGCTTAGAAATTCTTCTCAGCTTTTCTTTGATCCGGTTCTTCTTTGCATCATCAATTAGCAACGCTACTCCAAGGCAGTATTTACTAACTCTTTCTGGGCGAATATGCAGTTGTTTTGCCAGTTGTGCAAACCGAGACTCGCGATCAAAGCGTTCTTGCTTCATTTCAGCGATCACCAAGTCGTCTAATACGCGGTGCTCTTCCTTTCTATTCTCGAAATCAAGATCAACATCAAAGGTGAGTCGTTCTTGTTTCTTTTTGTGCACCAAGGTGATCCGGTGAAAGTCGTTCATGATACTCGCCTTGAGCGGTTCTTCAAGTCGGTAACTCTCATCGATGAAGTCCAGGTCATCTTTCGAGAGCGTGTCATGAATGCCTTCGATCTCCTTTCTGAATTTCACTGTGCGGTTTTTGTTGTTCTTCAGCTTGATCTCCAGAAAGGTCAAACTTGAGTCAACGTATTGACGCATGCGAATCTTCACACGGTTTTTCTTCCCTCGTTGATGAAGGTTGTAGAAAAGCAGGTCTTGACTGTCAAAATAGAGCGTGCGATAGTGCGATCGACGTTTCCCAACCACTTCAAGCGCATAGTACTCTTCTTGCAACGCTTCAAGAATTCGAGCGAAATCATTGCGTTTCAAAAGGTACTTTGTGTCTTGACGGTCTAGAAGCGCGACCTCATCCATTTGCGACAACGAAATGGGGTCAAATCCTTGCAGTATCTTCAACTCCTTATCTAACACACATATTTAGGTGAGTCCGATAGTTTTTCGAACTTCACGCTATCCCAGAAAGGTAAAGATATGAAACATCGGGTGATAACGCTTGACTATTCGACCACGGAAGACTGGAAAGAATTGGATAGCCGACATGTAGAAATGATTGAGTTGGCAGCGGAGAGCATGAATTCAGCCTATGCACCCTACAGCGAATTCAAAGTAGGAGCTGTTGTTGAGTTCGAAGATGGAACAGTAGAGGTTGGAAACAACCAAGAAAATGCAGCCTATCCTTCAGGAATGTGTGCTGAACGGGTTGCGCTTTTTTCCGCGAAAGCGAAATTCCCAGAGAAATCTATCAAAACCATCTACATCATTACCCACTCAACCGATGGAATCCCTGCCGCTCCATGTGGATCATGTAGGCAGGTTATCAAAGAAGTTTCAGATCGTCAACCCTCAGATATTCAGTTGTATATCGCGAATTCTGGAGGCGGATTGGCCTTCTTTGAAGACGCTACTTCACTTTTGCCTCTTGGCTTTGGTCCTGAAGCGCTCAAAAAAGGGTAACAAGTACACTTTTGTCTAAGCTCTAGTGGTTATATTTGTCGGTTCAAACGAAAGTACTGCATTATGGCTAC
Organism: Sanyastnella coralliicola; assembly: GCF_030845195.1. Taxonomy (GTDB): domain Bacteria; phylum Bacteroidota; class Bacteroidia; order Flavobacteriales_D; family Sanyastnellaceae; genus Sanyastnella; species Sanyastnella coralliicola. The sequence goes on from NZ_CP132543.1 coordinate 155,736, forward strand.
TTCAACAGCAAGCAAGAAACCCACACGTAAAGCGCCAACGCGTAAGGCGAAGGCCGCTGCTCCGAAGTTCGGAAAAGAGACTTATGTACGCTGGTACCGCGACATGCTCTTGATGAGAAAATTCGAAGAGAAGTGTGGTCAACTATACATTCAACAGAAATTTGGTGGATTCTGTCACCTATACATCGGTCAGGAAGCAATCTTGGCTGGTATGACAGAAGCGATTCGCAAAGATGACCGTGTCATTACAGCGTACCGTGACCACGCTCACCCCATTGCACTTGGAATGCATCCAAAGTATGTCATGGCTGAGCTTTACGGAAAAGCAACCGGTTGTTCTAAAGGAAAAGGTGGATCAATGCACATGTTCGACAAAGAGCGCAACCTCTTTGGTGGACACGGTATCGTAGGAGGTCAAATTCCACTTGGTGCTGGAATTGCCTTTGCAGATAAGTACCGTAAGCAAGACAACGTCACTGTTTGTTTCTTCGGAGATGGTGCTGCTCGTCAGGGAGCACTTCACGAAAGCTTTAACATGGCGATGACATGGAAGCTTCCGGTGATTTACGTGATCGAGAACAACAATTACGCGATGGGTACTTCTGTTGAACGTACTTCAAACGTAACTGACCTTTCTAAGTTGGGTCTCTCTTACGAAATGCCATCTGAATCTGTAGACGGAATGAGTCCTGAAGCAGTAACAGAAGCATTCGCTCGTGCAGCAGAGCGTGCACGTAAAGGAGAAGGGCCAACACTTCTTGATATCCGCACTTACCGCTACAAAGGACACTCAATGTCTGATCCTCAGAAGTACCGCACGAAAGAGGAAGTAGCTGAGTACAAAGAACAAGATCCAATCGACCATGTTCTAGAAGTGATCAAGAAGAAAAAATACATGACTGCAGCAGGTATCAAGAAGGTACAGCAGGAAGTAAAAGACTTGGTTGAAGAAAGTGTAAAATTCGCTGAAGAATCTCCATACCCGGAGGCAGCAGAACTTTATAAGGATGTCTACACTCAGGAAGACTATCCTTTTGTAAACGACTAATCGTCCAGACGAAAGATGGCTGAAATTGTACGCATGCCGAAACTCAGTGATACAATGACCGAAGGGGTCGTTGCTGAGTGGCACAAGAAGGTTGGTGATTCCGTAGAATCAGGTGAACTGCTCGCTGAAATCGAGACTGATAAAGCGACTATGGAATTCGAATCATTCCAGGATGGTGTGCTTCTGCACATCGGAGTGGAAGTAGGGCAAAGTGCTCCTGTTGATTCAATCCTATGTATCCTTGGTGAAAAAGGTGAAGACGTTAGTGCACTTCTTGCTTCAGATGATGCTGCTCCAGCAGCCGAAGAGAAGAAGGAAGAAGCTCCAGCGCCTGCTCCAGCAGCACCTTCTCCGGCTCCTGCACCCGCGCCAGCACCGGTTGCTCCTGCAGCAACTGCTCCTGTTGCAGCAATGCCTGCACCTTCAAGCAACGGACGAATTAAAGCTTCGCCGCTTGCGAAGAGATTGGCTTCTGAGAAAGGAATCGATCTTTCAATGGTAGCAGGTACAGGTGATGGTGGACGCATCGTGAAACGCGATATCGAAACATTCACGCCTTCTGCTCGTCCAGCAGCAGCTTCTGCTCCTGCCTTCGGACAAGAGAGCTACACAGATGTTGCCGTATCTCAAATGCGTAAGACGATTGCACGTCGTCTTGCTGAGAGTAAATTCACTGCCCCTCACTTCTACTTGACCGTATCCATTGATATGGATGAAGCCATTGCTGCTCGTAAAGCGATCAATGCTCAAGATGATGTGAAGGTGTCATTCAATGACCTGGTGATTAAGGCGGCAGCTGTCGCGCTGCGCAAGCACCCAGCAGTAAACGCTGCATGGATGGAAGATCGCATTCGATACAATGACCACGTACACGTTGGTGTAGCAGTTGCTGTCGAAGATGGTCTTTTGGTACCAGTTGTTCGTTTTGCTGACGGAAAAGCACTGACGACAATCAACGCTGAAGTGAAGGAATTCGCTGGAAAGGCACGCGATAAGAAACTACAACCTTCAGATTGGGAAGGAAATACATTCACGATCTCTAACCTAGGTATGTTCGGTATCGAAGAGTTTACTGCAATTATTAACCCACCTGATAGCTGTATCCTCGCCGTTGGCGGAATCAGCCAGGTTCCTGTAGTGAAAGACGGACAGATCGTACCAGGAAACGTGATGAAGGTAACCCTAAGCTGTGACCATCGCGTAGTGGATGGAGCTTCAGGAGCAGCCTTCCTACAGACGTTCAAGAACCTATTGGAGAATCCAGTACGCATGCTGACATAAGCACGCACACAAGCTTTTATCCAACACTTATAAATAGAGCGGAAGAATCTAAATTCTCCGCTCTATTTTTGTTTTATGTCGGAGAATATCCTCGATACACCCATAGAGTTTCTAAAGGGGGTAGGTCCTGTTCGTGCAGACCTACTCACCAAGGAATTGGGTATCCGGAATTTCCGACGACTGCTCTTCCATTTGCCATTCAGGTATGTGGATCGTTCTCAGTTCCATCAAGTGAGTGATATCGTTTCAGATGCTGGTTTTGTTCAGCTCAAAGGCGAGTTCACCAAAGTGCAAGAGATTGGAGTGGGGAGAAAGATGCGTCTATCTGCTGTATTCGAAGATGAATCAGGACGTATCGAGTGTGTCTGGTTTAAGGGGGCAAAATGGATCAAACCAAAGATCCACTACGGGAAGACTTACATTCTTTATGGTAAACCGTCTCTCTACAAGAACACTTGGAACATCACGCACCCTGATTTCGAATCGATGGATGCGCGAAGAGGTAGGCCTGAACAACCTTTGCAGCCTGTGTACTCCAGCACAGAGAAGCTTTCTGGGAAAGGACTTCATACCAATGGTTTGATGAAGCTGATTCAGAATTTGCTTCCTCAAGTTAATGGTGGTGTTCCTGAAACGTTGCCGCAGTGGTTGATTGACAAAATGAAATTCCCCGCTAGGGAAAAGGCCATCTTAGGTTTACACGCACCTACTGATTTGAAAAGCATTGAAGCCTTTCGAACCCGCTTGAAGTTTGAAGAGCTATTTTTCTTGCAGCTAGTCTTATTGTTGAAGAAGAACCAACAGACCATCGAACTACCTGGGGTGCGTTTTGAACGCGTAGGAGAGAAGTTCAATCAGTTCTATGCAGAGAAGCTCCCTTTCGAACTGACCAACGCTCAGAAACGCGTTATCAAAGAAATTCGAGGTGACGTCAACACCGGACGACATATGAGTCGCCTCCTTCAGGGAGATGTAGGTTCTGGGAAGACCATTGTTGCATTAATCTGCGCCCTTATAGCCATTGACAATGGTTTCCAGGTGGCACTGATGGCACCTACAGAGATTCTAGCCACTCAGCACATGGAATCGTTCACCAAAATGCTGGAAGGCATGGATGTGAATGTGGCGCTGTTAACCGGTTCGGTGAAGACCGCAGCTAGAAAGGAAATTCATTCCGCCCTCGAAGATGGGTCGCTCGATATCTTAATTGGAACCCATGCGTTGATCGAGCCCAAGGTCAAATTCCAAAACCTTGGATTAGCTATCGTTGATGAACAGCACCGTTTTGGGGTGGCTCAACGTGCTAAATTGTGGAAGAAGGCCGCACTCGCTCCACACGTCTTAGTGATGACGGCGACTCCAATTCCACGCACCTTGGCGATGACTGTGTATGGAGATTTGGATGTCTCTGTGATTGACGAGCTTCCTCCAGGGCGTAAAGAAATTCGAACGGTACATCGCTTTGATAAGTCTCGGCTCAAGGTTTTCCAATTCATCCGCGATGAGATAGCGAAGGGTCGACAGATTTACGTCGTTTACCCGCTCATAGAAGAAAGCCAAGCCATGGACTATAAAGACCTCATGGACGGCTATGAGTCGGTAACTCGAGCATTCCCAGCTCCTGACTACAGAGTAAGTATTGTTCACGGTAAAATGAAGCCCGAAGACAAAGACTTCGAAATGCGCCAGTTCGCAGAAGGTAAATCGCAGATTCTGGTGGCTACCACAGTAATTGAGGTAGGAGTGAACGTGCCCAACGCCAGCGTTATGGTGATTGAAAGTTCAGAGCGCTTTGGTTTGTCGCAGCTGCACCAGCTTAGAGGACGCGTAGGTCGAGGCGCAGAACAGAGTTACTGTATCCTCATGACAGGTGAGAAGCTGAGCAATGATGCCCGCACTCGCCTCGAGACCATGTGTCGAACCAATGATGGTTTCGAGATCGCAGAAGTAGATCTCGATCTCCGTGGACCAGGAGACCTCATGGGTACACAGCAAAGTGGAGACCTACCGTTAGACTTAGCTGATCTGGTAAAAGACAAACAGCTCCTCGTCACGGCACGTCACATCGCCGAACAAGTCTTAGAGGAAGATCCTCATCTAGACGCTGATCAAAACCGCTTGCTAAAAGAAGGGGTCAAGCGAATCAGAAGGGGTAAACAGGATTGGAGTAGAATTAGTTAACCTTTAAGGCCTAAGGCTTAAGGCTTAAGGCGTAGGGCTTAAGGTGTTGGAGAATGCCTGCTGTAGTCCGAACTTGATTCACTATTTATTATTCATTCTTTACTACTCAATTCAACTCTTTCTCCACCCACTTATCAAGAAGATTATTAGTGTGGGCTTGAAGTTTCTTTTTGATTCCAGGTGTCCAGCCGAGGAGCCAGCCGAGAGGGCCCATGGCCTGGCGAGACCATTTCCAGAAGCTGAATTCGTCTTTGTGGGAGATGATTTTACCATCCTTGAATTCGAAAGTGGCGGTGATCTTGTTGACTACGTCGCGTTTCTTGGGGCCGAATTTATAGTGTGCTTCCCATGATGTTTGGTAACGGCCATCTTCAAGTTGAATAACTTCTCCGTGCATGATTTGCGCACCGTGGTCTAGGCGTGCCACGAGCATACGCCACATGGCTTTGGCGCGCTCTCCATACAACTTGCCGAAGGCCGGGTCTTCGAACAACACTTCGTCGTGGTAAAGAGCTACCATCTTCATGCTATCACGTGAAGCGAAAGAGGTGTAGAAGCGTTCGATGATTTCTTTTTCGCTCATAGCTTACAATTGATAGCAAACTAACAACCCTTCTCCATCTGTTGAAATCAATTCGAGGGAACCATCGGCATCCAAATCTCTGATGACGAATGGACCAGCTCCATACAAAGGATAGCCGGCAGCAGTGGAGCCGTCGATTTCGAGAAGGTGAATCTCTGCGCTTTCAGGAAGAATAGCACCTACTTTCTTTCCATCGGAGAAGCTGTACAAACGCAATTCAGGCAAGACCGCCTCGTCAAAGGTGCGAGAGAAGATCTTCTGCTTCCCACTGGTGAATGCTTCCACCGTATTTCCTGATACGATCAATAGGTCTTGAAGTCGATCACCGTCGAGATCTGTCAGGTCAAAGGCGTCTGCCGTGTTGATCAAAGCGGTTTCAGGTGCACTCCCGTTTCCGAAGCTAGCTTCTAGGATAGAACCTTGCTTGTCTTTGATTAGGACGGTACTAGTCTTTATCGATGAGGTCATGCGGAATGCCGGAACACCATCGAAAGCAGGTAGCTTCAAGCGTGTATCATAGCGTGAACGACCATTACGTTTCAGTAATTCTACTTTACCACCTTCATGCGTGACGAAGATGTAGTCTTTGTTGCCCGCTTTAATGTGCTGGGCATACACAACTGCACCTTGCGACTTTTTGTGCTTCCAGCCATTGGTCTCTTTTCCTTCCTCTTTATAGTTGAGTAGACGCCCATCAGCCATCCCTAATAAGAATCGGTAGTTCTTGTTGTTGTCGTAATCTGCAATGTGCAAAGGAGCCGAAATCGTACCATTTGGTCGAACCGGGAATCCATCTACCGTGCGGCCTCTACGGTCAAGGCAATGCAGTCCTTTAGAGGTAGCAAACATGACCTGAACACGTCCGTTCTTATAGAGGTCGATCGTATGGAAGTCGCCAATGATTGGTGCTTGACAATCGTACGTCCACATCGTTTTTCCGCGGGCGTCGATGGCGTGAACGCGGTTGTTCTCATCTTGCGCCACCATGTAGTATTGGTTGTTCTGATGGTTGCGCACACTGTGAATGGTCAGCGGACGAATTCCTGCAATCTGTGCTTCCCATTCCAACTCAATGTCTGAAATCGGTTTTGCTGCGGCGCTAACTTCAATGCGCGTGACGAGGCGATCATCAAGTGAAGGGGCACCACTGTGCAAGTAGTGAGTGGGGTCTTTCTTCGTATTCGGAAATACAGGAATGATGGTACCTGAAAGCAAATCAGTGGCGGCCTCTTCAATTTGAGCGTAGCGAATAAATCGTTCGTTACGAGAAAGCGCTTTGGCCACAAGGTGTTCGTCGTCAATGGTTTGGCCGGTGCGAACTTTTGAAGCCAGTTTGAGCAAGGCAGAAGCATCCTCCGCCAAGACCACTTGCTGATCGGTGACCCAAATCGCACCAAACTGCTGATTGAGATAACCTTGGAAGAGGTGATCAATCAACTCGGTGTTTTCGAGGGTGATCATGGTGCCTCCAGCCAGTTCTGAACGCTCGGCTCCAGGAAGACCTGAAAGGGCGTTCCGTGCTAGCGAAGCATCAACACAACCCAACAATAAGAAACTGCGATTGCTGCTTTTGAAGCGTGCAAGACCTCCGCTCCACCAATCTTCAAAACGCTGTTCGGCGCTAGCCCCAGAAGCATTTTCAAGTTCTGCCAGCAAGCTATTGTATGCAGCCAATTCATCACGCTCTTCAAGATCTTTTCGGTACTCATTGATGAGGTCAAAACCGATGTCGGCGCCCACTGCTTCAAAGGAGGTCAAGTCAACCGGGAGCACCTTTTTCCAATCAGCCGGTAGAGGACCGAACTTCAACGAGGCCACCGCATCTTCTACAATTTCTTCGCACAGTAAGAACTGATTGCTGAGTTGGTAGTCACGGATGACATAACTTGAACGTTGCGTGCCAAGCAAAGGGATGGCCGTACCTGATAAATGCCTGATTTCGCTTAGGTCACAAGTACCGGAGCGCAAGAATTGTTGACGGTAGAATTGATCTTCTTTCGCCTGTGGCGGAACCGCATTCGCCTGATCTGTGATGTAGAAGAAGTCGTTGGCTACGGTTCCAAAGCGCTGAGAAGGCAAGCTGAAACGTCCTTTTCCTGTGGGATTGCAGCCGAGGTTCTTGACCAACCAACCTTCTTGTTCCTTGCTGTTCCAAGCGCTCGGAAGCGAGATGACCATCCAAGTGGTATCTGCGAGCTCCATGATCATTGCTTCACTGGAAGCAAACCAAGAGCTATCATTGGCCACATTGAATTCAGTCAACCAGGATAAAGCTGGGTGAAGATCCAAATAGGCGGATTGTGCGTTTACCTGCTGCTGGAATGCACCTAGATTGGACACCCTCAGCGCGGCATTCGCACGATCAGGAACGACTTCAGTTACGTCTTGAATGCCAAGGCTTTTCGGGCCTGATTCCATGTAGAACCATACCGAAGCAGCTGCTGCAGCAAGCGCAACGAGGGTAAGAATACTTCGCTTGAAGATCATCACAACAAAGAAAGCCTAAGCAGGCGTGCCTTTATCGCAATGTCAAGAGTGAATTGAACAGAGACCTGTGGAAGATCAGTCGCGGAGCAGATTACGTGAGATCACGATCTTCTGAACCTCGCTCGTACCTTCATAGATCTGAGTGATCTTCGCGTCACGCATCAAGCGCTCAACGTGGTACTCTTTCACGAATCCATATCCACCGTGGATCTGAACAGCCTCTACCGTTTGCTTCATAGCTACCTCAGAAGCGTACAACTTCGCCATTGAACTTGCTTGGTCGTAGTTCATCTTGTTGTCTTTCAGCCATGCTGACTTCAGACAAAGAAGACGAGCAGCTTCAATTTGCGTAGCCATGTCTGCCAATTTGAAGGCAATGGCCTGGTGCTTTGAAATCTCTTTACCGAATGCCTTGCGCTCTTTCGAGTAAGCCAATGCGAGTTCGTAAGCTCCAGAAGCAATTCCGAGTGCCTGAGAAGCGATACCGATACGTCCGCCAGAAAGTGTCTTCATCGCGAACTTGAATCCAAAACCATCTTCTCCGATGCGGTTTTCCTTAGGAACCTTCACGTCTTGGAACATCAATGTATGCGTGTCAGAACCACGGATTCCGAGTTTGTCTTCCTTCGCACCAACGATGAATCCTTCCATGTCGCGTTCTACGATCAAGGCATTGATTCCCTTGTGGCCCTTATCAGTATCTGTCTGAGCGATCACGAGGTAAGTAGAAGCTGTACCACCGTTTGTGATCCAGTTCTTTGTACCGTTCAAAAGGTAGTGATCACCCATGTCGATAGCCGTTGTACGTTGGCTTGTCGCATCAGATCCTGCTTCCGGCTCAGAAAGACAGAAGGCACCAATCTTTTCTCCTTTCGCAAGAGGCACCAAGTACTTTTGCTTCTGCTCTTCAGTTCCGAAAGTTTCAAGTCCCCAACACACCAAGGAGTTGTTTACTGACATACAAACTGAAGTAGAAGCATCTACTTTAGAAATCTCTTCCATGGCGAGCACGTAAGAGATGGTGTCCATACCTGATCCACCGTATTTAGGGTCAACCATCATACCCATGAAGCCAAGTTCACCTAGCTGCTTGATGTATTCGGTTGGGAAAGTTTGGGTATTGTCGCGTTCGATTACGCCTGGTTTCAATACATTTTGCGCAAAATCGCGGGCTGCGTCGCGAACCGCAATATGCTCTTCGGTCATTTCGAAATTCATACTGATGGATTCTCAGGTTTAGATCTCCTGCTATCTTGCAGGGTGTGCAAATTTAATTCTTTCAATGCCAATTGCCAATGCAGAAGGAACAAGCCAATAAATATCTGGCTTTAGGTGTCATGTCAGGTACGTCCCTTGACGGATTAGACCTTGCTTTATGCTCATTTGAACAAAATGAGAAATGGACATTTCAGATCGAAAAAGCGGTAACCATTCCGTATGAATATGAGATGGCTCAGCGTTTACAGAACCCGCACGAGCTTGACGGACATGGCTTAACGCGACTTCACATAGATCATGGTCGTTTGACGGGTATGGCTATTCGTGATTTTCTCGCTAGCGCGGAATCGGAACCGGACTTCATCGCGATGCACGGTCATACCATCTTCCATGATCCAGCTCACGGACTCACTTTACAGATTAGTGCGGTGCCCGAAGTAGCTGCTGAAACAGGAATAACCACCATTGGTGATTTCCGGAGTATGGATTTGGCCCTTGGTGGGCAAGGGGCTCCCTTGGTTCCCATTGGAGATCGCATGCTGTTTGGTGCCTATGACGCATGTCTGAATCTCGGAGGTTTTGCGAATGTGAGCCTTGAACGTGATGGAAACCGCATGGCTTGGGATGTTTGTCCGGTCAACTTCTTATTGAACCGACTTGCCAACGAACGAGACATGGATTTCGATACCGATGGGAATATCGCTCGATCGGGATCCTTGAACGAAGGCTTGATGACGAATCTTGAACAGATCGTCTATTACCAACTGCATGCTCCTAAGAGCTTAGGGAGAGAGTGGTTTGAACAAGAAGTGTGGCCGTTATTCCATGAAGGCATTCCCTTGGAGGACAGACTGCATACGGCGGTCCAACACATGGTGAAACGACTGTCTTCTGATTTGGCAGGTAATGCGGCCGACGTATTGGTTACAGGAGGAGGCGCCTTCAACAAATACTTGATCGAAGAATTCAGAAAGAAGAGCGGGATCACCGTGGATGTGCCTAGTGATGAAATCGTGGCCTACAAAGAGGCACTGATCTTTGCATTCTTAGGTGTGTTAAGACTTCGAGGAGAGGTCAATGTACTGTCGAGTGTGACGGGAGCATCCGCAGATCACAGTGCGGGCAGCTTAGTCTTGGGACTACGGCGATGAGGTACAAATCAACCGTTCAGAAGTACAGTTGAACTGCTCATTTTTACAAGTTGTCAATATCTCTTGGGTTTCGCGCTGAGCGACTAACCTAAAATCCTAAATTTGACGCGATTTCTGAAGCCCATGAAAGACCTGCTTAAAGCTTACGAAGAGAAACAACCTGAGGTAGTATTCGAATGGAAAGACCCATTTACGGATGCGCAAGGTTGGGTAGTCATCAACTCATTAAGAGGCGGTGCTGCCGGAGGCGGAACACGTATGCGTGTTGGACTCGATAAACGCGAAGTTGAATCCTTGGCAAAGACCATGGAGATCAAGTTTACGGTATCAGGACCTCAAATCGGAGGAGCAAAATCGGGGATCAACTTCGATCCACGTGACCCACGTAAGAAAGATGTTTTGGAGCGCTGGTACCAAGCGGTGACTCCATTGTTGAAGCACTACTACGGAACAGGTGGAGACCTCAATGTTGACGAGATCCACGAGGTGATTCCAATTACTGAAGATTGCGGTGTTTGGCACCCACAGGAAGGGGTGTTCAATGGGCACTTCCAACCAAATGAAGCACAGAAAGTGCGTCGCATTGGTCAACTCCGTCAAGGTGTGATCAAGGTGTTGGAAGATGAGCAGTATTCTCCCGATATTAATAAGAAATACTGTGTTGCTGACATGATCACTGGTTACGGAGTAGCCGAAGCAGTGAATCATTACTACAACATCTACGGAGGTGAGGTGGCAGGAAAGCGCGTGGTAGTTCAAGGATGGGGTAACGTGGGTTCAGCCGCGGCATACTACCTAGCTCACCAAGGAGCGAAAATCGTTGGAATCATTGACCGTGTTGGCGGAATCATCAATCAAGAAGGGTTGAGTACTGAAGAAGTGACTCAATTGTTCCTGAACAAAGATGGTAACGCATTGCGCGCTGACAACATGCTTTCATTCGAAGAAGTGAATGAGAAGGTATGGGACCTCGATGCAGAAGTGTTCTTGCCATGTGCAGCTTCTCGTTTGATCACGAAAGACCAGATCGAACGTATGATCAACAGCAAGCTAGAAGTAGTTTCTAGTGGGGCAAATGTTCCGTTTGCTGATCCTGAGATTTTCTACGGCGCTATCGCGGAATACGCTGACCAGCATGTGGCAGTGATTCCTGATTTCATCGCGAATTGCGGTATGGCACGCGTATTTGCCTACCTCATGTCAACAGACGATGTGAACATGAGCGACGAATCGATATTTAATGATACATCAGATACGATCAAGAAAGCGTTGGAAGCTACCTACGCGAAGCGTTCAGATCGTACGCATATTACCGAGACCGCATTTGAGATCTCGTTGAATAAACTCATGAAATAAGACAGGACATGGAAATTTTGATCCTCGTAATTTTCGTTCTTGGGTACTTAGGGATTGCCCTAGAACACCCACTTAAAGTTGATAAATCGGCTTTTGCACTGCTCACAGGTACTATCTGTTGGGCAGTTTTTGTTGTTGGTGGACATGGTCACGTACCGGATCACCTATCACACGAATACGAAGCCATTGTCACTCCTTCTGAAGAAATCGCAGGGGAAGGTGTCATCCAATTTGAAGGTCACGATGAATCAGTGACAAAAGAAGAATTGGTAGATGCTTTGAAAGAACCAGCAGGTTTCAAAGAAGGTGTGCAGTACACCACGAGCTCATTCTACGAGTTCCGTTTGTTGCACCACCTTGAAGAAATTGCGAGTATCCTATTCTTCCTTTTGGGAGCCATGACCATTGTTGAATTGGTAGATGCCCATGAAGGATTTGCCGTCATCACAGATCGAATAAAGACGACGAACAAGGTCAAACTGTTATGGATTATCGCCCTTCTAACCTTCTTCTTCTCTGCAGCGCTAGATAACTTGACAACCAGTATTGTCATGATATCCTTGCTGCGGAAGCTGATTGCAGATAAGCCAACGCGTTGGTTCTTTGCTGGTATGGTGATTATCGCCGCGAACGCTGGTGGAGCGTGGTCTCCAATCGGTGACGTTACAACCACTATGCTTTGGATTGGAGGTCAGTTGACAACTCCAGTGATCATCTCCAACTTGATCATCCCAAGTTTGGTTTGTTTGATCGTACCGCTTGTGATCACAAGCTTCACATTAAAAGGTGAAGTGGAACGTCCGATGAAGGCTTCAGGAGCTGAGCACTACGTGAATCCAACATCTGATGGTGAGCGTAAGTTGGTGTTCTTCCTTGGAGTTGCTGGACTACTCTTTGTGCCAATCTTCAAGACCGTAACGCATCTTCCTCCGTTTATGGGGATGATGCTATCGCTTGGTTTCCTTTGGTTGGTTACTGAGATTCTGCACCGTAACAAGAACATTGAAGAAAAGAATCACCTTTCGGTAATTGCTGTATTGCGCAAGATTGATGCTTCTTCAGTGTTATTCTTCCTTGGGATTCTTTTGGCTGTTGCTGCGCTTCAAGAAGTAGGTCACCTCTTGGTCATGGCAGATTGGCTGCGCGTAACACTGGCTGATGTCTTCTTCATTGACTTGGCTATCGGTCTTCTTTCGTCGATCGTTGACAACGTGCCTTTGGTGGCGGCGTCAATGGGTATGTACGATGTGATTCCGGCGGCACAAGCAGCAGGAGATTGGGATCCGAACTTTGTTCAGGACGGTATCTTCTGGCAGTTCCTAGCTTACTGTGCTGGAACCGGAGGTAGTGCCTTGATCATTGGTTCAGCTGCAGGTGTAGCGGTAATGGGACTAGAGAAGATTGACTTCATCTGGTACCTCAAGAAGATGTCTCTTCTTGCTGTCGCTGGTTACCTCGCTGGAGCTGGTGTGTACTACCTCATGTTCATGCTCTAAATCCAGGTTTCTTTCCTGACTGGTTTCTTCGCTGAGAAGGGTTATCCACGCTGCATTTGTCATTAAGTGCTGTGCGTTCGCGAATGCTCGCGTCAATAATTCGATAATTTCAGCGTTTATAATTCTAAAGAAACCAACGAATGAACCTGCTTGTGTTGCTTCAAAATTTGAATGTAGGAGACCAGGCGGCAGACGCCATGGGCGATGCGGCTCCTGAATCTACAGAGATCGAAGTATCTGTATTGGAACTGTTAATGGACGGTGGATGGTACATCATGATACCATTGGCACTCTTGTCTTTGGCAGCGATCTACATCTTTATTGAGCGTACCCTCGCTATCAATAAGTCTTTGCGTGAAGAGAAAGACTTCATGAATAAAATCAAAGACTACATCAACGACGGTAAATTGGATAGTGCACGTAACCTATGTGCTACAAGTAATACACCGATTGCTCGTATGTTGGAGAAAGGTATTGCCCGTATCGGAAAGCCACTTCAGGATATCCGTGTTGCGATTGAAAACGTTGGTAAGCTTGAGATTTACCAATTGGAAAAGAACCTCGGTACCCTTGCTACCATCGCCGGTGCGGCCCCAATGATTGGGATGCTTGGTACGGTAATTGGGATGGTAAGAGTATTCCTCGATATGGAGATCGCGGGTTCTGTAGGTATTGAAGACCTTTCTGCCGGTACCAAACAAGCGATGATTACAACCATTGTTGGTTTGATCGTGGGTATCATTGGTTACATGGCCTACAACTACCTCGTGAGTAAAGTATCGAAAGTAGTACACAAGATGGAGTCATCGAGCATCGAGTTCATGGACGTTCTTGAGGAACCAGGAAAATAAGCACTATGGATTTAGGACAAAGAAATAAAGTCTCCCCATCAGCAGGGATGTCGTCAATGACTGACCTCGTCTTCCTGCTACTTATCTTCTTCGTGATCCTCTCAACCTTGGTGAGTAGCGGAGTGAATGTAGACCTTCCACAGAGCAAAGGAGGTACAGATTCGCATGCGAAAGTGACCCTGTCGATTAAGCCTGACATGTCTTACTACATCAAAGGAGGACAAGTCAAAAAGGAAGACGTGGAGACCTTGTTGAAGATTGAGATGGAAGGGATGTCAGATAAGGTACTCTACCTGAATGTAGACAAAGAAGTTCCTACGGGAGCTACCGTTGAAATGATCGGTATGGCCAAAGCCAACGACTGGAAGGTCATGCTCGGTTCTAAACCAAAGAAAGAGTAATGAGTACACGAGAACAAGAAGAAAAGAAAGACCGCAAGATCGCGGCGACGCTCTCTGGAATCTTTTTCGCGGGGATCATCGTCCTATGCTTCTTTCTTGTCGCATTCACTATTCCTGACCCACCCCCAGGAGAAGAGTACATCGCAGTAGGAATGGCTGACTTCGGTCAAGACATTAAAGCTGGTGGTGACAATGAAACAGAGGTGCCTTCAGAAACTCCAGAAAATGTAGTGGAAGAGGAATCAGCTCAGGCTGAAGAAACACAAGTGACCGCCGCTGAAGAAGTGGTGACACAGGATGCTTCTGACGTCAGTGTTCCAACGAACACGAACCCTGAACCAGATCCAGACCCTGAACCTGTGGAGGAAGAACAACAAGTGAGCTCAGGTTTGAGCCAAGCGTTTGAACACATGAACACCAGCGGTGGTGGCGGTTCCGACGGTTCTACTGAAGGAACAGGCAACGAAGGTGATCCACAAGGCGACATCGACGGTCTTGGCGTAGTTCAAGGCGATGGTATTGGATTCTCTTTGGGAGGACGTGGAATGGTTGGAAAACCAAAGAACGTTACACCATCGGAAGAAGGAATTGTAGTTCTCAAAATCTACGTTGATCGTCAAGGTAACGTACTTCGTACTGATCGCGATTATGTGAAAAGTACAACCTCTAGTAACTCACTGTTCAAGCTTGCTGAAGAGGCGGCTTTGACAGCGCGATTCGAAGTGAAGAGTGATGCTCCGGCAGAGCAGAAAGGGGAGATGACCTTCCGTTTCAAATTGCAATAAGAAAATATAGGGGGCATGACATATAAAGAAACCCTCGATTACCTATTTCAGCAGCTGCCCATGTTTCAACGCATGGGCGCTGCTGCTTATAAGGCTGACCTCAGCAACACCATCTCGCTTTGTCAAGCGGTGGGGAATCCCCACGAAAAACTGCGGTTTGTCCATGTGGCGGGAACCAATGGTAAAGGTTCCGTTTCGCACATGACGGCCTCTGTTCTTCAAGAGGCTGGATTCAAGGTTGGTTTGTACACCTCGCCTCACCTCCGCGATTTCAGGGAGCGTATTAAGATCAACGGCGAGATGATCTCTGAAGATGCGGTCGTGTCTTTTGTTGATCGTTTCAAAGGCAGCTGGTCTTCCATTGAGCCTTCGTTTTTCGAGATTACTGTGGCCATGGCCTTCTGGTATTTCTTGGAAGAAGAAGTGGATGTCGTGGTGCTTGAAACGGGCATGGGTGGTCGCCTCGATTCTACCAATGTTGTTCGTCCGGAAGTGAGTGTAATCACTTCCATCGGTTTTGATCATATGCAGTTTTTGGGTGATACCATTCCTCAGATTGCCAAGGAGAAGGCCGGTATCATTAAGCCCACGGTTCCGGTGATTGTGGGTCAGCTTCAAGATGAAGCAATGCAAGTGATGCTCGCTAGCGCGGAATCAGTTAAAGCTCCATTGTACAAGGCAGAACAAACGACGAAAATCCCTCCAAGTGATTTGGATGGGCCCTTTGTTCAAGAGAATATTCGAACGGCTTATACGTCTTTAAAAGTACTTCGCGACCGCGGTTGGGAAATCAGTTCAGATGCTGTGGTCAAGGGTTTTGCACGGGTAGTTCAGAACACCGGGTTTTTGGGACGATGGCAAGTATTGAATGAAAGTCCGTTGACTATTGCTGACTGTGCACACAACGCAGAAGGCTTGACTGGAGCAATGAAGAAGCTTTCGCAGTATGAGTATCATAACCTGCACATCATCATAGGGGTTTCCTCCGATAAAGACTTGAGTACAGTTCTACCCTTATTTCCACAAGAGGCAAATTACTACTTCGCTGCAGCCAATATTCCACGAGCTATGCCAGCGGATGAGCTGCAAGAAAAAGCGCTAGCGTTCCGCCTGAAAGGCGAGAAATTTAGTAGCGTCAATAAAGCCTACGAAGCAGCAAGATTGTATGCCACAGACCGGGACCTGATTTATATTGGGGGAAGTGTGTTTGTGGTGGCTGAGGTGGTTTAGTTCAAAGATATTCTTCCAAGACTCCATATGTTGCTTTTTCGAAAGACTACAAAGAGTTGCCTATTTAATTCGACGAGGTGCGCATCGTTGATCGTTATGTAAGGATGATGACTCACTATTCAATCAAGTAGACATTGAATATGAGCTTGTCATAACCGTGAGAATGACAAAACTGAGCCCAACAAGGAGTAGCAGCCTTGAAGCAGATAGAAAGAAAGTCATATTGAGTTCAGACATTCTTTTGGCCTTCTATTTACTCCTTGATTCAAGCAAAGTGAGCTCGTTAGGTTTGAGCAGTATTACTCAACTACAATTTCCGTCATTCGGTATGACGATCCCACGTATGAAATGGTAAGAAGATTATTGTCAATTTTAGATAAGTAAAGATTATTCAGAGTAGGGAGTCCTTCTGAAGAATCTATGCTTATTTCCTTCGTTTGACTGTCGCCAGTGTTGAGGTCTACTTTTGTGACCACTAGGACCGCATTCTTCAATTTCAAAAGCGCATCCTGAGAGAGATAGTTGAATCTCCCTTGCTTCTTGGCGCCATTGCTTTTGTAATGAAAGACATAAAGGTCATTATCGATGATTTCACTGTTGGTGCCAAAGAAAGGCTGGATTTGGTAGGCCAGGTTGTTCTTTTTTGCTCCGCTTGGCATGGACCAACCGTTCACTGCAGTGGAATTCGTGGCTGTTTCAGTCACTTGAAGATCAAAGTATTGTTCTTTGGCAATTTCCGTAGTCCATTCAATGTCAAAATCAGAATTGAATTTGACGACATAAGAATTGCCAAAGAAAAAGTGGTTAGGAGTCGGACGACCGAAGCGAACCATCCCTTTATTCCCAAATTCCTGGCATGAAATAACTGCAAGAAATCCATCATCAGAAGTGAATTCGGCTTTTTCTACTGCGAATTCTTGAAAAAGCCCTAAAAAGTCTTCAGGCTTAATGAAACCTTCGTTCATTTCGAGTTGAGACTTTTGCGATATGTCAACGGCTTGATTTAAAAGAACAGTTCCACTGTTAATGTCAGTAATTTCGATTCCACATGCCTTCAACGTTCTGTTTTGCTCGTTTGTAAATTCGCCTACTCCTGGTTTAACAGTTAGATAAAGTCCGTCATCACTCAGGGAGCTTCCGTATGGACGTTCGAAGAGGTATCCGTCTTTGAGTCCTTCGACATTAGGGAATTTGCTCGTTTCAATTCGAAACTCATTCGATGCATTAGCAATTTTCATTTCCTTCCCACTTAATTGAGAAATCTGGTACCAAAAGAGATTACCTTCATTAGTGACGAATTGTGGCCCCATAGGAAGTGAAACTCCTTTCAGTTGACTAATAAGGTTAAGGTTCTGGTCAAAATGTGCAACACTGTAATCTTTGGTTTTCGATGTCATAAACATAGCCTCCTCCGGAGCTAGAGGGGCGTCTTCTGAGGCATTTCTGGCCTTGACAATTGTGTGCTGCCCATTCGGCGATGATACAGCGGTTACTTCAAGTCCAGAGAGTTTTTTCATTTTGAGGCCGGGCTGAATCAGTTGAATAGGCTCCCCAAGTGGTTCTCCTGTTGCCGGATTATGTTCTCGGGCAAGCGCATACGCTGCTTTTTCCGTTTTATGATATGCTTTATAAATAGTGAAGAGCTTTGAATCCGAGAAAAGGGCTGAAATAAGCTTCTGTTCCTTGTAGTCAGGGTGATAAGCTGGCTCTGTTATGGTAGTTACTTCCGTATAACCATTCTTGCGGTCAAGAACTACAATTTGATGATCCGGATCGTCGCCTCCTTTTACCTGGTTGTAGAGGATGATATGATCTTCACTCTCTCCTAGAATTGTGCCTACGAAATCATGTTTACGGCTGATGGATTCACCAAAATTGACCGTTTGAGCTTGCAGCATAACGGTTAAAAGACACATGATTAATGAAAGAGTCAGTTTTCGAGTCATGGTGATGAATTTAATTTGTAGTTCTTTTGAATTGAAAATAAGGCATCTCTTCAGAGAGTTCAACCGAGTGATTCGATAATTCAAGTATAAGTCACGATCTTGGAATTTCTGTTGACTCGCGTCATATTTCGCTACTCAAATTTTCAACTTTTGTTCGATACAGTTTACTGGGGCAATACAATGTTTTTTAGCTCAATTTCAGGTCCTTCGGAATTGAGGTCACTTTAGTAGAAAGTAATCAGGGCGAAATTTAGGTTCAATAAGGCGTGTCAAGCTCGGTTTACAATGTGAGTGCAATACCGTTTGGTATCCGAAATCAAGAAGCATGCACCAATCATTATTTAATAATGAGCCTTCCAGATGTGTAGCTTTCTTGCGAAGTTACTTTCACAGAATAACTTCCTTTCGCTAGCGCGGAAAGGTCTAGTTGTATGATATCAGAAAGACTTACTTGCGAGTGGACTAGTTGTCCGGTAGAGGAATAGATTTCAATAGAACGTTGGGATGCGTTTTCGAATTCTAGGACAATTTGACCTGAGCTTGGGTTTGGATAAAGTTTGACAGTATCTGCTGAAAACTCCTCTACACCAACATACATGAAGAACTCCTCATCAGTGATGACTGAACATCCGAATTCGTTGGTGATTTCTAGCGCATAAAGTCCGTCTTCCTCTATGAATAAGACTTCACTATTTTCGCCTTCCATCGCTTCCCCGTTCAGGTACCATTGGTATGAATAACCTTCGATTTCGTCTGTGTAAAGCGTATTAAAGCCGTCAGCCGTTATTTCTAGCAATTCAGGGTTTTCGTGAACGTTGATTACTTCGTTTGTCATCGCCTGACATAGTGGATTAGAAATTTCAAGTGAGACTTCGAATGTTGCTGGTTCATCGCTATTGATAGAGATGAATGCCTCGTTGCTTTCAACTTGACCGTCTACGGTCCAAATGTATTCTTCTACATAAGGGTAATCATTCACCAAATCAATGACTTCACCCACACAGAAATCATTGTCTGTAGTGAAAGCTGCATGGTCATCAGAGCATTCATAGATGGTGTGCCACGTGGTATTGGTGATGATCGCAGGGTTATTGTCAAAGAAGATGTGCGCGGTGTTATTAATAATGTCTCCGGCCTGTGCATCTTCTCTTGGGGTAATGCGATACACCACGTACCCTTGACTTTCATCAAAGCAGCAAGTGCTATCTGGAAGTTGGATGTCTGCAAAGTTGAATTCTACAGCACCATCAGGCTTGACACATGTGGTAAAGTCATGTGAGCCGAAGATTGGCTGGAAGGTACTGAGGTCGAGGTGGGCAATGTCTAAGGTGTCGCGAATAATGACATTCTCTGCAGGGAAATTTCCAGTGTTTTGGAAACGAATACGGTACTCCATTTCGTCTTCTTTCAACACGAAATGATGTTGATCGATGTATCCTGGGAACTCAGTGTATTTGTCGTTCGGGTCGTAGGCACAAACAACCTCTGGATACAACGTCCAGGTATTTGTGTAGTACTCCACGTCATTTTCGTCTACCAACGTCAGCGTCATTTCAATTGGTACGATTTGTCCGATGAGATCTACTCCTGGGCCTTCAATATGAAACTGATATAAGAGATCTTGTCCAGGTTGAGGCTCACCGTCAAGCACCCATGAAACTACTCCCTCTTCGATGAGGTCAGGGGTTTCTGCTTCACCCCCTAATTCAGTAGCCACCAGATCGGGATTAAAGCTAATCGTGACTTCACCATTCAATGGAATTCCTCCTGTGTTCTGCACCCAAATCCCCGGATTCATTCCATCATCGCAATGAAGGTTCGTATTCCAGATGTTGATAGGGCCTGAGACCCAGAAGTTCGCGTCTGAGTCCCATTCTACTGCTATGTTTTCTTCGATGTTTCCACATTCATCGATGACAACAGTGAAGCTTCCACCATTCGGTGCAACCCACCCATCTTGAATCTGAACGAGGCTCACAGTGTATTCGCCAAAAGGAACGTCATTGAAGGTGAAATAGCCATCTCCATTGGTGAAGCCGACCCAATTCAATTCTTCGATGGTGACTGACCAATTAGTTAAACCTGATTCGAGTTCGAAGAAACCTTGATTTTCGAAGAAGTTATCTCCGTCTAGGTCATGGAATACAAATCCGGAAATAGACCCTTCCCAAGCACAAGACCCATCATCACAACCGGCCTGGGGATTATAATTACATGCCGTATCATCAGTACAACCTGGATAAACACATGTTACCACACATTCTGCAGCCGGATCGTAATTACAAGATTCAGGGTCTAAACAGCCACAAGTGCCATAGCAACAGGATCCATCATCGTCAAGATAAAATGGTTCATAATTGCAGGCTGTTGGGTCTGTACATCCTTGACTGATGTTAGAAATGTAGGCCACCAGTCGTTGAGAGTTATCTGTATTCTCGCGTTGGACTAGATCAATGTCGCCATCGAGATCAATATCAACGAAGGTTGGGTCACTTCCTAAAACCGTGTAGTCGTTGAGGAAGGTTTCTTCCTGATAAGTTCCATCGCCATTGTTTAGGAGAAGCCATGTTCCGATTTCACTGTCAGAATGAAGAATTAAATCGTCTAGACCGTCAAGGTTCCAGTCAAGAACAGTAATGTCTTCTACGCTTTCAATTTCGGTGTAAGCAATAGGGTTTTGGAAGCTGCCATCACCATTTGATATGCGAGCGAAGATTCCCGGGTCACTGTATACCGGTGTATATACGATGTCATCAAATCCATCGCCATTGATGTCGAAGAGCATGGCGAAATCATTGCCGAAATTGAAATCACTTACCACCAGCTCAAACTGGAAGTTCCCTAGGTTGCGCCAAACGTCGCATTGTCCTCCGAAATACTCTTTGTATGAGATGATGTCGTTAAGTCCGTCGTTGTCAATATCCCCGAAATTGAAGTCAAAGAAATCACCATTGTCTGACATTAATTCATTCACGTTTGTGAAGGCCTCGTCTCCTAGGTTTTGACGGACGGTAGTCGTAGTCGTCCACTGTGTATTGTAAATCAGATCAGTGTGCTCATCACCATTAAGCTCAATAGGGTGAGGTGAATTACCGCTGATATTACCGATACTGGCATAGCCTCCTTCTTCGGTGCGGTATTTAATTCCGATGTGTTCTGAGTCAATGTAGATGCCGTAAGGGTACACCATATCTAGGTCTCCATCGTCATCTAAGTCCAAGAAAATTGGAGTAAAGTTGTTATCTCCTGAAGCGCTGTGAATGCGTCGATTTTCCACTTCTAATGATTCGTCCAGGCTATACTCTTTTGGGCCAGACAGAGAGGACCGATTGAAGACGATATCCGAGGTGCCATCATTAGATAAATCTGCAACTTGATAGGTGTAGTACTCTTGTAAATCGAGATCGGTGTTTATGATTTTTCCATCAGTGAACGATTCGCCAGAATAATACATTAGGAAGTCTGCACTGTTCATGCACGAAAACATCTCAAGCGCGGGGTCCCCATTAAAATTTCCAAAGGCGAAAATGCTTGAACCACCGTAAAGAACCGTTATGGATTCAGAAGGAGAGATATTGCCGTTTTCGTCAATGCTATGAAGGGAATATTGGCCATTACTTTTATAAAACAATTCCAAAGAGTCATCACCATCTATATCAATCACCTGAGGAGCGCTGGCGCCGTTGTCATCTTCGAATTCTTCAGCGCTGAATGATCCATCACCATTATTGATAAACTTCCATGAAGCAGAGGGGTCAAGGGCAATGATGTCGTCTAAATCATCATTGTTTATATCTGCAATGGTGAATTCAGAACTATATAATTGAAATTCAGTGATGGAAATAGGAAAAGCGAACGATCCAATTGAATTGATTTGATGAAAAATCTCGCTGTTTGAGTTATATGACCAAATAAGATCCGGGAAGTCATCTCCATTTAAATTTCCGGAAGACAAGTCGGTTATTGTATTTATGGCTTCTTCAAAGATCAGCTCTTGCTCGAAGAACTGTCCGTTCTGATCGTTCAATAAGGAGTAGAGCCCTGAAACGGCACCGTTGGATATAGCAATGTCTGGGTAATCATCTTGATTGATGTCGAGCACTTCTATTGCATTAATCTCATCTAAACTCTCATTTGAAGGGATAGGCCCTAAGAAATTGGCAGACCCATCATTCGTATAAATGATCAATTGGTTTTCATAGTTGGTACCAATGATGTCGAGGTCACCATCAAGATCGAGGTCGGCCAATTCCATCAACTTGAGATTGCCTTCAATGGGAGGAAGTTTCTGGAAATTACCTGTTCCGTCTCCTAGAAATGCAACGCCCTGTGGAGCGGCAATAACGTCATTGAAGCTATCATTGTTCAAATCACCAATGACCGCATTAGAAGGTCGGAAAAGCTCGTCTAGCGACGATTCCATAAGGACTACAGAAGTGTTGAATTGAGCGAAAGAAAGCAGCGCACAACCACTCAAAAGTAATGTGAGGAAAGTTTTCATAGTACAAGGTAGTACCGGGAAGGTACGAAATAATTGAAGGAGTCTCGGCCTGAATTAACGAGAGATCAATGTCTCAGTGAAAGACATGTCTTTGGTGGTCACCCGAACCACATAACTCCCTGCAGGAATCGCGTTCATCTGAACTAGATTGGTGCCTAGATCCACACCTACTTTTGATTCGTAGATGATGGCTCCCCTGGAGTCGAAGAGTTGTACCTGCGCAAAACCTGATTCTTGCGCGTCGAAACTGATGGTCACATCCCCATCAGATGGGTTTGGCCAAACGAAAAGTTGAGAGGCGTTGACGTCGGTGAATACAGCCGTCAATTCTGTGGTGCTAGCGTCAGTATTGAAAACCGTTCGCTGACTTCCGGTGCTGGCAACTTCGCCATCTTTGGTCTCCCAGTGTGAGAATTGGTAGCCCGGTGCTGGGTGGGCAGTGATGTCAATAGGAATACCGTTGAAGTAGCTGCCATTCCAATCATGGGGAAGGGAGTCAAGACTGTTAATGGATACCGTACCTGCAAAAGCGGGAGCGGTGTTTAGTTCCAATTCGTAATGACCATCCAGATCAAATCCGTCACGTACCTGATCGAAGGCAATCTCGGTGCGTTTATCTGCGAACTCATATGCTCTTGGATAGAGCCAGAATGTTTCCCAGAACCATCGGCTGCTTCCCCAACGTCCGTGATGACGGTCTTTTTCATCCCAAATGAGGGCTACGTGGTTACGTAGTTCGGAGGTGATCGCTTCCCGACTGAAGGCACTGTTGCACAAATCAGCATAGCGATTCAAGAAGGTGATTCTGTATTCCGCGTTAGCGTATAAATTGTTGAACAAGCGATAGTGCTTATTGTCAGGGAACTCATCAAGGAAGCGCTGCAACCCGTTATTCTGCTCCGTCGCAAAACCAAAGCTACTGAGCGAAACATCCATGTCAAACAAGATGTAGCGCCACTTGCCGCCATCTACCATCGGACGCCAAGCTTTCACGTTGTTGGCTGGCCAATCAACATTGTTCCAGAAGGTCTCGGTGATGATGTAGTCAGTGAAATTAGAAACGTCAACCAAAGATTCCGCGTGCGCGAAATTCTCAGGGACGTTCATGTCGTTCAACTCAACAAATTCGAGCATAGTGTCGAAACTGCTGATGTCACCTTTGATCACCAGTGAATCGTCTTCGAGAATTGAAATAGGTGTACCTTCTTCATATTCCGTCACCGACCACACGAACCAATCATCAATCACGCGTTGGATATCCATGAAGCCCCAGTAATAACCGTTGATATAGAAGACACAAGGCTCTGAACCTTTGGCTTCTAGATCAAGCCCGTATTTGGTCACTTGACGCTCGATAAAAGAGTCAGAAATGTGCACTCGGTGATAGTCTGATCCACCATTACGAACAACGAACTTCTTGTAGGTAGTCTGATGAGATTGACGTTGAAGTTGAGCATAAAAGCGCTCCACGCCTAAGCGGTCTTTAGCGATAAATCTGAACGGACGTTGCGGTTGATTCCTTGCTGATTGACCACCGTGCATGCGGGATTCAGCCAATTGAGCAATGACCTGTTCTTCTTCTTGATAGACTTCAATCCAAGATAGGATATGTTGATTGTTCCAGATGTTTCCACCAAAGTGTGGCCACTCGGGATCAGCATTCGGACCGAGCATATAAATGCCAGTTTCTTCATCGAAGAGTTCGAGACTATCTGCGATCAAGGCCACAACAGGCATGTTGTGCTCTTCATTAATGAAATAGGTAGCACCTACGATGCGAGATGGAAGTTTGCCGTCTTCAAAGTTCACCGCAGTCACTGACATGGTACTGTCAATGCTGATGCTACTGCCGTTCAGATCGTGCTGAGGGTAGAGGTTGTTTGTTTGGAACAAGGTTTCACCAGCAGTCTCTTGAACTGTTAGTTGAAAAGGTGCATCATAGAATCCGCCAGGACGAGAAAACACAGGCGCAGGTGCATAACCGTTGTAAGATTCGCTTGGGTTTATCTCACCCGGAGTAGTGTTGAGGAAGTAAACGAATTCCCCTTCTGAATTTCTTCCGTAGGCGTTGTCACTATGCAGTTCGGGTACAATGACAAAATCAACTACAGCGCCGTATTCATCGGTGAGGCGAATGGTTTCGCCGTCGCTGTCTATTCCAAAGTTGGTATGAAGTTCGGGTGTAGTGAGGTCTTTTCCTGAGCAAGCGACTACAATGTATTCTCCAGGGCCAATTTCTAATTCTGGAAGTGGCCATTTGAATTCATTGCCACTGTCTGTGAGGTGAAGTCCTTCTGTAGATTCAGCTGTGCTGCCTGGGTTGTAGAGTTCGATGTAATCAGGGGTATCTCCCTCGAAATCAGTGAAAGATGATCCATTGGCGGAGCACACTTCATTAATCACGAGTTGACCTTCCGCGATAGCGGGAAAAAGGCAGCAAATAAGCCAGCCTAGAATTCGTATGTTTCGACAAACGTTCAGCACAGAGAATCTCAGCGAAGATACCATAAGTACATTCATGCGCAGCAATTACCTACTTCCGATCTACGTCTTATTGCTCGGTTTATTGCCATTCAGTCTCGAAGCGTCGTCATTTCCTTTTTCATTTGGAGTGGCCTCTGGAGATGCTGATGCGTCGTCTTTGGTTATTTGGACGCGTCTTGATGACTTGATTGCTATGCCGCATCAAGTGTCTTATGAAGTAGCATATGACGCTGATTTCAATTCAGTGGTGAAGAGTGAGTCGTTCATCGTAGAAGATCAATTTATCAAGGTGTTGGTTGAAGGATTAAGCTCAGGATGTATTTATTACCGCTTCCGAGCGGCCGGCTTTGTTTCAGCCACGGGGCGGGCAGAGATTATTGAAGACGGACAAGCCGTCACCTTTGCAGCATTTTCATGTGCTGATCATCAACGCGGCTATTTCCATGTTTACGATCATGCGTTACAGGCCAATGAGGCGGACTACTTGTTGTTTTTGGGAGACTACTATTATGACAATGCGCCTTCGGAAGCAGCCGTTGATGTGGAGGGGAGAGAGCATGATCCTCCGTACTTGCCTCGAACGAGAGATGACTTTGAATTGCGTTGGAAGCAGTATCGCGGCAATGCCTTGCTTCAAGAATTACATCGCCAATATGCTTCCTATGTTATTTGGGATGACCACGAGTTTGCTGATGATTGTTGGCGCGACGCCGGCGAGAATATATCGGGTGATGAATGGGAAGAGTTGAAAAGAAATGCAGTTGACGCTTGGTATGATTGGATGCCGGTTAGAGATCGTGAGGCTGATTTCGCTAGCGCGGAATTGGGCCCGGCAAAATTGATCCTAACTGAGACGCGCATTCGCGGACGAGATGAGGTACTGCCTGCAGGCGACCCTGGCACTCTAGAAGAGGGCAGGAGCCTATTGGGAATTGAACAAGAGGAATGGTTCGCAACCGAGCTAGATCATGAAAAACCCTGGACAATATTGCTAAGCGGAGTGCCTGTGATGCCGCAGCTCTATAATGGGTTGACTGTTCGTCCGCACGCTTGGGATGGGTACCCTGCGGCTCGGGATCGTCTCCAAGAGGCCATCGAGGGAAGCAACGCAAAGTTGCTCGTATTGAGTGGCGACATGCATGCGGCGAGAGTAGCTGATTTAGCAACAGACACCTATGATCCAACAAGCCAAACGGGAACGTGGGGAATAGAGCTGACAGCACCACCAGTGACCTCACTTGTCCGTCAGGTGCCAGATTCATCAAACTTCGCTGACCAAAATGAGCACATCCGTTATTTCGAAGAGTCGCACCGTGGTTATTTGAAGTTAAGGGTGAGTGAAACCTCGGTCTTAGCCCAGTTCATTTGGGTGTCTAGTGTAACTGAGGATGATGCCATTGAATTTACTGTCGGACCAAAGTTTCTGTCTGCCGCAGATGTCGGAGGAATCGCTCCAACGGAAGACGGTCAGTTTGAAGAGAATGACTGTGCGTTGTTGAGTGCTCCAGTGGTCATGAAGGAACAGGGCATTGCAACTTTCCTTGTGTTCCCGAATCCAACCAATGACGAAGCATTCTTAGCAGCTGATCTAAGTGTCGGGGAGTTTCAAGTCCAAGTGGTGGATGCTTCAGGTAAGCAGTTGCATGCATTCACCTTCATTGCGGAATACGGTGGCAGTCATATCATTCAATTGAATAGTCGGCACTTAGCACAAGGTGTATATACCATTCAAATGGAAGGTGTTGACTACAACAACAGTGTTCGCATGGTTATTGGAGAGTAGCGTTGTTAATAAGCTGGTATTCATATCCTTCATTGAGCCTTTAGATTTCGTAAGTTGAGGTGTCCAAAACACTTACATCTTATGGAATTCAATTATCTAATCGTTGCCGCCGCTGCTCTTGTTCCGATGGTAGTAGGCTTTATTTGGTACAACCCAAAAGTATTCGGTACGGCGTGGATGAACGTCGCAGGTATGACAGAAGAAAAGATCAAAGGCGGAAATATGCCTGTGATTTTCTTGGTGAGCTATGTGCTTAGTTTTCTTCTTGCCATGGCTACCGCCGGAATGGTGATTCACCAAATGTCTGTTCAGTCATTATTCTTCGCTCAGGAGGGCTTTATGGAAGGATCAGGCGCTGCTTATGATCAATTCACTGCTTTGATGGAGCAATTTGAAGGAGTTCACCGCACTTTCGGACACGGAGTCCTTCACGGTGTTATTGGTGGTTTCTTTGTGGCGTTACCTATTCTAGGAACCAACGCAATGTTTGAGCGCAAAGGCTTCAAGTACATCGCTGTGAACTGCGGATATTGGATCGTTACCCTCGGTTTGATGGGGGGTGTACTTTGCCAGTGGGCATAATCCAATCATGAAATGAAAGAAAGGTCGCTTTGCGGCCTTTTTTTGTGCCCAATCGTGCGGCATTAGCTTCAAATCCACATGAAAATCCGGATTTCGCAGTAGGAAGTTCTTGGCGAACTTCTAACTAAACACTACAAAAATGAAGCATATTCTACATGTCGCATTTGCGCTAATCCTCAGTTCATCGGCGTTTGCACAGCCTGATAGCGAGGTTTTTCCAGATTTCACATACAGCGATTTGAACGGCATTGATCAAAATCTGTACTCGTATTTGGATCAAAATAAGATCGTCATCATCGACATTTTCGCCACTTGGTGTCCGAATTGTGTCAATTCGATTCCCGGAGTAGAAGCAATTTGGGAGGAACACGGTCCTGATGGTGATGATTCTGTGATGATACTTTCTATGGAGCGCGACGCCAACACAAATAATGAAGCTGCGTTTGTCAATACCCACGGCATAGAGAACCCAGTGATCACCGGCGCTGAAGATTTCATCGCGAACACACTGAATGTGCCTTATCAACCGTACTTCTTCGTTGTCTGCCCTGATCGTTCATACGAACTACGCATTGGGGGTATCGGAGGTGATAGCACTATTCTGACTGATTTCTTCGAAGATTGTTCTTCAATCGTATCAGTTGAAGAACAACAAGAAGTGGCCTTCTCACTGTTGAATACAGTTGTTGATGCGGATCTTTTCGTCTTCAGCAACGGAGCCAATTCTCAGTTCAAAATTGTGTCTACTTCAGGTCAATTGGTTCGTTCAGGAGCTTTGTCGTTCGGAGATAACAACATTGATCTGTCGTCACTGGCTGCAGGCACCTACGTAGTTCAGTTGACAAATGAGAAAGGGCAGCTTTCGCAACAGATTGTTAAGAGGTAGTGGAACGTGGGTTGCGGATCGCGGATCGCGGAATGCGGAATGCGGAATGCGGAATGCGGATCGCGGTAGACGGCAGACGGTAGACCGTAGCGGCGCATTTATGCGCCGTTAAAGGAACGGTTTCCTCTTAAGGTGAAATGTAGGGACGCATGAAATGCGTCCATATCGTGCATTTGGTATTGGTGCGATGAGGAACGCTGAATGCGGGACGTGGTACGTGGTGGAACGCGGATCGCGGTAGACGGTAGCGGCGCATAAATGCGCCGACGAAGGACCGATTTCCTCTTAAGGTGAAATGTAGGGACGCATGAAATGCGTCCAACAAAAAAGCTCCCTCATTTCTGAGAGAGCTTTTATTTTCTGTGGGCCCTGCTGGATTCGAACCAGCGACCCCCTGCTTGTAAGGCAGGTGCTCTGAACCAACTGAGCTAAGAGCCCCAATGTGTTTGAGTCTTTGAGAAAGCGACCCTCCCGACGCGTCGGGATGCTCTGAACAAACTGAGCGTAGTTACTTTTTCCAGTGCCCCATTCGCTAATGGGACTGCAAATATAGGTCTTTTTATTATCGGACAAACCTTCTGGGCAATTTTTTGAGAATCTATTTCAGCTTGGGATATATTGCAGCGTGAGCAGGATTTGGGCATACATACGCTATGTGCTTGGAGCTAAGGGGATTCACGGTGCGCATTCGCCGTTTATCTACGATCTCTTCAATCATGTTTTTAATGACGATAGGCATTATTACGCCTTTGAACGTATTGAGAGACGTCGAAACTTGCTTTTAAAGAAGGAGGATGAGATTGAAGTTGAAGACTTAGGAGCAGGATCGAGGAAGATGAAATCTTCGACGCGGAAGGTGTCTGATATCGCAAGAACTTCTTTGAAACGTCCGAAGTACGCGCGGATGTTGTTTCGACTTTGTACTCACCTTGAGCGCAAAGAAATCCTTGAATTTGGAACTTCGTTGGGAATCACCACTGCGTACTTGGCTTCTACTGGAGCACAGGTAGAGACGGTGGAAGGGGCACAGAGTATTCATGCTGAGGCAACTGAAGTCATGAAGGGGCTGAAGCTGGAAGCTAAACTGATCAATAGTTCCTTCAACGAATACCTCAATGAACTGGGCGCTGGACGAAAGTTTGATCTGATATTTATCGATGGGCACCATGAAGGAAAAGCCCTATTGCATTACGCAACAGAGCTTCTACCGCATTTATCTTCTGATGGGGTCATGGTCATCGATGACATCAATTGGTCTAGTGACATGCAAGAAGCATGGGGACAATTGATCAATTGGGATGACTTTGACCTGAGCCTCGATCTTTTTGAACTGGGCTTGTTATTTCGTCGGGAAGGCATGGTGAAACAGCACCATGTCATTCGCTACTAGGCAGTTGCTAGGATGCGCTCCACGTCATCAATCAACTCCGTAGAGAAATTGCGCTTGAGAAGTGAGCCGCTATCCGCATTGCTTGCAGCGTGTTTAGGACTAAGGTGAATCACAGCGGTACCTGTGTTTAGCAGGCCACTGAATTGTTCCTCTTGATGTTTGTCTGGTGTGAAGTAGTCATCAACAATGACAGCTACCGGATCTTGCTTCATATTCGCTTGGCACAATTCAACAGAACTGAACATACAAATACGATCTACGTCAAGGGATTCAAAATGCTTATCCCAAAATTCGCTTTTCAGGCCATTTCCTGATACAATGAAAAGGGTTCTCATAACTAGATAGATTAACAGTGCAATCTACCTGCATCCTTTTGCTGTTTTTGAAAGGGAGATACTTCAGATGATGTCAGAGAATTCCGAAGCGAATTGGATTAGACCCGAGCATTTAACTTTTCATTTAATGCCTATATCCAGCATTAACCGTATTTTAGAAGCCCAAATAATGACTGATATGAAGAAACTGATTATGATCCTGATGTTGGCTTTGCCTGTGGTAGCATTCGCTCAGAAACCAACGAAAGCAACGAAAACTGTCCGCTCTGAAGCAACAGAAGGAACAGTTCCGAACTTTTACGGTGAAATCTTGGTGATGAACCAGCAAGGGCGTCAGATCATCCGTGTGATCTTTGATAACAATACATCGCGTTTGATTCAAGACAAAGAACTTCGAGTAGAGCTGGATAACCTCAAGAAAATGCAGTGGGAGAGTGTGCTCCACGCTATTAATACCCTTTCTGCGCTTGGATGGGAAATAGGAGATAGCTTCGAAACAGAGACTCGCACAGGAACTGAAATGCATATGCTTGTTTACAAAGGAGTGCCAAAATTGATGGCCCCGAGTATCGAACCTTCGAAAGAAGGGGCGAACAAGTCAGGAGCAAGAAAATAATTTCACTTTTGAGTGATGAAAGGCCGCAAATGCGGCCTTTTTTTATTCTCTAAACCTCGGATTCCAGTCTGGCGTCCATAGAAGCGGCGAATGGGAGTGTGAGAAAATCCATTTCTTCCTAACTTGTTGACATGAAGTCTGTTCTGCTAATCGTCGTAGCGCTTTTGAGCGTTTCACTGTGTCGTGCTCAAGAAGCTACTTGGGCCGAAGACATTGCCCCGTTGATCTATGATAATTGTTCGAAATGCCACCATGAAGGACAAGCAGCACATTTCTCTTTAATGAGTTATGATGACGTTGCAGAACACTCTCTTGGAATTTCATATGCCCTTGGTGAAGGAATTATGCCGCCATGGCCTGCAGATCCTGAATACCGGCATTTCGTTGGAGAAACATACTTGTCACCCGCTGAGAAAGCGATGGTGATTGATTGGATCTCGGAGGGAATGCCCTTCGGTGATCCTGAGGTAGAACCTGAGGCTCCTGAATTTGAAGACGGTGGCACGCTTTTAGAATCGGTTGACTTCGTTGCTGCCATCGAACCGTACGAGATTCAGTACAACTCTGAGGAGTATCGTTGGTTCGTTATACCAACCAACTTCAGCGAGACGAAGTACATCCAAGCCGTAGAAGTCATGGCTGGTATTTCTGAAGCTGTTCACCATGCAGATATTCATGTAGACGTTACAGGTAATTCAGCCGCCTATGATGCGCTTGATCCTCTTCCAGGATTCAATACACAGATCGGATGGCCCACAACAACAACCTACATCAATGCCTGGCAACCAGGCGCTGGTCCTGCGCGCTATCCAGATAACTGGGGAATAGCACTTCCACCTGGTGCTGATCTCGTTATTGAAATCCACTACGGTTTTGGCTTCGCTGGAGAGGTAGATAGCACCTACATGAATCTCGAGTTCGTGGATGACCCAGACAACGTACGTCCCATTTCAGTGGGCTGGTTGATGGGGTCAGGACAAATGACAGACGGTCCACTTGTCATCCCACCCAATCAGATCAGCACTTTCCATCAAGAAGCCACGCCATTCTGGAGCGACAAATCCTTGCTCGCAATTTGTCCGCACATGCATCTCCTAGGAGAGTCCTATAAAGTCTGGATGGAGACGCCGCAAGGTGATTCAATACCATTGATAGATATTCCGGATTGGCAATTTAGGTGGCAGTTCTACTATAATTTTCAGTCTCCTCAGTACTTCCCGGCTGGCTCTGTATTGAAGAGCATTGGGCAATATGACAATACCGTCAACAACCCGGATAATCCGAACGATCCCCCAGAAACGGTCTATGACGGAGGTCTGACAACGGATGAAATGTTTCTCTGCTATTTCATCTATGCAGATTATCAGCCAGGTGATGAGGAGTTGATCCTTGATCCAGATTTGATTACTTCAGTGGAAGATTTGACGACCACAGAAGAGTTGGCACCTTGGCCAAACCCAACCTCGTCTCAGCTCCAGTTGAATCTACCTTCAGACCAGTCTTCTGAACTGTCTATTTATTCATCTCATGGACAATTGGTCCAAAGCGATGTAGTCAACGGAAGATCGACCATCGATGTGAGTAGTTTAAGCACAGGATTCTATTCTATTGTCGTTCGAAACGACCTCTGGATTCGTAAGTCCTCATTTATAAAACGTTAGAGTGTAATTCTAACACTTCATCAACTACCTTTGCGGCGAAGCATCGCCCTATGTCTAGAAATAATCGAAGTGTACGTATCGTGTTCCGCATCCTTGCGGCGTACATTTTATTTCAGTTTTTCTGGTGGGCATTTCACATCATTCAGCTGCACGGTGAAATCCGTGATATGCAGTTGGCCTTGGCACAAAGCCAAGAGACTGCTGAACTGATTCGATCTACTTACACCAAGAAAGTTTGGATGGTCATTGGAGAAGGACTCGTATTTGTCGGTCTTCTTCTATTCGGACTTTGGCGCATTGGAACCTACCTTCGTAAGGAAGCGGAATTGGCTCGCAAAGAGCGCAACTTCATGTTGGCAGTAACGCATGAACTGAAGACTCCAATCGCCACCTTAAGGCTGTTTCTAGACACCCTCCGAACGCGTGACCTTCCGAAGGAAAAAAGCCAAGACATCCTGTCGAATTCATTGAATGAAACACATCGTCTTGACCACCTTGTAGAGAACATTCTTCTTTCCACCCGACTAGAGAATGATGACGACCTTGTCAAGCAGCGTGTTGACCTTAGCGCCCTTCTAGAGAAAGTGGGCTACAACCTGGCTCAACTCGATGGGGATATGCATAAAGTCACGCTCGATATCGATGAAAAAGTGGCTGCTTTTTGCGATGGAAATAAGATGGAGTCTGTCTTCATCAACCTGATAGAAAATGCCTTGAAATACTCTCCTGAAGGTGCCGAGGTCACAGTGAGTTTAAAGACCAATCCGCAAGAAGTAGTGGTGGCTGTTCAAGATCAAGGTGCTGGCATTCCTGAAGAGGAACGCGAACGTATCTTCAGCAAATTTTATCGCATAGGAAATGAGGATACCCGCCGTTCAAAAGGAACTGGATTGGGGCTGTACCTCGTTGACCGAATTATCAATCAACACAACGGACGAATTCATATTGCAGATCGCGATGGGGGAGGAACTATCTTTACCGTCGCGATTCCAAAAATCTAAGGAATGACTGATCAAAGAAAGGCATGTCTGATCGTACTAGACGGTTGGGGACATGGAAAGAAAGATGCATCGGATGCGGTTTTTCAAGCCAATACACCATTCATGGATCACCTTGAGGCGAATATGCCTTCAGCGGAGTTACTGACAGATGGTGAAAACGTTGGTCTTCCTGAAGGTCAAATGGGGAATAGTGAAGTTGGACACATGAATATCGGCGCTGGTCGTGTCGTTTATCAAGACCTCGTTCGCATTAATAAGGCTATCCAAGACCGCTCATTTCACGCGAATGAAGTGTTGGTGAATGCCATGGAATCTGCCAAATCTAACGGCCGTCTGCACCTCATGGGCTTGGTTTCGAATGGAGGCGTGCACTCTTCACAAGAGCACCTACACGCCCTATGTGATTTGGCTCAAGAGCACGGTATCAATGAAGTGTACATCCATGTGTTTACTGATGGACGTGACTGTGATCCGCAATCTGGTAAGGCCTTCGTTGAAGCACTCGAGAATCATATTGCTGGCACCAATGCCAAAGTTGCATCGGTGATTGGACGTTACTACGCTATGGATCGCGATAAGCGATGGGAGCGCGTAGCGAAGGCATACAATTTGCTCACAAGAGGTGAGGGTGCGTCTTTTAACGCTAGCGCGGAAGTGTTCACTGCCATGTATGGAAATGGAACAACTGATGAGTTCATTGAACCATGCGCTATTGCAGGTGTCCTCGACCAAGGAGGGACGATCCAGGAAGGAGATACCGTTGTGTGCTTTAACTTCAGAACCGATCGCTGTCGCGAAATCACTCAAGCCCTCACACAACAAGATTTTCCTGATCAAGGAATGTCGAAGCTTGATCTCAGTTACTATACAATGACACGCTATGATAACACCTTCCAAAAAGTGAATGTCATCTATGAAAAAGACGACTTGTCGTTGACATTGGGTGAGGTAGTTTCGAAGGCAGGAAGAACTCAAGTTCGAGGTGCAGAAACAGAAAAGTATCCTCATGTTACTTTCTTCTTTTCTGGTGGTCGAGAAGCTGAATTTGAAGGAGAGAGCCGAATCATGGCGCACTCACCGAAAGTGGCAACCTATGACCTTCAACCAGAGATGAGCGCTCCTGAGCTCGCCGATAAGATGTGCGCGTTCATGAGTGAAGGACAACCGGATTTGGTAGTCTTGAATTTTGCGAATCCAGATATGGTTGGTCATACCGGTGTGTTCGAAGCCATTGTAAAAGCGGTAGAAACTACCGATCAATGCTTAAAGCAAGTAGTTGAGCACGGACAGTCATTAGGATACTCATTCATCATTATTGCCGATCACGGGAATGCTGATAAAGCAGTAAACCCTGATGGAAGTCCGCACACGGCCCATACGACCAACCCTGTTCCTGTGGTGGTCATTGATGATCGTGTGACCAGTATTGAGAATGGAATCCTTGCTGATGTCGCACCATCGATACTTGCGTTGATGGGAGTGGAACAACCTTCAGCAATGACAGGCCGCTCAATTCTGAACGGAGTAGCTGCTCAGTTAGAAGCATAAAAAAATCCACCGCTCTTTCGAACGGTGGACCTATATGTACATGTCTTAGACTTACTTTCTCAGTAGGGTAACTGTACCCGTGAATTCTACACCATCTGATCTGGTGTAGATGATGTAATAGGTTCCTTCTGCTAGGTCATCTCCACGGAAGTTGTTCTGGTAGTTTGCGCTTTCGTAAACGAGTTGTCCCCAACGGTTATATACCTGAAGTGAGGAACCTGGGAATCCGTCGTTTCCTTCGATGCGGAAGAAGTCGTTGCTTCCATCGCTGTTTGGAGAGAAGACATTCGGGATTACCGTTTCACAAACGTCTACTTCGATCTCTGTTACTCCTTCTTCACCACAAGCATCAATAGAGATAATCGTGTAGTCTCCTTCGAATAAAGGAGTCATGGTATTATCATCGATCTCAATCGAGTCAGCTGGGTAGATGTAGGTGTACGGTGTAGAACCTCCAGATGCCGGAGTAATCGTTGAAAGTCCGAAACAAAGGTCTACTTCATCAATGACTACAAACGGCTCAGGCAAGAATACCTGGAATCCATCTTCGGCCTCACGACCACAGAAATCCACTACATCAATCGTCACTGGGTTTTCAGTGTCTCCAGAAACTGTAATGTTTGGCGTTGTTTCCCCTGTGCTCCATGTGTAAGTGAAAGGTGCAAACCCGTCTTCTGGGACACCACTAACCACTTGGTTCTCTCCATTACAAAGGAAAATCTCTTCTGGGAGGTTGAGTGATGGGTTTTTGTAATCTACAATGTTCAAGGAGGCGATGACGGTATCAGCTTCGCCACAGGCGTTGACATATTCATAGGTCACTGTGACGGTTTCTAATCCTTCATCAATTTGATCATCGACAGTAATCACCGGAATGTCTACTTCCAATTCCCCGTCAGGGAAGACAATGAAATCAGGAAGGTCAAGGTAATCGTCGATTTCAGTTGCGTTACCTGAAATGTCAAGGAAGAGTGTGTCTTGCAAATCTGCGTTTGGACGGAAAACAGTGAAGAATCCGTCGATACACCCTTCTAGCAATGTCAGGCTTGGGAAGTTTGGTGGTGCCCCTTCTACGGTTGCCGATACAGCCGCATTCGAAGAGAATGACCCTGCCTCAAGAACTACAATACTCTCAAGTGCAGAATCGGTTCCATCGGCGATAGCCAATTTGATGTGGTAGGTTTCTCCAGCCTGCACTGCGGCTTCAGCAGTGAATACAACCGTGAATCCATCGATACCGATGTCAATGTTTCCAACGTTGTCAATGTAGTATTGAGAGTTGATCTGGTCGTTCACTGATGATACCGTAATCGGTAGCAAAGGATCTGTGTCAGGAACTTGGGCGATGTTAATCGCTCCGTCAGGGAATTCTACAGGAGAGTTGTAAGGTCCAGTGATTCCAGGTCCTGAAAGGAAGAATGCAAAGATGTCGTTGAACGAAGAGTTTACCCACTCGAGGTACTCGTCAGATCCAAATGAGTAGTTGAAGCTGATCGAATCACCACATGGAACAAAGTCAAATTCAAGGGCAGCAATATCATTGGCACTTGATACACTGAAGTTTTGGCCGATCAATCCAGGCACATCGTTCGCTACGGATACAAGGTCTTGATCTCCAGAAACACCTTCTCCAAAAGGAACATCATTCTCCGTTCCTGGTGTTACGTTTCCAACATCTGCACATGAAAGGATGATACCTTCACTTGGGTTAAAGATGGTTCCTTCTGCTCCAGTCAAAAGACCGAGCTGTACAGCGCTACCTGTGAAAGTAACGTTCGATACATCTACACCTTCAACGAGCAATTCAACCGCTTCTTCAGGGGTGATAGGGGCTGCAGTAATCTGAGCCTTCGCCTGCGTTGATAGGATGATTGCGAGTGCTACAAAGAGAATTCGCTTCATAAACTTGACTTAACTATTTGCGTAACAAGGTAGCAGTTCCTGTGAAAACTTCACCATCTGAACGGTTGTAGATGATGTAATAAGTCCCTTCAGCAAGTCCGTCACCTCTCCAATTATTCTGGTAATTCACGCTTTCATAAACGAGTTGACCCCAGCGGTTGAAGACTTCTAGACTTGACCCAGGGAATCCTTCGTTTCCTTGAATTCGGAAGAAGTCGTTGTCACCATCGCTGTTCGGAGAGAAGACATTTGGAATCACTGTTTCACATGTTTGTACCTCAATGATTGTTGTTCCTTGTTCACCACAAGCATCGATAGAAGTAACTTCGTAGATGCCTTCAAATAGTGGTGTCATGGTGTTGTCATCGATTTCGATGGAGTCTGCAGGATAGATATAGGTGTACGGTGTCGAACCTCCGGATGCCGGGGTGATGGTCGACAAACCGAGACAAAGGTCTACCTCGTCGATAAATTCAAATGGCTCAGGAACCCGCACTTGGAAGGCGTCTTCGGCCACATTTCCACAGTAGTCGATCAAATCAACGGTTACTGGGTTTTCCGTGTCGCCTGTAATCGTAATGGTCTCGTTGGTTGAACCCGTGCTCCATTCATAGGTGAAAGGAGCAAATCCGTTTTCAGGAAGACCGCTGACTACTTGACTCTCTCCGTTACACAAGAAGATCTCATCCGGGAAATCGAGCGTTGGAGGGAAGTAATCCATAATGTTAAGTGATGCATTGATCGTATCTGCTTCACCACATGAATTCACAAATTCATACGAAATGGTGATGGTCTCGATTCCTTCTTCCAACCCATCCGCAGTAGAACTTACAGGGATGTCGACGGTGAGCTCACCGTCGGGGAATACCACCGTATCTGGTAGATTCAAGTAATCGTCAATCTCCGTTGCTGTACCACCTACGTTCAGGATAAGGGTGTCTTGGGCATCCACTGAAGGGCGGAATACTGTAATGACACCGTCAACGCATCCTTCAAGCAATGTCAATGGTGGGAGCGACGGTGGCGCATTCGGCACAGAAGCAGAAACAGCCGCTGCCGATGTGAATGATCCTGCTTCCAAGAATACCGCACTGTCAAGAATGGTATCCGATGCATCAGCAATGACAATTCGAATATGGTATTGCTCACCACACTGCACCTCAGCTGCAGCAGTAAGTACTACAGTGAACCCATCCATTTGAGTGCCGTTTGGGTCGGTGTTGTTGGTGTTGATGTTGTAGAACTCACAGTTCGTACAACCATTGTCGTCGTTACCGGCGTTCACGTTGTTCACACTTACTGGTAGCGTTGTCCCAGGAATAATTGCAATGTTGATTCCATCATCAGAGTATGGTCCATTGATCCCAGGGCCTGAGATGAAGAATCCGAAGGCATCATTGATGCTGTTCACGTACTCAGGGTATTCGTCACTTGACCACACGTAGTTGAACTCAACAGAATCACCTTGGGCAACGAAGTCGAATTCTAAGATTGCTGCGTCGTTGAAGTTGTCACCAGGGTTGGCCAGCTCAAGATCGGGATCCGACGCTCCGAAGTTTCCTCCTCCGAGGCTGAAGCCAGGGCTGTTGTTCGGACCAATGGCTAGTGTAGCGTCTCCAGTAGCGATGATCACACCATTTGAAATCGGAATGTTTGAGTTTTCGCTGTTGAAAGATCCAATCTGATTTTGCTCTCCGCTGAAAGTGATGTTGAATACATCAACACCCTCACCAACAAGAATGTCTTCTACCGCCGTAACGGCATCTACAGTGTTGTCTACCACCAATTGACTGAAGGCGGTATTCAGCGCGAGCACGCTCAAAAAAGTGAACAATAATCGTTTCATCATATGCAGATTTTGGCCCTTTGTCCTAAGGGTTGAACTTCCAGGTATCAATATGATGCACTGAATACTGAATTCGTTGCTTGAACTCCCAAAAGCTTTTTGATGTTCTCAGGAAGGTGCATTGGAACGGTCAGCCTCCCATTCTTTCCGTTCCCCATTTCCGCGCTAGCGAGAAGAAGGAAAGGATGTATTCTTGTATTGTAATCTATTGCGTTATGGAAGCATTGATCGAAGTCAGTGGAATTAAGAAGTACTACCAAGTGGGTGATCAAGTGGTGAAGGCCCTTGATGGGGTTGATATCTCTATTGAACGTGGTGAGTACGTCGCATTGATGGGTCCTTCAGGAAGTGGGAAGTCTACTTTAATGAACGTGTTAGGTTGCTTAGATACACCTTCTGCCGGAGAGTACATTCTCAACAAACAGCAAGTGAGCAGTTTGGTCGATGATGAGCTGGCGGAAATTCGTAACAAAGAGATTGGCTTTGTATTCCAGACCTTCAACCTACTACCACGCTATTCCTCGCTAGAGAATGTAGCCCTACCAATGATCTACGGAGGTTACAGCAAATCAGAACGCGACCGCCGCGGAAACGAAGTGTTGGAACAAGTAGGACTATCTGACCGCGCGGATCACAAGCCAAATGAGCTCAGTGGTGGACAAAGACAACGTGTGGCGGTAGCACGCGCTTTGGTGAATAAGCCATCGATTATTCTTGCCGATGAGCCTACTGGAAACTTGGATACCAAGACTTCCTATGAGATCATGGCGTTGTTTGATGAAATTCACCAAGCAGGAAATACCATCATTCTAGTCACACACGAAGATGATATCGCCGCACATGCTCACCGAATTATTCGATTGCGCGATGGGAAAGTGGAGACCGACGTAGCCAATGACCCTGTGAAGCTGTCAGTCGATTCCTGATCCTTGATTTTCTTATTCCATCATTGACAACTCATTGGGGATTATCGCATCTTTGCGCTTCGAAACTTAAATCCCAGTATCGTGAAGCACGATCCAATTGTAGAATTGTTAGATGAGAGCCGCATTGGACAAGAGATTGTTGTCTGTGGCTGGATACGTACTTTCAGAAACGACACCTTTATCGCTTTGAACGATGGTTCAACGATCAAGAACCTTCAGTTGGTGATTGATCGTGAGCACTTTTCAGACGATGTGCGTAAGCGCCTTACAACAGGTGCAGCTATTAGCGCCAAAGGTGAACTTGTAGCCTCTCAAGGGAAAGGTCAGACGACTGAGGTGAAGGTGACAGAATTGGAAATTCACGGTGATGCAGATCCTGAGGAATTCCCGATTCAAATGAAGCGCCACACGATGGAATTCCTTCGTGAAAAGGCGCACCTTCGTTTTAGAACGAGCACTTTCTCTGCTGTTTTCCGCATTCGCCATGGTATGACCTATGCAGTGCACAAGTATTTCCATGAAAACGGATTCTACAATGTGCATACGCCGATCATCACAGGGTCTGATGCCGAAGGTGCAGGGGAGATGTTCCGTGTTACCACCTTGGATTTGAACGATGTTCCAAAAACGGAAGACGGGAAAATCGATGTCAAGCAAGACTTCTTTGGGAAAGAAGCCAACCTTACGGTGAGTGGTCAGTTGGAAGCCGAACTGGCGGCGATGGCACTTGGAAAAGTGTACACATTCGGACCTACCTTCCGAGCTGAGAATTCGAATACTTCACGTCACCTTGCTGAGTTCTGGATGATTGAACCAGAGGTGGCTTTTGCAGATATCGTCGATAACATGGACCTCGCGGAAGACTTCATGCAGTATGTAGTGAAGTATGCACTGGATAACTATGCTGACGATCTGGAGTTCCTTGATCAAAAGGAACGCAACGATGAAAAGTCGAAGCCACAAAATGAGCGCAATGAGCTTTCATTGATCGAGCGCTTGAAATTTGTAGCCGAGAATAACTTCGAACGCATCACGTACACTGAAGCGATTGATATCCTTCGTAACTCGAAGCCGTTCAAGAAGAAGAAATTTAAATTCCCTGTGGAGTGGGGAATCGATCTACAAAGTGAACACGAACGTTTCCTTGTAGAGAAGCACTTCAAAAAACCGGTGATTATTACCGATTATCCTGCGAGCATTAAAGCTTTCTACATGCGTCAAAACGACGATGGGAAGACAGTTGCAGCAATGGATATCCTGGTTCCAGGAATTGGTGAGATCATCGGAGGTAGCCAACGTGAAGAACGCCTTGATATCCTGATGGAGAAGTGCAAGGAATTTGATATTCCAGAAGAGCACGTTTGGTGGTACCTTGACCTTCGAAAGTTCGGATCAGCAAAACACGCAGGTTTTGGCCTAGGATTTGAACGTTTGATCATGTTCGTTACAGGAATGACTAACATCCGCGATGTAATTCCATTCCCACGAACGCCAATGAATGCAGAATTTTAGACCATTTGGTAGATTAGTATATGCTAAAGCAAACCCTACAACAGAAACTCTTACAAAAACTCTCTCCTCAGCAGATCCAGTTGATGAAGCTGCTTCAGGTGCCTACTGTAGAACTTGAGCAACGCATCAAAGAAGAATTGGAAGCGAATCCTGCCTTGGACGAGGGACGAGAAGACGTTGTAGAGGATAGCTACGAAGAAGATTACGGCGACGAACGTTCGGAAGCGCAGGAAGACTTTGATATGTCTGACTACCTCGACGATGATACGCCTGACTACAAATACTCAACCGGTGGTCGAGGAGAGGAAGATGAAAAAAACATGCCATTGGGCAGTGGTCGCACCTTCCATGATAACCTCCGTTCTCAGCTCAGCTTGCTCAGTCTCGATGAGGATCAACGCGTGATTGCGGAAAATCTCATCGGAAACATCGACGACTCAGGATACTTACGTCGTGAGCTTCGTTCGATCGTCAATGACATGGCTTTCTCTCAGAATATTCAGGTAACGGAAGAAGAGCTTGAGGCCGTCTTAAAGTCAATTCACGAACTAGATCCTCCGGGTGTAGGAGCGCGTGATCTGCAAGAGTGTTTGTTGATCCAGCTGCGACGCAAACGCGGTGATTCATACGACGTAGAGATCGGTATTCGCATCTTGGAAGAACACTTTGAAGAGTTCACTAAGAAGCACTACAATAAGATCATCAAGGCTTTTGATATTGATGAAGATGTCTTGAAAGACGCTATCGCGGAAATCGTTAGACTTAACCCGAAGCCCGGAAACTCTTCAAAGCAGAGTGCGCGAGCTGTGCAGCATATCGTACCTGACTTTTTGGTTTCAGTGGAAGACGATGAGTTGAAGCTACAGCTCAACCAGCGCAACGCTCCGGAGCTACGTATTTCACCACAATACCGCGACATGCTTCAGTCTTATCAGGCGGCTACAAAAAGCGATAAGAAGCAGAAGGATGCGGTCATGTTTGTAAAGCAAAAGATCGATTCTGCGAAATGGTTCATTGATGCGATTCGTCAACGCCAGCAGACGCTGACGGTGGTGATGCAAGCCATCTTGACCTTCCAGGAAGAATACTTCTTGACAGGAGATGAGACGAAGCTGAAGCCGATGATCCTAAAAGACATCGCAGAGGTGGTCCACATGGACATTTCTACGGTTTCTCGTGTAGCGAATAGCAAATACGTTCAATGTCCGTACGGAACCTTCCTGTTGAAGTCGTTCTTCTCTGAATCGATTGCAAAAGACAGTGGAGAGGAAGTATCGACACGAG
The DNA here is from genome assembly GCF_030845195.1 of Sanyastnella coralliicola. GTDB lineage: Bacteria > Bacteroidota > Bacteroidia > Flavobacteriales_D > Sanyastnellaceae > Sanyastnella > Sanyastnella coralliicola. The sequence continues at coordinate 198,007 of NZ_CP132543.1, forward strand.
AGGTGAAAAAGATTCTTCAAGAGGCGATTGACGCAGAAGACAAGAAAAAACCTTTGACTGATGATAAGCTCGCGAAGCTTTTGAAGGAAAAAGGATATAATATTGCGCGTCGTACCGTAGCGAAATACCGGGAACAACTTAACATCCCTGTAGCACGCCTTCGCAAACAACTATAGACTTGAAAACAGCCAATATTATCTCCTACGTGCTGCATCCGCTGTGGATGCCTTTATTCACGTTGGTGTTGGCTTACTTCCTAGATCCATTTATTGGACTGCATCCCGAGATGTTTAAGTTCTTGTTGCTGATTGTATTGATCAATACAATTGCTCCTGGATTGTCGATCCTCGTGATGAAACGAAAAGGGATCATTAGTGATCTAGATATCCGAAACAGAGGAGAGCGTTTAGCGCCTTTTCTTCTGTTTCTCTTCTACTATGTCTTGTCATACATTTTACTGCGTTTCAACGCTGATATCGTCCCGATAGACATCTTTATCATCTTCTTTTCGTTGCTGATTTCCTTGGTTTCAGGACTTCTCATCAATTCACAAACAAAGATCAGTATGCACCTCATGGCCATTGGAGGTCTTTGTGGTGTGCTTGCCGGACTGAACGTGCTTCACCTACTCGGAATTGGATGGGTAGTGGCTGCCCTGTTGATCTGTGCCGGTGTACTCGGATGGGCGCGCATACGCATGGGAGTGCATACACATCCACAAGTGTATCTCGGTTTTTCAGTGGGATTCTTGATCCACTTCGCCTTCTTGTACTACCGTGTGTTTGTCTAGATCAAAGCGATAGAAAGCCCGATCGTCAAAGGATTCAATTCAACACCCTTGTCTGGAAGCAAAAAGGTGCTGACGCTGTAGAAGCTAAATAAGCTCCAACGTCCTATTCCGATACGTCCTACCACACCATAACGCCAGCGATTGATTTCTGGAACCTGATAGAACTTTCGTTTGCCGTCATCGTCGCGCGTTTTCGTGTGGATATTCACGAGGTAGCCAACTTTACCTCCAACAGACATTTTGAATGGACGATCACCGCGCGTTCGAAGTCGGAACTCGATAGGAATTTCGAGGAAGTTGGCAGATACTTTATTCTTCTTGTATTCGTAGTTCTCCGGGAAAGGGTAGAAGCGTACGAATTCATCCGGACTCAAGCCATCACGCTCAAACTCGCCGTTTGTGTGTAAGTTGAAGCTGCTAAATCCGTATCCCCACGCAAAGCTCATGACTGATTTACCTAGAGGGTAATCATACATGATATGTGCGTTTACTCCAGGCGACCAAGGTCGAATATCCATGTTGCCGGGAATTTCCAGGAACATGTCGTTGTGCAGTTCAAAGATGAATCGATCTTGTGATACGGGTGGATTGATGATCTCAATGGGGCCTTTCTTGCGTTCCGTTTGACCGAAGATGATCATCGGAGCGAGCAAGCAGATGATGAAGGTGGTTAGCCTCATGGTTTCGGCAGTTTTTGTTGCCAATTCCAGGCATCCACAAGTGCGTCTTTGAGCGACTTTTCCGTTTTCCAGTTGAGCATGTCATTGGCTTTCGCCGAACTCGCATAGATCTTTTCGACATCACCTGGACGTCGGTCACCCATGCGCCAGTTGAATTTCACGCCAGTGGCTTCTTCGAAGGTGTCAATGACTTGTTTCACGGTAACTCCATCACCTGTTCCAAGGTTTACTGCCTCGGTCGTCAGGTCATGTGATTCCATGTAAGTCAGCGCTGCAACGTGTGCTTTTGCGAGGTCTACAACGTGAATGAAGTCACGCACGCAGGTACCATCTGCCGTGTCATAATCGTCTCCGAACACAACGAGTTCATCTCGCCATCCGGCCGCGGTTTGCGTGATGTAAGGGATGAGGTTTTCAGGTCTGCCCAAAGGAAGTTCTCCGATGAGTCCACTCGGGTGGGCTCCAATTGGGTTGAAGTAGCGGAGCAGGATGGATGAAAACTGTCCTTCATTCGCTGCAACCACCTCGTTAATCATGCGTTCACACACCTGTTTGGTGTACCCATATGGTGAGTTAGCAGGTTGGAATGGAGTGGTTTCTGTAACCGGCAACGCGTCTGGTTGTCCGTAAACTGTGCAGCTTGAAGAGAAGACGAGGTTTTTGCATCCATGCTCTATCATGCATTGCATGAGCACTTCGGTTGAACGCAAATTATTCTTGTAGTACTTCAGTGGATTACGAACAGATTCCCCAACGGCTTTGTAGGCCGCGAAATGAATGACACCATCAAACGGACCGTGTTCTTCGAAGACACGGTGTAACAGTGTTTCATCAGAACAATCGCCTTCGATTAATGTCGGGGTGGTGTTCATGATTTCTCCAAGACGATCGATCACAGAACGATCTGAGTTCGAGAAATTGTCAATGATCACCGGGGTGTATGAGGCGTTTTCAAGTTCAACGGCAGTGTGTGAGCCAATGAATCCTGCACCTCCTGTCACAAGTACCTTCTTCATGCCTTAAGGATGGTGCCTCTAAGGTATAAAAACAGTGAAGACCCTCTTCATTTCTTGCTTAGAAAGGTGGCAATCCGTCACCTCCATCAGAATTGACCGACACCTCTGTACAGACACCCACCGACGAACCTCGCACGGAAACGCCGGTAAAAGGTGGGTATGGAAAGAATCGAAGGAACGCAGGTCTTATTATTGAATGATCACCTGCAGGATGGAGATAAAGTGTTCCGTGTTCTCGACTGGCTCGAGGCACTCGGAGCGATCCACGTAGAGCACCGTACGAACCAAGCACTTGGGTTTTTCTCTGAAGAGGAGGAGGCTCCTGCTGCCATTATCATGTTCATGAACTGCCAAGACGTATTGGGAGTGTATCTGGGCGAAAATTACCGCCTGATGTCGCTTCAAGATCACGGAACACGCAGACTGAAATACATGATGCATTGCCAGATTGTAGAAGCGAATTTGAATCGAAGTTGTCTCGCTGACTTCTTCCATCAACTCGTTCCAAAGGATCGCCCACTGACTTATTTCTCAAACTAAGTAGGAAAACCCCTACAACTTTTGTCAAAGTTGACTGACTAACAACAGTTTAATCTAGCCGTAAGAATTTATGTAACCCAAAGTGTGATTTAAAAGTATAACGCGATATCTAACCTAACTAACGATGAATACACAGCACCCTGAGCAGCTCTTTGATTTGAGCTACCTGAATCAGGTCTTTCAAGGGAATAAGGACATGATAAACAATATCATCAAGTTATTCCTCGAGCAAGTTCCTGAGTATATCAAGGAAATGGAAGATTGTGTAGATCGTAATGATCTACTCGGTTTGCATCCATTGGCTCACAAAGCCAAGTCAAGCGTATCTATGCTCGGACTGAAATCCATGGAAAAGAATATTCTAGATATCGAGCAGTTCTCGAAAGAACACCGCAATCTCGAAGGACTACCGGATTTGGTAGGTCAGGTACGAACCGAATGTGATGTGGTTCAAGACCAATTAGAGAAAGTGTTAAGCTCTTGATAAAAGTTAATAAGACATTGACGAAATGCCATCCCTCATCGGATGGCATTTATATTTTTGGGAAAAGCTATTTCCCAGATGAATCTGTCTGCAGATAATCAAGCCCTTTTAAACGAGAAGCAGATCAACGAGGAAGAGATTCTTCGTCAAGTGCAGCTTTTGCGTTCAGGTACTCTTTTCACTAGCGTGGAAGCGGCCTGTACTCCAGGGCAGGGAATCACCGTCTTGCAAGATGAAGAGGTAGAGCTTGCGATTGGCGTCTTTAACGAGGCGAAAAACAGGTTGAAGCTCACGAAATTCGTGCCCGCTTCGGGTGCGGCATCACGCATGTTTAAGCACTTATTTTCTAAACAGCTTGATTCTACATTGTGTCAGCAGTTCTTCTCAGAAATCGAGCGCTTCCCGTTCTATCCCGAAATCGAAGAGTCTTGCGGAAAACCAGAGTCAACAGAGTCGTGGCAGCTTCAAGTGATCGATTTCTTGCTTTCAGAAGACGGTTTGAACTTCGGAGGGCTTCCCAAAGGAGCGATCCCTTTCCACAGTTACCCAGACGGGGCGAGAAACGCCTTCATTGAGCATTTGCATGAATCTCTCGGCTATGGCATTAGTCAGCAAGGTGGAGAGGTACATTTCACAGTCACAAAGGCGTTATCGGCCCATTCAAGAGAGCAAATCCTAAATCACGCCCAGAACCTTTCCAAAGAGCAAAAACTGCACGTCTCGTACTCAGAACAGTTCGAGAACACAGATACAGTGGCTTTAGACGAACAGAACGAGTTAGTTCACCTCGCTGACGGACGCCTTTTATTCCGCCCGGGAGGGCATGGATCGTTGATCAAGAATTTGGCAATGATTGATACAGACGTAGTGTTTATCAAGAACATTGATAACGTAGTTCCAGATGCGCAAAAGGGAACAACATACAAATGGAAAAAGGTACTCGCGGGAACTTTGTTGATGTTGGTGGAGCGAAGAGATGAACTCCTTCGTGCGCTCAAAGAGGGAGACCGAACGGCAGCGCATGAAGCACATTCTTTTTACAATAAGTATTTCGCGCTTGATGAGGTGAGTTTTGGATCTATGGATGAATTAGTGGCTCTTCTAGACAGGCCAATCCGGGTTGCTGGGATGGTTCGAAATCAAGGAGAACCTGGTGGTGGTCCGTACTGGACAGAAAGCATGGGGAGACTTAGCGCCCAGATCGTAGAGGCTTCTCAAATAGACTTAAACAATTCCGAGCAACGCGAGATCATGTCAACGGCAAGCCACTTCAATCCGGTAGACATTGTTTGCAACATCAAGAACTTAGACGGTCAGAACTATGATCTCGACCGTTTTGTTGATCACAATCAATCGTTTATCACACACAAATCGATTGAAGGGAGAGAGATCAGAGCACTCGAGCATCCTGGTCTTTGGAATGGAGGCATGGCGGGGTGGCTCACGCTTTTTGTTGAAGTTCCACTGGCGACATTCGCTCCTGTGAAAACGGTGAACGATCTGCTGAGAGACGAGCACCAATGAAAAGAGCCGACCTTGCGGCCGGCTCCATTCGAGATTTAGGGAACGTATTGAGGGTTTACTGTTTCACGATTGTTTCAAGAATAACTTGGTCGTCATACTCTACTCGTAGTGTGTAGTATCCACGCGTAAGCATAGATTCAGGTACCACCTCAATGTTGGTTGATTGGCCGCGCTGGCTTTCAACAAACGTCGAGTACACTTCGGTACCTTGGAAGTTGTACAGGGTAACTACCGCTGTGCGCCCTTCCAGACCTTCGATATTCAATGTGAATTGCAATTGGAATGGGTTAGGGTATACATTCAAGCTGATGTCGTTTCGACCTTCTTCAGCTTCGTCGAAATCATAGGTGTATGGTCGCATTGCCGTCACATAGCAGAGCTCTGTTTGTGAGCTGCTACCATCGATCAGATTCGTCAAGCCACCATGTGATTCATTTGTAGAAGCATTCATTTGGAAAATGGTTCCTTCTGGAATGTCCAGGATCAATGTGTATCCGAAGTAGAATAACACCGGAGCATCTTCTAAGGTAGCTTCAAGTGTTCCTGGGAACTGCGATGCATCGGCTAAGTTTCCGGTGCGAAGGATCTTCCCACGGTCACTCTTCAATGTAAAGGCTACCTCTCCACCAGCCGAAATATGACCTGGTAGGTAAACTGCTTCCATCTTTCCATCATCACAAATCGGAAGTTCGATTTCGATCTGAGTTGGTCCTGTGAACGTGTGTGTGAAATCCCAGTATGGCTGAGATACAGTACACTCGTGATCAGGGTGCTGTGTGAACATATTCATGATCACTTCTTCCTCCTCCTCTTCTTCTGTTACTTCGAAAGCAAAGGTCAAGTCAAGGCTGTTGTCATTCAATTGTGTCAACATCTCTCCTTGAGCGTATGGATTGCTTTCACAGTAGTACAGTTGGAATGTCTCAGGAAATGACTCTGGAGAGCCATTCACAAAGTGAATCTCAAACGTAATTCCCGGATCAAGTGTCAATGGCTCATCGGCTGAAACAAAGAGCGGAGTCATCTGCTGAGCTGCAGGAGCGTCGAATTGCCATACAGCTAGTGGTCCGTTGTCTAGAGCACCTGACTTGTAGACTTCTATAGCACCAGAAGTTTGTTCTGAAGAACGGTACTGAATCATTAGTCCTGTCAATTCAGAACGTTCACATAGTCGGAAAGTCTGTGCGAGCATTTGGTTCGCTTGAATCGCCTGTTCAGCAACCGTCTGTTGAGGATCACAACCGGCGCTGTTGCGGTTTTGGATCTGGAACATCGGACGTTGATTACGAAGACGAATCCCAGCTTCAAAAGCGAGATCTCCCATCGTTTGAAGTCCATTCACGGTCATTCGACCTGATTCGTAGGCGTTTACAGGAGAGTAGTAAACGAAGAATGAATGTCCGTCTGGAACTTCAAGTTCAATATCATATTGCTCACCTGACATGATCTGTGGTGGCTGAGCCATCCAAGCTTTTACTTTAGCCCCTTGCCCGTGCGCAGGAACTACAAATTGTTGGCTTGCGATCACCTCACCATGTTGACGGATGGTCAAATGAGATGTAAAAGTAGACTGGCTTGTACTTTCCACTGAAAGCGTTACATACTCTAGAGTACCACTTTCACAAGGAACGAAGGTCTGTCCTACTTTACCTGATTCCATTAATACTTGCTGAACATCGTTGTCTTGAACAACGAGACAGCCTTGGCTATTTGCTGCGGCAAACAATGGCGCAGCTAGCATGAACCCCATAAGGGTGGCAAATGTTGCCTTAAGCGTGTTTTTGTTAATAGTGAAAAACATACGGTTGCGAGTTAATTATCTACTGCATAGATACTCGCATGCCGTGCGGAGGTTTGTAATCAGCCGACGTAGAATAACGTCAGTTGTTTCTTAGGCAGGTCGGAATTGGACGACATCAAGGGTAATGTCTGCCTGTAGGTATTCTTCCTTCTGTGAATTGCTGCTGATGAATATGGTTCGCCCTTCTGCCTGTGAAGCCAGCTGTTGACGGTACCATTCAATGTTTTCCTTGTCTAAGTTCGAACTAGGTTCATCAAGAAAGAGGAGGGAGCTATCTGTGTAAATCGCAAGCCCTAAACGCAGTCGTTGGCGCATTCCTGAAGAGAAATTCTTGACGCTTTTTTTTCGGTCTTTACCAAAACGACACACTTCGACGAGCTCCTCTTGAGACATTCCATTCCGCAGATTTCTAAATCTGCAGTGGAAATCAATGGCCTCTTCTAAGGTCAAATCTTGAAACACATCGAGGTAAGGCGTAGCCATGGATGTGTGATGGGCAATTTCTTCAATCTTTTCGCCTTCGGCAGAATAGAAAACGTGCCCTTCGGTAGGAGATAAGAATCCAGAAATGGCCTGAAGGAGTGTTGATTTCCCCGAGCCATTGTGACCAATGATTAAGACATGACTACCGCTAGGAATCTCCTGTTCAATATGACGGAAGATCCACTCGCGTCCAAAGCGACGTCCTAGATCATGGAGTTGTACTTGCATTGGCTATACTGGCCCGCGAATGATTCCTTTGGTCGAATCTTCAATGAATGAAAGAATGTCTTTCTTCTCAGCGAAATCAGGTAATTCAAGATCAGCAACCTTCATTGCCTGGCTGATATTACTGTTGTGTACGTACAAGGTGCGGTACACGTCTTCAATCTGTGAAATCACATTGTCAGCGTAGCCTCTTCGACGCAAGCCAATCGTATTGACACCTGCGTATGTTAGCGGCTCACGAGCGGCCTTAATGAACGGAGGAACGTTCTTGCGAACCAATGATCCACCTGCAATGAACGAGTGTTTGCCAATGTGTACGAATTGCTGTACTGCAACAACCCCCTCGATAATCACCCAATCACCAATCACCACGTGTCCAGCGATGTTCGCTGTGTTGGCTAGAATGCAGTGGTTTCCTACCAATACATCATGTGCGATGTGCACGTAGGCCATCAACAAACAGTGATCTCCAACTTTCGTTGTCATACGATCCTTGGTGCCACGGTTGATAGTCACACATTCACGGATGGTCGTGTGGTCTCCAATCTCAGCTGTAGAGTTTTCACCGTCAAACTTGAGGTCTTGAGGGATGGCTGAAATGACCGCGCCAGGGAAGATCTTACAGTTCTTTCCGATACGGGCACCATCCATGATAGTCACGTTAGGACCAATCCAGGTTCCTTCGCCGATCTCAACATCTCCGTAGATGGTCGTGAACGGACCAATCTCTACGTTGTCTGCGACCTTCGCATCTGGGTGAACGGAAGCAAGATTTGAGATCATGCGTGTGCAGGTTCGAGGTTCTTTTCCTTGACAATCTGTGCCATCATTTCGGCTTCTGATACCACCTTGCCATTGACATAAGCCTTACCAGACATATGCACGAGACCACGACGGATCGGAGACTCCAACTTCAAGAGGAAAACCAATGTATCTCCAGGCAGAACCTTCTGCTTGAATTTCACTTTGTCAATCTTCAGGAAGTAAGTTGAGTAGTTTTCAGGATCAGGCACTGTAGACAGCGCGAAGATTCCTCCAACCTGTGCCATAGCTTCCACCTGAAGTACTCCAGGGAAAACAGGGTTGTCAGGGAAGTGCCCTTGGAAGAACGGTTCGTTCAAGGTCACATTTTTCACCCCAACGATCGACGATTCATCCATCTCCATCACCTTGTCTACCAACAAGAACGGGTAGCGGTGTGGAAGGATTTTCGTGATCTGATTGATATCGTATAGTGGCGCTTTCGAAAGATCGAAGCTCACTTCTTTTTTCTTTGGCTTCGTGAGGCCTTTCAAGACCTTCGCGAATTCTACGTTTCCAGCATGACCCGGACGGGCTGCTAGAATATGTCCTTGAATGAACTTACCTACCAAGGCAAGGTCACCAACAATGTCAAGGAGTTTATGTCGTGCTGGTTCGTTTTCGTAGTGCAGTTTGATAGTGTTCAACACACCGATGCTATCTACCTTCACATCCAGCTCTTCTTTGCCAACAAGCTGAGCAATCTCTTTCAACTCTTCTTCAGAGTATTTACGCTCTACAAGAACGATCGCATTGTCAAGGTCTCCACCTTTGATCAATCCTGCTGCAGCGAGTTGCTTGATCTCTTTGAGGAAAACGAAGGTGCGCGAACGGCTAATCTCTGGGATAAACTCTCCCAAATGGTACATGCTCGCGTGCTGTGTTCCAAGTACTGGAGAGTTGTAATCCACCATTACAGTCAATCGGAATTCGCCTCCGTTCGTAGGAACAGCCAACATCTCAACGTTCTTCTCAGTTTCTTCGAAGTAGATGTTCTCCGTCAATGTCAAGTACTGGCGGTCTGCATCTTGTTCCGTGTAGCCTACTTCTTCAAAGCGTTCTACAAAGAGCCACGCGCTTCCATCCATGATAGGGATCTCTGGCGCATCAATCTGAATCAATGCATTGTCGATTCCACAACCGTAAATGGCTGAAAGGATGTGTTCAGTAGTGTATACACGAGCTCCATTCTGTTCAAGGGTAGTTCCACGTTGCGTTCCTACTACTAGGTCAGGATCGGCGTTGATGATGGGTTGACCTTCAAGGTCTACACGTTGAAATTTGTAACCGTGGTTTTCTGGTGCTGGAAGAACCGTTAGCGTGGCCTTCTCTCCTGTGTGGAGTCCGATGCCTTGGAATGAAACGGCTTCTTTGAGCGTGCGCTGCTTGTCACTCATTCTGCGCTGGTATTGTTGTCAGTTATCCCGTCAACCTTCTTCTCGAGATCACTCAAGCGACGGTCGATTTTCGGTAAATTCTTGAATCCAATGTACGACATCTTGAAAGCGCGAATGCCGAGGGCCGGAGATCCTTGAACGATCTCTCCTTCATTCAGCACAGAGGCGCTCAATCCTGACTGAGCTGCAATCTTCACTCCATCCGCAATGCGAATGTGTCCTACGATACCCACTTGCCCACCGATCATGCAGTTCTTTCCGATGCGTGTAGAACCAGCGATACCCGTTTGTGCGGCAATCACCGTGTTCTCGCCAATCTCTACGTTGTGCGCGATCTGAATGAGGTTGTCGAGTTTTACTCCTTTACGAATGATCGTAGAACCGAGTGTTGCTCGGTCAACTGTCGTGTTTGCTCCAATCTCTACGTGATCTTCGATGATCACATTTCCGATTTGAGCCACTTTTTGATAGTTATTCTCTGCATCAGGAGCGAATCCAAATCCATCACTACCGATCACCGCACCGGCGTGAAGTGTGCAGTTGTTTCCAATGACACAGTCATCAAGAATACGCACTCCTGGGTGGATGATGCATCCTTCTCCAATCTTCGCTCGCTCACCAATGTAGGCTCCCGAATACACTTTGCTGCCGCTGCCTACTTTGGCGTTGGCGCTAACCACCACATGATGACCTAGGTATACGTCATCCGCCACGTCTGCAGAATCATCCTTAAAAGAGGTGGGTTCTTGTCCGCTCTTTTGGTGACGGTAGCTGTTGTAGAAATCGAGAAGTTTGGCGAAGGCGCCGTAGGCGTCTTCTACGCGAATCAAAGTCAAGGTAGCCGGTAGCGCTTCTTCAGCAACAAAGTCATTGTTGACGATAGCAACACTTGCACCCGTATTATAGATGTACGATGCATACTTCAGATTAGCCAAGAAAGTAAGCGTTCCTGGTTCGCCTTCTTCGATCTTCGAAAGGCGGTTTACTGAAGTGGTCTCGGAGCCTTCCACAGTTCCTCCGAGAATGTCGGCTATTTGACGGGCAGAGAATTCCATCGGCGCAAAAGTATAAATATTAAAGGCAGCTGTCTACATTATGTGGTAAGTGGCAAAAGCCATTCCACAGTTAGATCAATCCTTTGGCCTTCAATTCAAGGTATTTATTGACTGTATTGATGCTTAGGTCTTCTGGACGAGAAAGGATGGTTTGGATACCGTACTTCCTCAGCTTCATGACCATATGCTTCTTTTCAAGCACCAATTTGTCGGCTATCGTTTGAGTGTAGATGTCGGTCATGTATTCCGCATCTTTTCGGCTGTAATCAATCAATTCCGTGTTCTCGAAGATCATTACCACCAACAAATGAGTGTGGTTGATACGCTTCAACACAGGTAAGGCACGCTCCATCGCGTAGGCTGATTCGAAATTCGTGTAGAAAAAGATCAGGCTACGACTGCGAATTACATTCTTCACCGAACGGTACAAGAGGTCGTAATTCGCTTCACGCACATGGGCTTTCTCGCTGTACAGAGCGTTCAGAATCTTTTTAATCTGCGTTTGACTCCGCTCCGCGGGAATGGTAGAGCCAATTTTGTCAGAGAAGGTGATGAGCCCAGCACGGTCGTGTTTCTTCAAAGCAATGTTCGCGATCACCAAGGAGGTATTGATGGCATAATCAAGCAAGCTCAGTTCATTGAACGGCATATGCATCGCACGACTCTTGTCAATGATCGTGTACATCTGCTGTGAACGCTCGTCCTCATATTGATTCACCATCAAGGTGTTTCGTCGACTTGTCGCCTTCCAGTTGATTGAACGAATATCATCACCCTGCACGTAGGCTTTGATCTGTTCAAATTCATAACTGTGACCCAGTCTTCGAATCTTCTTGATCCCTTCGAAGTTGCTGATCTTGGCAAAGGCCAGCAATTCATATTTCTTCATTTGAATAATCGATGGGAAGGCCGGTACCATTTCGCCGTTAGGCACACGGTAATGACGACTCACCAATCCCAAAATAGAAGAGACATGAATGTTCGTCCGTCCCCAGAAGTACTCACCGCGTGTTTTGGGGTTGACGTGGTAGAGCGTTTTCTTTTCTTCTTTCGGACTGCACCAAAAAGTGAATTCAAAGTCGCGACGCTGCAATTGCACCGGAAGCTCATCAAAGACGTTCATTTCTAAACGAACAGGCGAGACATTAGTAATCTCCAATCGAATCGGGTTGTCATCGCCCATAGAAAGGAGTTTAGGCGTCTTTCGAACCACCTTTACCGCGTACCGTCCGCTGAATAGAATGATCAGTTCTGCAAGGGTAAGAACCGCCAAAATGACCAGCATCGATTGACCCAACGGGAAGAGCAATGGAATACCAAAGCTCGCCGCAAGAATGGAGATACATCCACCGAGGGCAATGAAGAACCGTCCACGAAAGTGAATGGCTTTGAAGATTGCTATGATGCGGTTTGGTTTTGCCATTTCGCTAGCGCGGAACTTCGATAGTTGTGAGGATGTCTTTGATCACTTCTTCCACAGTCGTTCCTTCCATTTCACGTTCGTGAGATAGAATCACACGGTGATTAAGCACAGGGTAACTCACGTGGCGAATATCATCAGGAGTCACGAAAGATCGTCCGCGCATAGCGGCGATGGCCTTCGAGGTGCGAAGGATAGCCAAACTCGCACGAGGAGAAGCTCCTAGGAAGAGGTCTCCGTTGTTACGGGTGTTGTTTACTACCGCTGCGATGTAGTCGATGAGCTCATCTTTGATATACACTGCCTCAATCACTTCACGTGCTTTTTTCAGTTCGTCGATACTGATGACAGGGTTTACCGTTTCCTGTTGCTTGCTCGCAAAGTCTTGTTTGAAACGACGCAAAATTTGCTGCTCCTCTGCCAACACAGGGTAAGGAACACGGATTCGGAAGACAAAACGGTCAAGCTGAGCCTCTGGAAGCTGGTAGGTTCCTTCTTGCTCGATTGGGTTTTGGGTAGCAATCACGAAGAACGGAAAGCCCAGTTCATAGGTGGTACCGTCGTAGGTAATCTGCTTTTCTTCCATCACCTCCATTAAGGAAGCTTGTGTCTTTGCAGGTGCACGGTTGATCTCGTCAATCAAGATGATGTTCGAGAAAATCGGTCCTTTTCGGAAGCTAAACGTACTCTCCTTCATGTTGAATACAGAAGTACCGGTGACATCTGTCGGCATCAAGTCAGGAGTAAACTGAATACGACTGAACTCAGATGAGATCGAACGCGCGAGCATTTTTGCAGTCAGCGTTTTTGCAATTCCAGGGTAACCTTCTAATAAGACGTGACCGCCTGTAAGCACTCCTGCCAATAGCAACTCGATCATTTCGGTTTGACCCACAACGAGTTTGCTGATTTCCTGTCGAATCTTCATGGCAGCGTTGGCAACCGGACTCACATCCACGTGCTCAACACTCGGTACTCCTTCGAGGGGAGCAGCTGGAGCAGCCGGAACAGCAGGAGCGGCATCTTCGGGTAGAGGAGGAGGGGTGGTCTCATTTGCCCCTGTTGGCGAAGCTCCTTCGTTCACTTGATCAGAACTAGGCTGGTTTTCAGCTCCCTGATCGTTATTTTCTGGTGAAGGAGTTGATGGCATGTCTTCGTTCTTTTCTTCCATCTTATCGTGCATTTTGGTAGAAACGTTCAAGCATTTGGTGGAACGTAATTAGATCCTTGCTCTCCACGTCTTCCGTTGTCAATAGTTCATGGTAGCGATTAAAGATAGCTTGGATCTCCCCGATAGGAATATCCGTCTTCTCGCTTAATCGTTCTATGAGTAAATTTTCTTCTTCTTTTGTTTCAACTGCTGTCTTCAGCAGGTAGCGTTCACGCACATGGGCACGGAACAAACGCATTTTTAGGCGCACTAGTTTGCCGTGATCATTTTCCATGCGGAACATCGTTCCAATGGTTTCGGCGAAGTCAATCGAAGTATTCTCCGGTGCGTGAAGCACTGGAATTGCGCGTTGTTTTCTTCGTGCTCCAAAGATCATGTACAACACACCCAAGGCGATCAGTGTGAACCAAGCCCAACGCAGTCCACGTTCCGAGAGGATGAAGTTCAATGGTCCTTCCTTGTGGTCATAGGAACTTCCACCACCACCACCTCCTTGATAAGGGGTGTATTGGTAATAACGGTTGTGTTCATCCCACAAGATGGCACCATCTCCCATGTATCGACAGGCTTCAGAGACATATCGGAAGCCTTCTCTCTTAAGTAGTTGATAGTTCGTAAAGGCCAAAGGGTTCGAATGGAGGTAGAAATAACCTGTGCCGTATTTAATGCGGATGTAATTCACGAACCCATCGTTGTAGTATCCAACAACTTCAATCGGACGATCTTCTTTCGCGGTGATCCCATAAGGGAAGTAGATCCAATTCTTGTTCTGAGGAACATGTGAACGGACGAACTTACACTCCACTGTAGAGTCTAGAATACTCGTGGTTGGTATGTCATCCCACAAAGCTGGAGCACAGAGGTCCATCGCAATGCTGGTGTCGGTCTCTGCTTGTAATGTAATTGGCTGCAACTCCTCCGTTTCAGAGAAGAAGTCGAAGTCATACTCTGATGGGAATGAAATCAACGTGTCTAACAGTCGGTCAGAGAATGAGTTGCTGATGACAAAAGCCTGATTACCCCGTTCTACGAAGTCAAGAAGGAATGCTGTCTCCGCGCTATCTAAGTAAAGCTCACGTCCAATCAAGAAATAGTTAGAGTTCTCTGGCAGGCTGTCTGTGTTTACGTTGAGGTAAACGGTATCCGCCACTTCAATGAACTCTGTATTCGGATGACTGCCTTCAACTACTTCGCGGAAGACATATGACCCATAAGGCAGTTCTTCTTCGTAGTCATAGCTTTCTGACCAGTTGTAGACTTTAGAGGTGAAGAAAAGTAGATAGAATATACCTACCACCACCACGAGTCCGCCGATGATCAAGATCAAGTTATTTGTTCCTCCCTTATTGGCCATTCTTGATCTTTTGAATGAAACGTTGGAATGAAGGAGCAAGCTGCTCGAAGGTGTCTTTAGTTACCTCGGCGTCTCCGTACCAAATGATCTCAAAGGCGAGGGTGAGTTGTGAGAAATCGTAATAGTACTCACTTGCGCTAATTTCTAAGAGATAGTCGTAGTTCGTCTTCTCTTTCTCCCATTCAATGATGTTCAATTCGCTCATTTGCTGAATGCACATGAGGTAGTAAATTCGAACGGCGGCGCGGTAGTCGTCAGACTCTAACGCTAATCGTAGGTAGCGCTCAAGGTCGGATTCAGGAAGGTTTTCTTCTACTTCATCCAAAGAGAATACCTGATCAATACTACCTTCCACTTTGACGTCTTTCTCTTTGACGTGCTTCATGATGAGGTAAATGATCAATACACACAACAACAGAATCACCACGGCGAGGATGACCGAACCAACAAATTGCTGATCGAAGTCGAATTCCCAATCGTCGTCGTCTTCCTCGGACTCTTGTCCTTCAGGTTCTTGTGGCTCCTCTTCTTCTTCTTTCTCGTCCTTCTTTTTGCGCTTACCGTAGTTGAGGTCTTTGACCACCTCTTCCCATGTCGCCTCTTCCAACTTCCCACTGTTAGTGGTGCTTTCGGTTACGACATCCCCTTCATCTTGAGAATGAGCTATTCCGCACGCTAGTGCAAGAAAAAGAAACAGTAGACTAAGCCTCTTTTTCCAATCCATAAGCGCGTTTCTTAAATGAGATCTTTGAGATTCTATCTCTCAGCTCATCGGCTGTGTTGATCTCTCGATTGGAATAGTGAAGGATCATCATGGCATGCAACATCACAGGCATCATCATGCACAAGGCGAAGATCATGAGGAAGGTGTGCAAGATGTAAATCAATTGATCAGCCCACGGTAAGCTCGCTGCGAAGTTCACCCCAATAATTTGGAAGACGAGATAGAAAAGCGGTGCGCTCACAATACCCATCACAGCTGATCCTACGAGGCCTTGTAAGAAGAACACCGAAAGCAAGCGGCCAAAGGTGCCTTTCAAAAGCTTAAAACTGTCTCCAATGGAAGCTAAGATGAACTTCTTCTTCGCGTAGGCTGTGGCGAGCACAAATAGCCAGAAAGGCCACCAGAAAATGCAAACGATGACAGACAGCAATTCGAGATCGTTGCCATGCATTAAGAAGGGGAGCAACAGAATGAATGCAGCGGTAATGCTATTGAAAAGGGTCAAGGTGAAGAATCCATTGCTGCGGTGTTTTGGAAGACCAGTGGTTCCACTAAAAACACGTTGAGGCCACCATAGAATGAGGCTAAACAGCGCTGCACCTACCGGGTAAAGCAATGGGAAGTCTCCATAATTGAAGAAGTTGTTTGCTTCATCCCAGAACCAGAAACCATCGAAAATATCAAGGAAGGATCCTCCGTCGAAAAGACGGCGATCAAAGAAGTCTAAGTACTCTTCTCCGAGCATCCAGAAGAGGAAGACGGTGAACGCTGCTGATGCTAAGAAGGCAATGCCTGCTTGTGCCCCCAGTTTGCTCATATACACCCGCCAAGTTTCATTGATGATGCTACCAGAATTCTTAATCACCCGGAAGTTCATCTCTTCCTGGCGCTCATTCATGGTTTCGGTTTCTACGTGTTTGTTGACCTTACCCTCTTTGTATCTGCGACGTGGATACCAAACAAAGTATCCCACGACAATAGCCAAAGACAAAAGGATCACCGCTCCTCGAATGACGTTTGGTGCATCTGTATGGCGTGTGGCATACCCTTCAATAAATGCGGCGATCAATAGAAAGAATGACACACCAATCATGATGCGAATTCCATGTCGTGCCGAAAGAAGGAAGGCTTGAAGTCGGGTGTAGCTGCCAGGGAAGACAAGTCCTTTACCAAGTACTAAGCCGGCGGCGCCAGCTAAAACAATCATACTTAGCTCCAGCGTACCGTGCAGCATGATAGCGTAGAATGATTCCCAGAATAAATCTCGTTGGACAAAGAACCAGACAAAGGCGCCTACCATGACGGCGTTGCTAAGAATGATGAATATCGTTCCCGCTTCAAAGAAGATCCCCATGATGAAGCAGAGGAACCCGACATTGATGTTGTTCCACGCTATTCGCAAGAACATTTGAAGCTGCGAATCGCCTTTATAGACGGCCATGGGGTCGCCTTTTTCAATGTTGGCTTCCGTCATGTCAACGTAGTACTCACCCAAGATAATTTCAACGAATTCTGGAGCGTAGGAGCTTGAGACCATTCCGATGGTTACCCCTAGTACAAAAATCAAGAAGGAAATGAGGAGCTCTCTTCGCGCGAACCACATAGCATCTGGAAGTGTTTCATACCAGAAGCGTTTGAAAGCACCACGGTCTCGCTTGCGATTGCGATAGATCTTTTGATAAATCTGTTGCGCTACGCCATTGAGATAAACACGTACAGAGCGATTCGGATAGTAGGTACGAGAATAACTGAGGTCATCCGTCGTTTCAACGAATAGACGACTTAGCTTTTCAGCATCTTTCTGATCACTATGGAGAACTCGTTCGAATTCGACCCACTTTTCTTTATTCTGCCCGATAAAATCGGTTTCGCGCATGCTTTCTTCGCTGAATTTTGAGAGATTCGTTAAAGATAATAATTAGACCAGCGGATGCGCAGTATCGAATTACAAACAACGCAAAATGTAACCATCAACTATGATTTGGCTCTGCTAAGAGACAGAGTACTAGCGTTTTTGATCGATTTCGTTGTTCTAGTTGCAGTCTCAATTTTCTTGATTTTGGTCCTTTTTCAGTGGGTTATGCGTCTAGACCTTGCTGACGAGTTCTATTACCTGCTGATCATGCCCATCATCACATTTTACTCCCTTGCTATGGAGTCATTAAATGACGGACAGACCTTGGGGAAGATGGCTTTGAGAATCAAAGTAGTGCGTGTAGATGGCAAGCAAATGAAGTTCAATGACTACTTGCTTCGTTGGATCTTTCGATTGCTAGATATCTGGTTTTCAGGAGGTGCGATTGCTGTAGTCATGGTTAGTAGCTCTCCAAAAGCTCAACGCATCGGTGGACTCGTATCCAATTCCACGGTAGTGAAGTCAAACCCCGGCTTATATGTGAGCTTGGGAGACATTATGAAAATCAATACCAAGAGCAACTATCAGCCGCAATTTCCTGAGGTTCGCCACTTCCGTGAACAAGATATGTTGACGATTAAGCAGACGGTTGAACGCTACTTGAAGTACAAAAATGACGCGCACCGAGAAGCCCTCAATGAAGTAACGCGAGTAGTGTGTGAAAAGCTTCAGATTGACCAGCCAACAGGTGATAAGGTTCGCTTTCTAAAGGGCCTAATCAAGGATTACATTGTTCTGACGCGCTGATTTCTTCTGCTTAAAGCGAAGCTCCGTTCCACTCCACTCATCGTGCCACATACTGCTGCCAGACTTGGTGAAAATGCTGAACATTTCAAATGGGATCAAGCGAATAGCCATACGCAGTAAAACGCGATGGGCATCTACTGGTGTACCATTGGTGTTGGTGACCTGGTAACCGGTGATCATTTTCCCAATGGATTGACCATTCAACAGCATCTCCGAGAAGGTCACGTGAAGAATGAACCAAACAAGCGGCGCGAATTGCTCAAATAGTCCTGATATCAGCCATTCTGGGTACGAACCAGCATCAATAAACAATAGAATCAATCCGAATAAAACGACATAGTGCAGAATGACTGCCACCACAATGTCAGCAATGAAATGCATCAGTCGTTGTCCACGTGTTGGACGTGAAGGAGTGAGTTGATTGACTTGATAAACATCGTCGTCCCACAGGTTTTCTCCTGGGTCGTCTACAGGTTCTTGTTCCGTAATCATTCTACGACTTTTGTGCCCGACCATTGATCATGCCAGCGCTGGTTGAGAAGAAAAAAGAAAGGGTAGAGCGGGATCAAACGGATGGCCGTTCTTACCAGTATTTGTTTGAAACTAGTTTTTCCATTTTGAAGATTGGTGACTCTTGAGCCGGTGAGTGTTTTTCCCAGCGTCTTTTGAGTGAGCGACTCGCAGATCATGTAGTACATGAATTGCGTGAAGGTGGTGATCAGCGGGATCTTGAAATTGTGGTCAAAAAGACGTGTGAAGATCTCAAGTTGAATGGTGATGATCATGATGAGGTAGGAGAGTACGGCTATGGCTACAACATCTACGAAGAAATGGGCGAGCCGCGTTCTCTTATCTACTTCATACACTTCGCGTTCTTCGTCGGGAAGAAGCTCGTCGTCCATTAATTCCATGCTATGAAGGTAGCATGCCCTTTATGATTCTGCAATTTTCGCTAGCGCGGAATAGAATTCGTCTGCATGCACGACTTGATTCAAGAGTGGTTCACCCACAGCTTTCAATAAGACAAATCGCACTTCACCATCTTCGTTTTTCTTGTCGTTTTGCATCAAATGCCATGCAGCTTTGGCCTCGGCCGTTCCGTCTACTTTGAAATGTTGGTTGATGTGTGCGTTGACTTTTTTCGCTAGCGCGGAATCGAATCCAGTTTTATCGACAGACAGTTGTAATGCGAGTTTAATTCCTACCGCAATGGCTTCACCGTGTAGGAGTGGTTCATTGAGCTGAAAAGAGAGACTTTCAAGCGCATGTCCGTAAGTATGGCCGAAGTTCAATGCTTTTCGCAATCCTTGTTCGAAGGGGTCTTGCTCCACAACATCTTTTTTGATCGCTAGGGAAGCTTCTACGAAAGGTGCGGTAGACTCGGCATTGATTTCACCGAGTTCCATCATTTGCGTTAGTTGGTCAGGATTAGCAATCAAGGCGTGCTTCAACATTTCAGCGTAACCGGCAACGAGTTCTCGCTGAGGTAGTGATTCAAGCCAGGCCGGAGAAAGGAAGATGGCTTCAGGGGCTTTGAAGGTGCCCACCTGGTTCTTGAGTTCTCCAAGGTTGATCCCGGTTTTTCCGCCGTAGGCAGCATCGACCATTCCTAATAATGAGGTAGGGATATGAATAAATCGAATCCCTCGTTTGAAAGTGGAAGCCACGAATCCACCTAGATCGGTGATCATTCCACCACCGAGGTTGACAAGCAGTCCTTTACGATCAACTTGAAGTTCGGCGAGCGATTGCCAGAGCGGGTAGGCAATTTCCATGTCTTTTGATTCTTCACCTGGCGGCACTTCAAGTACTTCAATGTCGAGCAATGAAGAGCATTGCATCTGAAGCGCAGGAAGACAGTGTTCGTGGGTGTTCGAATCTACAAGGACTGTGATTGAGCTAGGGGAGAGCCCTTGTATCAGCTGATCAAGAGCTTCGAAGTCGGTAATGATCTTCGCATTCATTGATACAAAGGTGTCGAACTTTAGGGCAAAAGAAAAGTCCCGCACAATGCGGGACTTTCGTGGTGCTACCAGGAATCGAACCGGGGACACAAGGATTTTCAGTCCTTTGCTCTACCAACTGAGCTATAGCACCAGTTTTCCACTAGGGGAGCGCAAAGGTAATAAAAATGTCAATTTGAGAAAGACTCTCTGACAATTTTCTTCATCGGTAATCAATCGTGACATCACCGAAGCTGGTGTTCACGATGATCTCACCTTTTGGGTTTGATCCGATTGTGCACTCTACTTCTTTGGAAGTGATCTCTTTAACCGAACGATGGATGTTCGCATCTTTTGGCAGGTCAATGTCTCCGAATTCGCAATCTGCTTCAATTCGGTATCCAGTTCCTTGGTCAACAGATATGCTCACTGATCCGAATTCATTATCGATTTCAATGGTTTCTGCTGCTGATGTGATGTTGTGAATTTCGAGGCTGCTGTAGCTATTGTGAATCTCAGCAGAGCCATGCACTTCTTGAATTTCCATGCTTCCAAATTCAACGATGAATTCGCCGCCGTGTGCCTTATTAATGATCGCTTCTCCATATTCACTGCGGATTTCTACTTCGTTTCCAGTCAAAGCGTCAACTTCCATGCTCCCAAAAGCAACTTTTACTTCAGCATCTCCTCGGAATGAACCGATTTTAGCGGTACCGAATGAGTGATCTACATGTAGCTTTGATTTGTCAGGTGCTTTGATGAAGATCTTGATCTCCACTTCGTTGTTTTTGTTGTTCCAGTTTCCTGACATGTCAGTTTCAACCATGACACGGTACTTGTCACCTTTAATATCTACGTCGATTTCGTCGAACATGTCTTCCGCCTGCTCTTCATTTCGAGCTTCAATGCGAACTTCTACGTGCACTTGAACCGTGTTTTCATCCCACTCTTCAATTTCAAGTGTGCTGAAAGCCGTTTCTGTTTCGATGAGTACATCTGAATTGACATCAAATGATTCGTCAAAGTTTCGGGTGAAGTCGCTTTTGGTGGCCCAAGCGTTGATCGCAACGAACGCTAGGACAAGTGATAGGATATTTTTCATGTTTGATATTTGCTTGATTAGGACTGAGAGACTTCTTTGTTAGACGTCTTCATTGGTTTGTTCTGTATTTTAAGGTGCGCCACAATGTTTTCGAGCACAATCACTCTCAATTTGTAGTTCTCAATCATGGCTTGAACAATGCGTTCATCGCCAAAATTCTTGTTGAGCTCTTGTTCAAGGAGCGCATATTGATCTTCCAGTTTCTTGAAGTGTTTCAGGTGTCGTTGAATCGCTGGGTCGCTGTGGTCGATATCAGCTTGTCGTCTGCTGATGTGATTGCTCAACTGGTATTCCAATTGTCCAACTTTCATTGAGACATCGGCCAATGAACGGTCACGAGCATTTTCATTCTCTGTAGAAATGCCGTTGACCACAGCTCCAATGATTAAGAGCACAGTAATGGCCGCTGCGGCATACCAAAGCCAAGAGAGCTTGTTGCTTGCTCGTGTCGGTTCAGCTGCGAGGAGGCGCTGACGGAAACGTGCTTCGTGCCCGTCAGGTGCTTGCTCCTCTCCTGAAACAAGCCTGTGTTTAAATCGATTTTTCAGTTCGTCGCTCATCGCTTCGTAACATTTGTTGTCTAAGTCTTGCTTTCGCTCTCAAATATTGAGATCGGCTCGTGCCTGCAGAGATGTTGAGTGTCTCGGAAATTTCTTCGTGAGACAGGTTATCTAATAGGTAGAGGTTCAAGATGACTCGATATCCATCAGGGAGGGCGTCGATTTCTTTCATGATCTCCTCTACCGTCCAGTGCTCTGCGAACACTTTGTCTTCACTCGCGTCAATCTCAGGATAGCTTTCGTCATCAAAGGAGACTTTCCTTCTTCTCTTCAGCTCTCTTAGTGATTCATTTCGAGCGATGGTGCATAACCAGGATCTTAATTTCTCCACCTCTTGTAGAGAATCAAGCTTGTCAAAAGCAATGATCATGGTGTCTTGCATGACGTCTTCAGCAATGACTCGATCTTGTAGAATACGACAGGCCACCTGGAATACTGGCGCGTGATAGCGTCGGTATAATTCCATTTTAGATGACATGTCACCTTTATGTATCCTATTTATAAGGTCTCGGTCGGTCAATGTTGAACGGTTGTCGATAGTAAGAGGAACAAGGAACGAAAACGTTGCACACAAAAAGTACTTTTTTTATTCAATCGGTTGTAATACCTTGAGAGACAGTCTTTTTTATTCGGGATGTGCGTTGCTCAGGTAAAAAGATTGTGACTTTACTGAAGCTACAGCGTCGAATTAATGTAACGTTAACAAGAGCGTGGAAAGACGATGAATCGCATGATTTTGTCGATTAACGATAGGATTAAGCCGATTTTTTTAGGTCTCTCCCCCTTTTGGTTAGGTTTCTTTTTATAATTTTACGCTGCTTAGTGTACCTAAATACCTAATAATTGCTCTTCGGAGCTAACTGCTTTATTATGAGAAAACTTTTATGCTGTCTAATGGCGTTCGTGCTGCTTGGTGTGCAGTCATGGGCGCAGGTGGACCCTTGCGACGGTTACGGCGTGGAGGTAGAAGTGTTCGCAGAACACGACTATCCCGCAGGTGATCCTCTAGAGGCGCTCAA
Source organism: Sanyastnella coralliicola (assembly GCF_030845195.1). Taxonomy (GTDB): domain Bacteria; phylum Bacteroidota; class Bacteroidia; order Flavobacteriales_D; family Sanyastnellaceae; genus Sanyastnella; species Sanyastnella coralliicola. Next base: position 220,758 of record NZ_CP132543.1, read on the forward strand.
CGGTATGACGACTTACCGTTTGTACGCGACCACCGTAAATGCCACCGACTTCGTTTCGGCGGTAACTGGTGATGCAGACAATCCAACTGCCATCAACACAACAACTTCTTACTACCAGACTCCTATCGCGAGTGCGGTGGTAGGTAGTGCGATCAACCCTGCGTTCTACGCAGTATTCCCAACTCTAGAATTTGATTCTTGGGTGACGATCGGTCGCGCATCTACTAATGATCCGGGTGCGGATATCTCTACTGTTGAAGGAGATTTCGCTTGGATCGCAAACTTCGAAGCTGGGAACAGCCTAACTATCAATGATGTAATTGGTGGTGGTTGGTTCGCTTTGAACGGAGATGTCAACGGAATCGCAGGTGACGATAACAAAGTGCTTATCGGCCAGTTCACTACTGATGGTGAATTCGACGGTACTGTTTACGTACAGTTCTTCCCAGAAGGAGTTGGAGCGGATGAGTTCCGTTGTTCAATGGACTTCGCTGTTGGAGGTGGAGACGTAGAAGGTTGTACTGATGATACAGCTTGTAACTACGATCCAGCTGCTACACTTGACGATGGGTCATGTGTAATCGTTGACGGTGGTGTTCTTGATACGGACAGTGAGTTGACTACTTGTTCAGGAGATGGTATCGATGATATCGTTGCTGTAACAGTTTCAGGAAACTCAGGGCCAAACAGCCTATTCGTTATTACTGACGACGCATTGAACATCCTTGGTGTAAACAACACAGGAGAATTCAACCTAGAAGGTGCTCCAGCAGGAACTTGCTTGATCTGGCACCTTTCATACGATGACAACGTAGATCTAAACATCGACAATGCAGGTGACCTTGCAGGATGTTTCGACCTTTCTGATTCTATCGCGGTTGTTCGCGAGCAGGGTGGTTGTAACGACGACGGTGCTTGTAACTACGATCCAGCTGCAGGTTGTGACGATGGTTCATGTGAATACGATAGCTGTGCAGGTTGTACAGACGCTAACGCATGTAACTTCGATCCAACAGCGACTATCGAAGACGGTTCATGTCTAGCATTCGATGATTGTGGAAACTGTGGTGGTAACGAAACTTCAGGTTGTATTGACCCGATGGCTTGTAACTACGACGTTTTCGCTGGATGTGATGATGGTTCTTGTGAGTACGATAGCTGTGCAGGATGTACAGACGACGCTGCATGTAACTACGACCCAGCTGCGACACTTGACGATGGTTCTTGTGTAATCGTAGATGGTGGTGTGCTAGATACAGATAGCGAACTAGTAACTTGTTCAGGAGATGGTATCGATGATATCGTTGCTGTAACAGTTTCAGGAAACTCTGGGCCAAACAGCCTATTCGTTATTACTGACGATGCATTGAATATCCTTGGTGCGAACAACACAGGAGAATTCAACCTAGAAGGTGCTCCAGCAGGAACTTGCTTGATCTGGCACCTATCATACGATGACAACGTAGATCTAAACATCGATAACGCAGGTGACCTTGCAGGATGTTTCGATCTTTCTGATTCTATCGCTGTTGAGCGTCTAGAGTCTGGTTGTACAGATGACAACGCATGTAACTACGATCCAGCTGCAGGCTGTGATGATGGATCATGTTTCTACGATGACTGCGATTGTGTAGTTGTGTGTCCAGATGACGTGACTGTAGAATGTGGATCTGAAGTTGATCCAATGTACACTGGAATGCCAGAGGTATTCGGTGACTGTTCTTCAGATATCGTAATGCTTGACGATCAGGTTGACGGTGACGGTTGTGTCACAACAATCACTCGTACTTGGATGGTATACGCAGACGCTAATGGTGGACAAGACTTCGGAGATGTTCCAGTTGAAACTTGTGTTCAGACGATCACTATTGTTGATACAACAGCTCCAGAATTCGTTGATTTCCCAGAAGACGTTCTAGTACAGTGTATCGAAGACGTTCCTGCACCAATGATGGTTGACGCGGAAGACGCTTGTAACGATGTGGAATCTGTAGAGATCTTCACAAGCGAAACAGGTTTCCCAACTGATTCATGTGTAGCCTCAACGGCATTCGGACCTGGAGATGATTGGGCACTATGGCTACCAGTATTGGAGACAGAAGGTCTATCACCAACAGATGATTTCGTTCCAGTAGGAGACTTGGCATTTGTCAAGTACAACGACGGAACAGCACGTTTGACTGGTTCAGTAGTAAACGATGAGAACCCAGCACAAGGATGGGACATCGACCTACACTTCGAGAACCAAGCAACATGGGCAGAGTGGGAAGCAATGGGCCGTTCTTACAAGGATGACCTAGGACTTGCAGCAGCAGGCGGTAACCTATGGACAACATGGGATTACTACGAGCTAGTAAATGGCTTCTCAACATTGACAGGTACAGGAGACTTCGCAGGCGATGTTCTTTACCTCGATCACATGCCATCAAGCTACTACTTCGGATTCCAGTGTGGAGAGGCAGCGAACAACCGCAACTCAAACTTCGGTATGAGCGGATGGTTCACTTACTCAGGATTCATCGGAGGTGAAGCAGTAGAAGGACACGGAGACGTAAACGTAGACAAGGAATGTGTTCCAACACAGGGTCAAGAGTGTGTGAACGATGATGAGTTCACTTACTACTACCGTGCAGAGGATTCATGTGGAAACGTAGCGTTCGAATCATACACCGTAACAGTAAACGATACAACAGCACCAGAATTCACTGTCGTACCAGAAGACATCACAGTAGAATGTGACGAGGTACCAGTACCAGTATTCGAAGGTGTAGAAGCGATCGACAACTGTGAATGTGGAGTAGAAAGCATCGTATACATCGGCGAGACACTCGTAGATGGAGGCAACGATTGTCTTTACCAGCTACAGCGTGAGTGGGCAGCATTCGACTGCTGTGGAAACCGCGCAGACTACGTACAAACAATCACTGTAGAAGACACCACAGCACCAGAGGTTACTTACGTACCAGCTGACGTGACTTACGAGTGTGATGAAGAAGTACTAGTAGAACTAGCAGAAGGAGTAGACAACTGTCAGGACGTAGAGGTTACTTACGAAGATTCAATCGAAGAAGGTGACTGTCCACAGGAATACACAATCACACGTACGTTCTACCTATCAGACGGATGTGATAACGTATCTACCGCAACACAAACAATCTCAGTAGTTGATACAACAGCTCCAGTATTCGGAGATTACGAAGTATCAGTATCAGTAGAGTGTACAGAAGTTGACGAAGTAGAAGGACCAGACGCAACAGACAACTGTGGTGAGGTGACGATCACTTACGAAGACCAACTCCAATCAGGAGGATGTCTAGGAGTTATCGTACGTACTTACACAGCAGTAGATGAGTGTGGTAACGAAGTAACAACAGAACAGTACATCACGATTTTGGATACGACACCACCGGTGATCGAGAATCCAGCAGACATGACAGTAGAGTGTGACGAAGTACCAGCAGCTCCAGGAGCAGACGGTATCGAGATCTACGACAACTGTGGTGAAGAAGTAGAGGTAACATTCACAGAAGAGATCATCGACGGTCTATGTGAAGACAGCTACACAATCGTATGGACATGGACAGCAACTGACTACTGTGAGAACATGTCAGAGGCTTCAACAACAATCACAGTACAAGACACAACCAACCCAGTATTCGTAGAAGTACCGGAAGATGTGACTTACGAGTGTGACGAAGAAGTACCAGCATGTAGCTCAGACGACGTAGTAGCAGAAGATAACTGTGACAACGACGTAGTAGTAGAATGTGAAGATCAGATCATCGACGGAGACTGTCCACAAGAGTACACGATCCAGCGTATCTACCGCGCATTCGATAACTGTGGTAACCAAGCGATCTACGTACAGAACATCTCAGTAGTTGACACCACTGCACCAATGTTCCCAGAACTAGCAGAGTTGACTTACGAGTGTGACGAAGAGATTCCAGTGATCCTACCAGACGCAACAGATAACTGTGGTGCGGTAACGGTTACTTACGAAGACTCAACAGTAGACGGAGAGTGTCCACAGGAATACACAATCACACGTACTTACACAGCAGAAGACGAGTGTGGAAACACAAGCTCAGCTTCACAGACAATCAACGTTGTTGATACAACTGCACCGGTATTCGATGAGTACCCAGTAGAAGTAGAAGCACCATGTGATAACGTAGACGTGGCGATCCTAACAGCTACAGATAACTGTGGTGAGGTAACTGTAACCTACGAAGACACACCAGTGTCAGGAGGATGTGCAGGAACAATCATCCGTGATTACGTAGCAGTAGACGAGTGTGGAAACGAAGCAACAGCACAGCAGATCATCTCACTAGTTGATGAAGTAGCTCCTGTATTCGTTGAAGTACCTGCAGACATGACTTACGAGTGTGACCAGGAAGTACCAGCATGTAGCTCAGACGACGTAGCAGTTGAAGACAACTGTACAGAGGTTGAGGTTAGCTGTGCAGACGTTACAATCGACGGAGACTGTCCACAGGAATACACCATCGAGCGTACATACACAGCAGAAGATAACTGTGGAAACATCTCAACATACACACAGACGATCACAGTAGTTGATACAACAGCTCCTGAGTTCACAGACGTACCAGCAGACGCAACGTACGAGTGTGATGAAGAGATCCCAGCAATCAATGCTGAAGCAGAAGATAACTGTGGCGATGTAACAGTAACATGGGAAGATTCAATCGCCGATGGAGACTGTCCACAAGAGTACACGATCACACGTACATTCACAGCAATGGACGAGTGTGGAAACTCAAGCACAGAGACACAGACAATCACAGTAGTTGATACAACAGCTCCTGAATTCACAATGGTACCAGCTGACGCCACTTACGAGTGTGACGAAGAAGTACTAGTGATGATGGCTGAAGCATCAGATAACTGTGGTGAAGTAACAGTTACATACGAAGATTCAACAGTAGACGGTGAGTGTCCTCAAGAGTACACAATCACACGTACGTTCACTGCAGAAGACGAGTGTGGTAACTCAAGCACTGCAACACAGACAATCAACGTGGTTGATACAACTGCACCGGTATTCGATGAGTACCCAGTAGAAGTAGAAGTACCATGTGACGATATCGAAGCAGCAATCTTGACTGCAACTGATAACTGTGGTGAAGTAACAATCACTTACGAAGACACATTCGTATCAGGTGGTTGTGCAGGAACAATCATCCGTGATTACGTAGCGGTTGACGAATGTGGAAACGAGGCTACTGCTCAGCAGATCCTTTCTCTATTCGACGACGAAGCACCTGTATTCACTGGAGGACCTGCTGACGTAACTGTAGAGTGTGATGACATTCCTGCAGTTGGTGAAGTAGTTGACGGTGGTGATGACAACAACGGTGAACTAGGAGCTGGAGCGTTTGTACGTTCTAACGCTAGCCTATGGGGCGGAGTTGACGCTCACGTTGTTGCAATGGACGCGTTGTACGGAGCAGGAAACTGGTCTGACCTACGTTTCGAAGACGTTGATATCAACGATCTATTGAACAACCACGGATTCATCTACCTAGAAGGTGGTGACGCAGGAGCTAACGAAATGTCAGCATTCCTTGCAGATAACATCTCAGCGATCGAAAACTGGGTTGATAACGGTGGACGTCTATTGATGAACGCTGCGCCTAACGAAGGTGGAAACATCGACTTCGGATTCGGTGGTGTACAATTGGTTTACCCAAGCTTCACTGAAATCGCTGAAGCATCTGATGCAGCGCACCCAATCTTCAACGGAATCGCAACTACTTACACTGGTAACTGGTTCGGTCACTCGTTGATCTGTCCTGCTGGAATGAGCGCGATCATGAACGCTCAAGGTGCACCTGACGATGTAGTTCTTGCTGAAATGGCGTACGGAAACGGACGTGTAGTATTCGGTGGAACAACACTACCATTCTTCAGCGAGCCTAGCTGGGATCCTCAGCCAGACTTCCAGATGCTTGCTAACTCAATCGTTGCGTACGCAGCAGACGGAGCAGCAGCAATTGCAACTGATATTTCAGCTGAAGACAACTGTGATGACGACGTAGAGATCGAGTACGTTGGAGAGGAAATCATCCCTGGTGATTGTCCAAACAACTACACAATCGTTCGTACTTGGGTTGCAGAAGATAACTGTGACAACGAGGCGTTCTACACTCAGAACATCACTGTAGTTGATACAACTGCTCCTGAATTCACTGAAGTAGCAGAAGACGTAACTGTAGAATGTGATGAAGAGCTACCAGCTCCGTTCGCAACTGCAGAAGATAACTGTGGTGAAGTGACTATCGAGGTATCTCCAGAGATCATCGACGGTGACTGTCCACAGGAGTACACAATGATCCGCACTTACACTGCGACTGATGATTGTGGAAACTCAAGCACAGCGACTCAAACAATCACAGTAGTTGACACAACTGCTCCTGAATTCACAATGGTACCAGCTGACGTTACATACGAGTGTGACGAAGAAGTACTTGAGATGATGGCAGAAGCTTCTGACAACTGTGGTGAAGTAACTGTAACATACACTGACGACGTTGCTGATGGCGACTGTCCACAGGAGTACACAATTACACGTGTGTTCACTGCAGAAGATGAGTGTGGAAACACAAGCACAGCTTCTCAGACGATCACAGTAGTTGATACAACAGCACCAGTATTCGAAGATTACTCGGTAGAAGTTGAAGCTCCATGTGACAACCCAGACGTAGCGGTTCTTACTGCAACTGATAACTGTGGTGAAGTAACTGTAACATTCGTTGATACTCCAGTGTCAGGTGGATGTGCAGGAACAATCATCCGTGATTACGTAGCAGTAGACGAGTGTGGAAACGAAACAACTGCTCAGCAGATCATCAGCCTTGTTGATGAAGTTGCTCCAGTAGCTGAAAACGTTCCTGCTGACGTTACTTACGAGTGTGATGAAGACTACGTTCTTACTGAGCCTTCATTCGCTGACAACTGTGATGATGAACTAGACGTTGTATACACTGAGGTAACTGAGCCTCTAGATTGCTACTTCCAGATCATCCGCACTTGGACTGCGACAGATGATTGTGATAACGAAACAACAGTTTCACAGACTATCACTATCACTGACACAACTGCTCCTGAATTGAGCGTTGCTGACGACGTAACGATCGAGTGTTCTATGGAAGTACCAGCTCCTTCATTCGAAGTATCTGATAACTGTGATTCAGCAGTTGTTGTAGAGATCACTTCTGAAACTATCGACGGAGACTGCCCACAGGAATACACAATGATCCGCACATACACTGCAACTGATAACTGTGGTAACACAACATCAGACATGCAGACAATTACTGTAGTTGATACAACTGCTCCAGTATTCACTTCTGTTGCGGCTGACGTAACAATCGAGTGTGACGAAGAGCTACCAGCTCCTTCAGCTGAAGCAGAAGACAACTGTGGTGAAGTAACGATCGAAGTTTCTCCAGAGATGATCGATGGTGAGTGTGATAATGAGTACACAATGATCCGTACGTACACTGCGATGGATGAGTGTGGTAACTCAACTACTGCAACTCAAACGATCACTGTAGTTGATACAACAGCTCCTGAATTCACAAGCGTTCCTTCAGACATGACTGTTGAGTGTCTAAGCGACGTTCCTGAAATGATGGATCTAGAAGCAACTGATAACTGTGGTACAGTAACAGTTGATTGTTCAGAGGTATCTGACCTTGACGAATGTGGAAACGGAGTTGTTATTCGCACTTGTGTAGCGACTGACGCTTGTGGAAACAGCACTGAGGTTAGCTACTCAATTACGATCAATGATGTAACTGCTCCAACACTAGAAGGTCTTCCAGAAGCGAACCTAGTTCTTGACTGTGAAGATGATCTTCCTGCACCAGCAGACGTATCTGCTCTTGATAACTGTGATGAGTTCGTATCTGTAGATTACAGCGAAGAGCTTATCGGAGAGCTACCTGCAGAAGGAAGTTCAGCTGACTGTGTTGCAATGACTCCTGAAGCTTACGAAGACGGAGAGACTTGTGCAGGAACTGAAACTTGGAGTGTAGTACTATTCGACTTCAACGATGAAGAAGCATCTTACTACAGCACGATCGACGCGAACTGGGTTGAGTACCCTGACGGAACAGCTACTCTAACAGGTACTGTATTCTGTAACGCTAACCCGGATGCAGGTTGGGAAATCAACGTTGCATTCGAGAACGGTCTGCCATGGGAAGAGTGGTCAACTCAAGGATTCCCTACTAGCTACAAGGATGATTGTGACATCTCTGAAGACAACCACTTCGATTGGATGTACTACATCATGTCAGCTGGAGCGACTCTAACTGGATGGGGTGACTACGAAGGTTCTACATTGAACCTATCTCACGCACCAAGTAACTTCTACTTCGGATACCAGGTAGGTGTTGCTGCGAACAACGTGAACTTGAACTACGGTTCAGGTGGATGGTTCACTTACGACGGTCTCTTCAACGGTGTTGAAGTGAACGGATCAGGTGACTTCGCATTCGATCACGATTGTTGTCCACAGTACTCTGTAGAGCGCACATGGTGTGCGGAAGATTGTTCTGGTAACGTGACTTGCTTCACGCAGACTATCTCATTCGCAGACCTAAGCGACGAGAACCCAGTTGTTGATCTAGACTTCGAAGAAGCAGCTGCTGATAAGGGTGACTTCGAGATCGTACGTATCTCGCCTAACCCATCGAAAGATGTTTCTATGATCGAGTACCGCTCATACACGAACAACTCAGTTCGTCTTGAGGTAACTGATCTAAGCGGACGTCTAATCGAGGTTCTTTACGATGGAAATGTGATTGCAGGTGAAACTTACCGCACGAACATTAACACTACAGAACTAGAGAACGGTCTATACCAGATCCGCCTCTACTCACTCAACCACGCTAGCAATAAGAAGCTGGTTGTTGCTAAGTAATTAACGAAGCTCATATAGTTGAAAGCCCCGCATTTGCGGGGCTTTCTTTTTTATGGGGTTGCGGTACGCGGAACGAGGATTGCGGATCGCGGATCGCGGATCGCGGAACGTGGAATGCGGATCGCGGAACGTGGAATGCGGATCGCGGATCGCGGATCGCGGAACGTAGAACGTAGAACGTGGAACGAGGTCGACGTGATTCGGTTAGAAGATGATAACCCGGTAGGGACGGATAAAATCCGTCCAAAACCTTCTCACGGTAGACGGTAGACGGTGGACGGTGGACGGTTGACCGTGGAGGTTACGTGTGGATTGTTAATGATGGAAGACGGGTCAGTGTACACCCAATTCCTAACATACGCCTTAAGCCCTAGGCCATATGCCTAGTCGTTATTTCCTCATCCTCTGATACCTCTTAATCACGAAGGTGAATAACAAGGCAATACCGATAATACCAACCACACCTTTGATCCAATCCACTGCATTGCGTTGGATGATGAGGAAGACTACGGAAATAAGGATCAAGGTTGGTAGTTCATTGAGAAAGCGAAGTCTGATACTATTGAGCACATCAGGGCGGGTCTGAAGCTGCTTAAAAACGCGATGCGTGTATAGCTGGTAGAGCCATAGAAAAGCTACGAAGCCCAGCTTGACTTGCATGAATCCCTGTTCTAATAGAAACGGACGAAAGTAAAGCATGGTGAGTCCGCAGAGGGTGCAGATGATGGCGCTTGGCCAGGTAATCGCATACCAGAGCCTACGTTCCATGATTTTAAATTGCCCAATGAGGATGCTGCGCTCTGGATCATCCTTATCGTTGGCTTCCCGGTGATAGATGAATAACCGCACGATGTAGAATAGTCCGGCGAACCACGTCACCATGAAAATGATGTGCAGGGCTTTGTACGTGTCATAGAACTCCATAAGGCAAAATTAACAACAGTCTTTAGCATGCGCCGGTTTCAATTGAAGTATCTTTGCGGGAAATTTTCAAGATGAAGCCAAGAAAAGCATCAGAAACATTCGCAAGTAGTAGTCGAATCGTTCTTCCTAACGATACGAATACCCTCGGAAACCTCATGGGAGGGCAGCTATTGAACTGGATGGATATCAACGCTGCCATCTCGGCTCATCGTCATTGTCGACGTGTGGTGGTTACCGCAGCTGTCAACAATGTATCCTTTGATTCAGCGATTAATCTAGCCGACGTTGTTTCTATTGAATCTAAAGTGTCACGCGCTTTCAATTCTTCAATGGAGGTCTACTTAGATGTTTACGTTGAAAATCACACTACGGGTGAACGCAGCAAGTGTAACGAAGCGATTTACACTTTCGTTGCAGTGGATCAACTAGGAGCGCCAATTCAGGTGCCAGAATTGATCCCTGAGACGGAGTCTGAAATCAAACGTTACGATAGCGCGTTGCGTCGTCGTCAACTTTCATTGATCCTTGCGGGTAAAATGAAACCGACAGATGCCACTGAGCTTCGTATCCTGTTTACTGGCGAGTAAGGTGTGAAATGATCCGAGCTGGATCAATCTGAGTAATACAGCGCTCTTCTTTACCGTATTTGCATCGATCTCCTAGCTTCGAGCATGGACGTTTGTTGAGTCCTTCAGGTTCAATGATAACGCTTCCTGCTGCTGGTTTGTACGGGTACATTCCAAAGTCCGGAGTAGTACAACCCCAAACGGAAATAACCGGACGATTCATCGCTGCAGCAATGTGCATCATGCCTGTGTCTCCGGCAACGACCTTAGTGGCTTGAGCAATGACGCTTGCACTTCCATTGACGGAGAGCTTGCCCGCTGCATTGAATACCTTACCTGGGAATTGGCCTTCCAGCGATTGGCTTGTTTCTACATCTGAAGGTCCGCCAATGATGATCACAGGGAGTTCACTTCCTTCGCACAGCTGCGCGATGAAGTCTTCTTCCATTCGCTTACCAATATGGGCAGCACCAATGGCAATTGCATGGAAAGCTCCTTTGAGATTTGGGAAGAGTTCTTGAATATTGATTTCTTCTCCCGGTGGTACGTAGAATTCTAATCCTTTATCATCCGCCTGAACACTAAAAGCCTTCAAGGTGTCGAGGTAGCGATCTACAATGTGCTTGTCGGGCATTTTATTCACTCCGAAGTTCACTAAGAGCCACTTTTCCTTGTTGTACTTCTTGAAAGTGAAATCAATCATCTTCAATGATCGCTTGACCATGCGTGAACGAATGTTGCGATGAAGATCAATGATGTAGTCGTATTGCTCTTCTTTGAGCTCTTCCATGACTTCGGCGGTAGCCTTTTCAATAGAATAGACCTTAGAGACACGTGGGTTTGATTCCACAAGTGGAGCATAAGCCTTCTTTGTCAAGAAGTGAATTTCTGAATCTCCCTCCATCTGTTCCTCAATAGCTCGAAGCACAGGTGTGGTCAACACGATGTCGCCAATGGAAGAAAAACGAATAACTAGAAATTTCGCAGGTCTGCTCATGCGGGCCAAAAATATACATTTCATACGCAGTGCCTCGCGGAACTGAATTGTACTTTTGCACCATGTTTTTGATCGATACCCATACACATCTGTATTCGTCGCAATTTGATGAAGACCGTGAGGAAATGGTTCAGCGTGCTTTTGACGCTGGTGTGAAGCAAATGCTATTGCCGAATATTGACTTGGAGTCGATTCAAGGGATGAAAGACCTTGTTGCTGCGCATCCTGATGCGATGTACCCTATGATGGGACTTCATCCTTGTTCTGTGAAAGCTGACTTTCAAGAGGTACTTGCCACACTAAAGGCAGAACTAGAAAACGGAGAATACATCGCTGTAGGGGAGATGGGGATGGATCTATACTGGGATAAAACCTTTCTCGAGGAGCAGAAGGAAGCATTTCGCATTCAGATTGAATGGGCGAAAGAGAAAGGACTTCCAGTGGTGTTGCACGTGAGAGATGCATTTGACGAGACGCTTTCGCTACTCGATGAATTGAATGACGACCGCCTAACCGGTGTATTCCATTGTTTCACAGGGACTGAAGAGCACGCCCAGCACATCGATGGCTATGGTGGATTCTATTTTGGCATTGGTGGCGTGGTGACTTTCAAGAACGGAGGAGTCGATAAAGTGTTGCCTTCTATTGATCGCTCGAAGATCATTCTGGAAACCGATAGCCCTTACCTCGCTCCCAAACCGCATCGTGGTAAGCGCAACGAATCTGCCTATACTCAATTGGTAGCCCAGCGTTCTGCAGATGTACTTGAAATGTCCATCGATGAGCTAGCAGCGTTGACGACAACAAACGCACAACGCTTGTTCAACATCTAATTCGCATATTGCGTCATGGCTAGATCGGTCTTAATCATATATACAGGAGGCACCATCGGTATGATGGAAGATCCGGAATCGCGTTCGTTGATTCCTTTTGATTTTGAACAGCTCTCTCATCAGGTTCCTGAGCTGACACGCTTTGATCTGGTTATTGACGCCGTTTCTTTTGATCCGATCTTGGACTCTTCAAACATCCAAGTAGAGCACTGGCAGCAGATGGCGCGCCAGATAGAAAGCAACTACGAGCAATATGATGGTTTCGTGGTGCTGCATGGTACAGATACCATGGCCTACTCAGCTTCTGCATTGAGTTTCATGCTTCGTGGATTGCAGAAACCAGTGATATTCACAGGAAGTCAGCTTCCGATAGGGGTATTGCGTACCGATGGAAAAGAGAATCTTATTACTTCCATTCAGCTGGCTGGGATGGCTTCGAACAATACTCCGGTAATTCGAGAAGTAGCCATCTATTTTGGCTCCGCTCTCTATCGAGGAAATCGTACACACAAATACAGTACGGAAGCGTTTGACGCGATTCATAGTCCGAATCTTCCGGCGCTAGCCGAAGCAGGCATACACGTGCAGTTTCGAACCAATTTATTCCCTGTAGTATCTGAAGAAACACCTTTTTCTGTCCAATATGAGATGGATTCTAGGGTGGCTGTGCTGAAATTATTCCCGGGTATTCGCAAAGAAGTAGTGCAAGGGATTTGCAGCACGCCAAATCTTAAAGGTTTGATAATAGAGACCTTCGGATCAGGTAATTCTCCAGACCTCCCATGGTTCATTGAAGAACTCGGGAAATTGCGCGAAAAGGGCGTGTTTATGGTGAATGTGACGCAATGCAGTGAAGGCTTTGTAGAGCAAGGTAGGTACGCAACGAGTACTTCCATGATGGAGTTAGGAGTGATACCAGCGGCCGATATGACCTTTGAGGCAGCACTGACAAAAATGATGTATTTAATACCCCAGTGTGGAGATGTTGAAACATTTGGAAATCAGATGCTTACACCTATGCGAGGAGAGTTGACATCCTACTCTTCACTTGTATAGAAATCGCTTGTGTTTGAAGGGCTTTGGAATTGTTGTTCTCATTGATTTTTTCGTAATTTGCCGCCCACTTAAAGGAGGGAAAGTGGCGTTAGAACTTGAGTAATGCCGAGTCACCTGTCAGTGGAAATCACGGAGAGGTGGCCGAGTGGCTTAAGGCGCACGCCTGGAAAGCGTGTTTCCCGCAAGGGATCCAGGGTTCGAATCCCTGTCTCTCCGCTAAGTCAACAAACCAAACAAAGGAAATAACTGAATATTAAAGGTTAACCCATTCAGACAAGAAGTTAAATCAATTAAAGAACCATGAAAAAACTGCTTGCGTTCATTGCCATCTTCGGAGCTCTTACATTCGGATTGGCGAACAATCTTTCTGCTCAAGATGGAGGAGAAACAATTACAGAAGAAGTAACAGATGCTGCCGGAGAAATGGTAGACGAAGCTGGCGATGCCATGGAAGCAGGCGCTGATTCTGCTGCCGCTGCTGCTCAGAAAGCTGCTGCGAACCTTCAAAACCGTGCTCAAGCAGCCAAAGAAGCTCTCGAGGCGGACGCTGCTGATGCTCCTGCTGAAAAGCGTGAAGTATTGAGCTTCCACCAAACAGTGAAGCGTTACTTCATCGAAGGGGGTGCAACGTTCATGGCTTTCGTATTGATCTGTCTAATCTTCGGATTGGCACTTGCGATCGAGCGTATCATTTACTTGAACATGGCTACCACAAACACTGACAAACTTTTAGCGAAAGTTGAAGACGCGCTAAAAGCAGGTGGTGCTGAAGCGGCAAAAGAAGTTTGCCGTAACACTCGTGGTCCTGTTGCTTCAATCTTCTACCAAGGTCTTGACCGTTACGACGGTGATTTCCAAGAGATGGTGAAGGCAATTGAAGACAACGGTTCAGTTGAAATGAGCAAGCTAGAGAGCGGTCTTTCTTGGATATCACTCTTTATCGCACTCGCACCGATGCTTGGTTTCATGGGAACGGTAATCGGTATGATCTCGGCCTTCGATAAGATTGCTGAGGCGAACACAATTAACGCATCTATTGTAGCAGGTGGTATTAAGGTAGCCTTGATTACTACGGTATCGGGTCTTATTGTAGCCATCATTCTTCAGATTTTCTACAACTACATTCTTTCTAAGATCGATAGCCTAGTGCTAGATATGGAAGAATCTTCGATGGAACTAGTAGATATGCTCTACAAGATGCGTCGATCTAAGTAATAAGGAGGCTTAGCATGAAAAGTCAAGGATTAAAAATCGGACTAGCGGTTCTTCGTACGCTGATCATTGCTATCGGGTCAATTCTATTGATCATGATCGCAGGAGCAAGCGTTGCTGAAGAAACGTATGTCGAGGGGATGGCCAACTACGGTGGCCTACTCGACGGGGTTTACAACCTGATGGTTGGTGCGCTCGTACTATGTGCAGCAGCAGCGATCATCTTCGGACTGGTCTATTTCTTCGGTAACATCAAAAATCGCATGGGTTCTCTTATTGGATTCGCGGTATTCGCTGTGATCGGATTGATCAGTTTCTACGCTCTAGCAGACGGTACGGTACTTTCAGCATACGAAAGCTCAGGTATCGAAGTAACTGAAGGTGAGTCATCTTTTGCAGGTGGCGGAGTAATCTTTGTATACATCCTAGGAGGAATTGCACTACTCAGCATCATTTGGGCTGAGGTGAGCCGATTCTTCAAATAACCCCGAATCGAATGGCAAGAAGACCACTACAAGAAATCAATGCAGGATCGATGGCTGACATCGCCTTCCTTCTATTGATTTTCTGGCTGGTGACTACGACCATCGACTCGGACGAAGGGGTGAAACGTCAGTTACCACCACCGGTGCCGCCAGACGTCAACGTTCCTCCAGTGCGAGAGCGTAACGTATTCGTGGTACTTGTGAACGCGAACAACGACCTCCTCGTGGAAGGTGAAGAATTGAAAATCGACCGATTGAAGGATCGTGCGAAAGACTTCCTCACAGCTACAGGAGACGGAATACTCTACCCAGAGACTCCAGAAGATCCAGATCTTCCAGTGAGAGAATGGGTACGAAAAGCATTCGTAGCACAGAAGGTTGCCGAATATGAAGCAGCTGTGCGTGGAGCATCTGATCCAGATGCGAAAAAGGCATTCCAAAAAGTACTCGAGAGCTGGCGAGATAAACTCGCGGCCATCGATCTACTTGGAGGAGATTACCGCCAGCTTCCTGGATCGGCGATCATTTCTATGCGAAATGACCGCAACACTAGCTACGATACTTACATCCAGGTGAATAACGAGCTGGAAGCAGCCATCAATGAGCTTCGTGACGAGCTCTCGCAGGCGAAATTCGGCATGTCTTATTCAGCTTTGGAAGAGAAGTACGAGAAGAGCCCTGACGAGCTTACTCGCCAGAAAATCTTCGCTGTACGAGCTGTATATCCACAACGTATCTCTGAGGCTGAGCCACAGGATGCAGGAGCAGTGTATAACTAAACTCAGAAGCACACATGGCACAATTTGGAAAAAAGAAGAAGAGGGTCGTTGGAGAGGTATCTACCGCTTCACTTCCTGACATCGTGTTCATGCTTCTTTTCTTCTTCATGGTGGCAACTGTATTGCGTACCGAAGAAGAGAAGGTTCGTGTGATCCGACCTGACGCCTCTGAGCTCTACCGTATTGAGAAGAAACACTTGATTCGCTACGTCAACATCGGTGTACCTCAGGATACCCGCTACGGAACAGATCCTGTGATGCAGTTGAACGATGCCTTTGCTTCTCCAGCTGAAATCTATGAATGGGTTGAAAAAGAGCGTACAACGCTCAACGAAGCTGAGCAAAGTAAGATGTGGGTTTCACTAAAAGTGGACAAAGAAACGAAGATGGGAATCGTGACAGATGTGAAGCAAGAGCTCCGCAAAGCATCTGCACTGAAAGTACTCTACTCTGCAGGTCGTCGTGACCGTACAGGAGAGGAGTAATCTCAATTCAAGAAATAGTAAAAAGGGAATCCATTGGGTTCCCTTTTTTGATATGTGATTATTAGGTCAAAGTGTTGATTGACAATTGAATAAGGTGATGTTTGAAGGCGTTGAATAGGAAATACTAATTATCCTATGAAACGTACAGTTCCACAGATTGCAGCCTCCTCCATGGCTGACATCGCTTTCCTGCTACTCATCTTTTGGTTACTCTCTAGCACGCTCAATGGAGATGAGGGAATCAAACGATTTCTACCGCCCTTTTCAGATTCTCCGAGTCAAGCCGATCCAACTAATGATCGCAATGCATTGGTGGTGCTGAGCAACGCTTTTGACCAACTTTTGGTCGATGGAGAAGAACTCGATGTGAGCGAATTGAGAACACGCTGTGTTGAGTTTGTTGTTGCCAATGGTGATGGAGTTACTTCTCCAGTATTGGCTCCCATCGAGGGAGTGCCCGTTCGGGAAATGGTCAACGATCAGGTCATCCGGGAAAAGCGGACGAACTACCAGCTCCGATTGAATCAGGGAGAAATCTCTCAAGCTACCTTCAATGAAGCGATGGAGAAACTTGACCGTTGGGAGGCTGCAGTAGAAGAGTTGGGAAGGTTCTCAGCACTGCCCGGTAGCGCCGTCATCAGTGTGAATTGTGATCGCGCGACATCTTATGACCTCTACATCGCCATCCAGAATGAACTGGAGGCCGCGATTCGGGAACAACGTGACCGCATTGCCAAGGAGCGTTTTGAAATGACTTACACTGAAATGGAAGCAGAGTGGAAACGTCAGCCGGAGAATGAAGCGCTCGGTAGGCAAGTTATCGCTATTCGCGAAGTGTACCCTTACATCATTTCAGAGGCGCAGACTATGGCTGAGGGAACGCCTTGATGATTTTGTCTGCAAGAAAGCTGCTGAGCTTGACATAACTCTCATGTGTCCATCCGGCTACATGAGGTGATAGCACTACATTTTCGGCCTGAATAAGATAACGGAAGGCCTCCGGAAGCGCTTCGGCCGAAAGGCTCTCAAAGGAGCGCTTCTCGTATTCTAATACATCCAAACATGCTCCGGCGATCGTTTGATTACGAAGGCCTTCAACAAGTGCTTCCGTATCAACGTTTTTGCCGCGGGCAGTATTGATTAATATGAACGGACGAGCGCACGCTTCAATGAAGGCTGCATCAACATAATGATGCGTTTCTTCACTTTGTGGGAGATGGAGGCTGATGATGTCTGATTCAGCCTGGAGATAATCCAGCGAGACGTCTTCAACACCGGGGAATTCGACTTTTTTGTACTTGTCATAGGCAATGATACGGCATCGGAATCCTTGTAGTTTTTCCGCTAGCGCGGAACCCATTTTCCCGAATCCGATAATACCCACTGTTTTCTCCGCTAGTTCCCAACCGCGGTTTTCTTCTCTCCTCCAGATGCCTTGACGCACTTCGTTGTCGGCCCGCTTTAAATGATTAGCAAGCATGAGGAGCATACCGATGGCTTGCTCACCCACCGCGTCTCGATTTCCTTCAGGAGAATTGAACACTTGAATACCTCGCGATTCCGCGATAGCGAGATCAATATTTTCTAAACCAGCACCACTACGAGCAATAAACTTCAACTGTGAAGCAGCATCGAAGAAGCCCTGGTCAACGGGAATGCGACTGCGAATTACTACCCCTTGATAGGCAGGTAGCTTCTCGAGAATTTCATCATATGAACTAAAATGATCGTGCTCACAGATACATCCATGGGCGGTCAAACGCTGCTCAAGGATTTCATGGACCTGGTCAATAAATAGAACTCTCATTTAGAAAATGCCGCTGATGATGTTTCCGACAAGGAAGTAGATGATCAAACCGATAATATCATTGGCTGTGGTGATAAAGGGACCTGTAGCCAAGGCAGGATCAATCTTGTAGCGATCAAGTACGAGCGGAATGAATGTACCAAACAGAGCCGCGAAGATGATAACCGCCAACAAAGCGATACTCACCGTAAGACTCAACGCCAGACCGAAATTCAGGATGTAGCTAGCCAACAAAATGATGACTGCACAAATTAGTCCGTTCAACACACCAACGCCAAGTTCCTTTCCTAGTCGTTTGGCAATCTCATTGGTCTTGATGCTCTTGTTCGCCAAACCTTGCACAACGATGGCCGCTGATTGCACACCAACATTTCCTCCCATCGCCGCAATCAACGGGATGAACAAGGCCATTCCCGGATTCTTTTCGATATCAAATGCGCCAATGACATAGGCACCAGAGATTCCACCAGCCATACCGATCAACAACCATGGTAGGCGAGCGCGGGTGAGTTCCCAAATGCTATCATCTGATTCAACGTCTTCCGAGATACCAGAAGCGAGCTGGTAATCGCGATCACTCTCTTCACGAAGAACGTCCATGGCATCATCGAAGGTGATTCGACCCAACAACTGGTTCGCATCATTGACAACTGGTACAGCTGCCAAGTCATATTTCTCCATGGTGGTTACCACCGTATCGGCATCGTCTTCTACACCTACCGTTTTCAACTCTTTCGGGTTGTAGATGTCTCGAATCAATGATCGGGTAGAAGTAGAGCTGAACAGCAGCTTTTTCAACGAAAGCTTACCTAGAAGGGTGTCTTGGTCATCAACCACGTAGATCGTGTAGACGTTTTCAATGTCTTCAGCCTGCAATCGCATTTCGCGAATACACTGCGCCACATTCCAGTTCTGGTTGACTTTGACTAGCTCTTTCGCCATCAAGGCTCCAGCTGTACCTTCTTCGTAATTCAGAAGGTCAATCAAGTCGCTCGCCTGTTCTTCATCGTCAATGTGAGAAATAATCTCTTCAATCTTCTCTTCTGGAAGTTCAGAGATCATGTCTGCCGCGTCGTCAGAATCAATACGATCGATGATTTCTTGGGCAATTTCACGACTGGTAAGGGAGCCTAGAAGCTTCTCTCGCACATCTTCTTCAAGCTCGACAAGCATGTCAGCGGCGAGGTCTTTGTGAAGCAATTTGTAGATGTAAACCGCTTCATCATGCTTCACTTCATCGAAGATTTCAGCAAGGTCGGCAGGGTGGAGGTCAGCTACTTTCGCGCTGATCTCTGCGTCCTTACCTGCATGGATGTCGGCCTGCAGGTCCTGAATAAACTTCTTCGTAATTTCAAGCATAGCTCCTAATCGACAGCCAAATGTACGATAAAGAGTCATGGTGGTTTCGAGACTTTGTCTGATTCGATCACTATTTTGTGCCCATGAAGCGAACTCTCGATGCTCTTGTTATTGTGGCCATCATCATGGTCATGGCGATTGGATTGACTTGGATCATTCCCGCAGGTGAATTTGACCGTGCCGTTGAAATGGTCAACGGAAAAGAAAAGACCCTGGTTCAGGCTGGAACATATCATGATGTTGATCCGGCTCCGCAATCATTCTTTCGCTCTTTCACGGCGCCTCTCGAAGGGTTTGAGGCTGCTGCAGATATCATTGCCTTTGTTATTCTGGTCGGTGGTGCCTTCTCGATTTTGATGGCAACAGGAGCCATTGACTCAGCACTGCAAGGCGTTTTAAAGCGTGCCAAAGAAAAGCCTGGAAATTCTGTGATGTTGATTCCAGTGTTGATGGCGGTATTTGCGCTTGCTGGATATTCTTTCGGAATGAGCGAAGAGACCTTGGTTTTCGTTCTAATCACTCTCCCGCTAGCGCGGAATTTGGGATTCGACGCCTTCGTAGGAGTAGCAATACCTTTCATCGGCGCAGGTGTTGGTTTTGCTGGAGCAGCCTTCAATCCTTTCACTGTTGGAATCGCCCACGGAATCGCAGATGTTCAACTCTTCAGCGGTGCTGGATATCGAACCTTGGTTTGCGCGGCCTTCGTCATTGCCGCTTCTATTTATGTGATGCGCTATGCGCGGAAACTCATTGCGAATCCAGAGATGCGTTTCTTACCAGAACTCGACTTAGATGAAAAGGTGCCGGAAACGGGTGAGTTTAACGGACGAAGAAAACTGATCCTGTTTCTCTTCTTCCTTTCGTTAGTTGCGGTCATCGTCGGAGCTATTTGGCAAGGGTGGTACATCGCAGAAATCTCAGGACTATTTGTGGTGCTTGGACTTCTCTCGGCTATTGTAGGAAAGCTCGGTATGCAAGGCACAGTGAATGCATTCTACAAAGGGGCGAAAGAGATGTTGCCGGCAGCTCTTGTGATTGCTCTTTCGAAGAGTATTCTACTCATAGCGCAAGACGGTAAAATCATTGACACGATCCTTCATGCGATGTCAGGTGCGGTAGATGGACTTCCAAAGGTGGTGGCTGTTCAATTGATGTTCTTGGTACAGGGATTCATCAACTTCTTTATCCCAAGTGGTTCAGGTCAAGCAGCGATTACTATTCCGATTATGGCACCGCTAGGTGACTTGATTGGAATCAGTCGTCAAACATCAGTCCTCGCTTATCAATTCGGTGATGGGCTCTTTAACTTGATTATTCCGACCAGTGGTGTAACCATGGGGATCCTTAGTATCGCGAAGATTCCTTTCGGTCAGTGGCTGAAATGGATTTGGAAATTGATGGTAGTATTGATCTTACTTGCAATGGCCTTCTTGGCGCTGCCTATCGTTGCATTCGAGTGGTGATCAATTCAACCGCTGCTGTCGCTTCTTCTGAAAGAACTCTTTGAGAAGCTCAGCACACTCTTCTTCTAACACCCCACCTTTCACTGCGGTGCGAGGATGAAGCACATGTTCATCAGGCATTTTGCTCTGGAAACGCTGGTAGCCTCGTTTTTCGTCGTAAGCACCGAAAACAACACGTCCAATTCGCGTCCAAAAAGCAGCCCCGGCGCACATCGGACAAGGCTCAAGTGTCACATACAAGGTGCACTGATCGAGAAACTTTCCTCCAAGGAATTCTGAAGCTGCTGTGAAAGCCTGCATTTCAGCATGAGCAGTGAAGTCATGCAATCGTTCAGTCAAATTATGACCACGTGCAATTACTTGACCTTTCGCTACAATGATCGCACCCACCGGGATTTCATCCTGGTCCAAAGCCTTCTCCGCTTCGCGGATGGCCATACGCATGAATTGTTCGTCGTTTGGGGGAGTTAGCATGATTCAAAGGTAATCCAATTCTCTAGTCTAGAGACGAGGGTCTAACGTCGAGAGTCTAGCGTCGAGAGTCTAGGGTGACCCTAACTAAAGCCTAACGCCTATCGCCTAAAGCCTCTCGATAAAGTGGTCTAAGATTGCCGTCGCCACCGTATTCGCCGTCGCTACAGGTGGAGTTCCTGTAACAGTAGGTACTTGCTCGGCTTTCTCAAGTTGTTTTTGTTCCATGACCGTGAAGCCGAATTGCTCTGCCCAGTGATCTGCAAGAAATTCTTGTTCTGGTTGTCCTGGAGTTGGAATGATGACCGCCCTTTTTCCCAAGGTGGCGAGGTCCATGAGGCTGGAGTAGCCGCTTCTGCAGATGATGGTTTGGGCGCCGGAGAGCAGTTCTGCGAGCTGCTGTGGTTCGGGGTCGTGGATGATGGTGACGTTGTCTTTCACCTCGGTGCCTCCACCGGGTTTGCCTGTGACGATAACTGCTTCGCGAGTGTCAGCTTCAAACAATCTCACCATGGCCTCTTGCATTAACGTCCGGTGTGGTTCAGGGCCTGAAACCATTCCTAAAAGCTCTGTTGGTGCGGGTTCTTCAACTGACTTGAATTGCGAAAGTAGTCCAATGTATCTGCCTTTTCCCGTGGAGTCTGGGTGAGATAATTTTCCCGCTAGCGCGGAAGAGGAATCCAAGTCTGGAATCCATACCTCGTTGAAATTAGCGGTGAGGCGTTTGATGATGCGTTGCGCTGGTGAACGCATGATGGATGGAACCGGAAGATTCAGCTGATGTGAGATCAGTACCGAAGGACATTTTTCAGAAACGATTCCGTAGCAATTATCTGAGATGATTCCGCGCAGTGCAAGGTCTCGAACCATTTCTTGAGTCCATTCTTTTTCCGCAAGTGCACTCGCCAAAAAGGAAGGGGCCTGCTGCGCAATCTTCAGCGTATTGAAAAATTTCGAGTAGCGGATGGCTTTGCCTGGCTTCTCCAGAAATTCAAGGTCAGGAAAACGTTTAGCAAGCCATTCGAGGCTGCTACCGTTACCGGCGAGGAATACCTGAACATCATGCTCAATCAGCCGTTCGATCAACGGAACACTGCGTGTGGCATGTCCTAATCCCCAATCAAGCACCGCATACATCACTCGTTTCCGATACATGGACTCAAATTACACTAAATTTACCGGCTCAATTCTGTTCCAATGGGTAAAGGAAAGCTTAAGAAATGGAAAGAGAACGAGAAGTTCGATCATGTATTCGAACCTCCGTTGCAAGATGCTATCGACGGCAAACCCTTCATGAAAGGGGAGTGGCGCGATAAGGTATTTCAAAATGACCGTCCAATTCACCTCGAACTCGGATGCGGGAAAGGTGAATATACCGTTGGTCAGGCCCGCAAATACCCAGAGCAGAATTTCATCGGTGTAGATATCAAAGGACACCGTTTCTGGCGTGGAGCAAAGATTTCAGACCAGGAAGGCATGAATAATGTGGCTTTCTTGCGTACGAGACTCGAATTCATCAACTGCTTCTTTGACGAGAATGAAATTGATGGCGTTTGGCTCACCTTCTCTGATCCACAACCTAAAGACGAGAAAGGAACGAAGCGTATCACTGGACCATTGTTTGTTGAACGTTACAAGAAGTTCCTGAAGCCAGGTAGTTTCATCAACGTCAAGACCGATAGCGTTTTGCTCTATGAATGGACATTAGAGCAGTACCAAGAGAAGGGATACGACATCCTGTTGAACTCTGCTGATGTTTACGGTTCATTCATCAATGAAATCGACGAAGAGCTTGCGGAGCTTCTAAAGATTCGCACCTACTACGAAAGCATGTGGTTGGAGCAAGGGAAGAAGATTCACTTCATCCGAATCAAAGTATAATGGCTAAACAAAACGACTTCTTCGATTCGGTGTATCAAGTCGTTCGTCTAATCCCCAAAGGAAGAGTAACATCTTACGGGGCAATCGCAAAGTACCTCGGTGCTGCCCGATCTTCGCGCATGGTCGGTTATGCCATGAACGCGAGCTTCAATGAAATGCCACCTGTTCCAGCTCATCGCGTAGTCAATCGAAACGGTCAACTCTCAGGAAGAATGCACTTCGAACACCCGTTCAAGATGCAAGAACTCCTCGAAGCAGAGGGGATTCAAGTGGAGGATGATACGGTAGTTGGGTTTAAGGAGTTGTTTTGGGATCCGTTTACTCTTGAGGATTAATAAAGGCTAAATGGCTAAATGGCTAAATGGCGAAAAGGCTAAATGTTTGAATGCCCTTTCTGGTGCTATTCTATTCTCATTTTTATTCTCCCTTTCATTCTTCCTCTCATTCTTATTCTTCCTCTTCCTCTACTCGCCCTTTAAACCGCCAGGGTACGTTGTCTCCATTGCTCAGACGAAAGCCCATCATTTTGTTGAATGGAAGGCCTTCTCGGCCTTTGTGGTACCAACAGATTTTGAACTCGTAAATACTGTCTTTAACGAGTGGGCCTTTCGGGTAACCGCAAATGAAGTGAGGATCGTTGGTCATCGCCTTAGTGATGAAGACAGAGTCACTTTCTCCAATGTATTTGAAGTAGTGTTTACTGCGCGTTTGGATAGCGGGAACGTCACCTAGACGCTGTACGAAGGAGTCAGCTACGAGCACTCCAATGGTGTCTTGGAAGGTCATAGGGGTTTCTTGAAGCGCCGCAGGTCGCGTTCCGCCGTAGGCGAAAAAGAAGAGCGCAGGAATAATCAGCAATCGAATCATGGAACAAGCTAGCAGGGGGAGATGTTAATTGGGTTAAATGAAAAGTTAAGGCCGGCGTTCGGCGTCCGTTTTGCTTGGCGGCAGAAATGGTAGTGCTTGATGAATAAAATTTCGGAAGCCGGACGCCGGACGCCGGATACCCCTATCTTTGTACTATGCCCAAGAAAGAAGTCAATCGCGAGCATGTTTTGGAGGCACTTCAAAATGTGATCGAACCTGATCTGAAGAAAGACATTGTCACCTTGAATTTGGTGGAAGACCTGAAGATCGAAGGGAATAAGGTGACCTTCAATGTGAAGGTGAGCAACCCAGCTATGCACAGCCGCAAGCGCATGGAAGAAGCATGTGAATTTGCCATTCAGCGTGTGTTGGGCGACGATGTGGAGACAGATATTCGTGCTGTAGCACTTCCAAAACAGGAGCAGACAGCGGAAACACGTCGTACCCTACCAGGAGTGAAGCATATCATTGCCGTGGCTTCTGGTAAAGGTGGCGTTGGTAAGTCAACTGTTGCAGCGAACCTTGCAGCCGGCCTTGCAGCCAACGGATTCCAAGTGGGGTTGGTAGACGCAGATATTTACGGACCAAGCGCTCCGTTGATGTTTGACCTTGTGCATGACAAACCGAGAGCGGTTGAAGTAGGAGGGAAGCAGTATATCGAGCCACTTCGTAATTACGGTGTAAAGGTACTTTCCATTGGTTTCTTTGCTGATGTGTCACAAGCGATTGTGTGGCGAGGGGCGATGGCTACGAAGGCCTTGACGCAATTATTCAATGACGCGTATTGGGGTGATTTGGATTACATGATTGTTGATTTACCTCCAGGAACTGGTGATATCCACCTCTCTGTAGTGCAAGCTGTGCCTTTGACTGGGGCAGTCATTGTCAGCACGCCACAAGAAGTGGCCTTGGCTGATGCGCGCAAAGGGGTAAGTATGTTCCAACTTGATAGTATCAATGTTCCTGTGCTAGGGATCATCGAAAACATGTCGTTCTTCACTCCTCCGGAATTACCTGAAAAGAAGTACTACCTCTTTGGAGAGAATGGAGCGAAGCAGCTTTCAGAGCAATTGAATGTTCCTTTCTTGGGAGAACTGCCAATTGTACAAAGCATTCGTGAAGCAGGTGATGTTGGGCGTCCAGCAGTGCTGCAAGAGGGCACCATTGCCAGCGAAGCTTTCCAGGGAATTATCAGTAACTTTGTTAAGTCAGTTGATGACCGCGTAAGCAACCTTCCGCCAAGTCAAACTGTTGATGTCAAAATGCAATATCCTAACCAGGGATGAAAGACCTAAAAGAAAAGATCGAACACTCGCTTGAAGAACTTCGTCCATTCCTTCGTGGAGATGGAGGAGATATCTCACTCGTTGAAGTCACAGACGACCTTCGCGTACTAGTAGAGCTTCATGGTGCCTGTTCGAACTGTTCAATGAGCATGATGACGATGAAGGCAGGAGTTGAGGAGGCAATCCGATCAGTTGCTCCAGAAGTGAAGTCGGTAGAAGCGATCAACCTGCCAGATCCTGAGACGGCTACACCGTTTGGGAAGTAAGTCGCTCACGATCCTGTTCCCAAAGCATCTTTTCTAGTCCTGAGACTTTATTGACCACCATTCCGGCGGCGATACATCCGAATAGACCTTGAATTACTGAGGATATTATCCCGAGTATGGAGAGGGTTTTAAGACGGTTGTAATAGACGTCTTCGTAAATCCAGATGGGCGACTCCATGTCAATGCCGACGTAGGTGATGTATATGCTGTAGGCTACAATAGAAGAGACCAGGATTGACCCGCCTATGTACACTACCCACCATAAGGTGATCACAGCGTCGGATTCTTTGAGGCGTTCATTGATATTCAGGTTGTCTTGAGTTTCCTTCCAGATTCTTCTCATCAAGAGATAGGGAAGAAAAAGATTGAGGATAGGAACAAACCAAGACCATGCGCAAGCAGCATTCGTGTATGGAAGTGTAGACTGTGCGACTTGCTCAATGTTGTAATAAGCTCGCCTCATCCACATAATCCAGAATACGATGAGTAGAATCGATGCAATCATAGACAAAGGACTTGTCAGAAGATCAATCGCATTCCACAACTCGGCATTACTGTTTTCAGCATAGCGCTGAGAGAATTCACTTATGTTCTCAGATTCAGAAAGAGCAATGTACTCTGCCACTCCCGGTAACAGCGCAACAAGCTGCAGCGCCCCGTAGACATACAGAACAGTAATTACCGATTTCGCACGCTGGGCGTTTTCCCGAAGTCTTTTTTCTTGGAACCCATCGTCAATGATTTCTAAACTCACTGAATAATCACCTTGCGATGGATAGCTTGATCATCTGCAACAACCACAAAAGTGTAGGTTCCAGCAGGGAGGCCACTCAGTTCTTTCGTGAGAATCGCGCGATCAATGCGCTGCTCATCAACCAACTGACCGAGGTTGTTATAGATCTGGAGGTTCTTCCCTTCCAAGCCTGGTACTTCGATGTTGACGATGTCATTTACCGGATTCGGAAATACTCGGAATGAGTATTGGTTAGTGATCTCTTGCACATTCACGCCTCCAGTTAACTCACGGTATTCACAGTTCAATTCAAATTGTGGACAAGCTAAGTGTCCTAAGAAGCTCGCTGTGAATGAGCGTGTAGTGTCATAGTACGCCTCATTTTCTACGTGCGGAACGTGTCCTTGACCTTCATAGATTTCAAAGCAGTGGAGGAGTCCTTTTTCTTCTGCCGCTTCATGCACAGATGAACTACCATCAACTTCTACTACGTCGATGGCTCCGAATAGCTGAAGTACGTCGCTTCCGAATGGCACAACTGTATCACCCGTTCCGTGAAGACTCAATACTGGAACATCATTCTGGTCGATGTATGCAGTGTCAGCCAATGCTCCTGCGATATTCACGATACCATGGATCTCAGAAGAGTATCCTTCGTTTCCACTTTCTCCTTCAACGCCTCCACCGAGACCAGGCAAGGTCTGATCCACAACTGCTGGGATTTCAGAAACGTCGTCTAGGTAAGCGTTGTGAAGCGCCACGAATCCACCGGCACTCACACCTAACATGTAGATGCGGTCTGGGTCAATACCATATTGATTTCCATTTTCTGCTACGTCTTTGCGGAAGTAACGAACCGCTGCTTTGCCATCGTGGAAACCACGAACTACAGCACTCGTTGCACTGATTTCAATATCTTGAAGCAAGCTGATTCCCAAACGGTAGTTGATCGAAGCAACTACGTAGCCCATTTTTGTGAGGTCTTCACTAATTGGAACGACATCCACTTCGTCTTTGCTACCAGCAATGAAAGACCCACCGTGCACCACGATAACGAGGGGGCGAAGCGCTTCTGTATCACCGTTTGGAGTGTAGACATCCAATAGGAGTTCTTGGCTAACGCCGGTACTATTGATGTTTTCACCGTAAACAATGTCTTCTACTTCTGTAAATTCTTCAAATACAAAGTTGAAGTAACGATCGCCGTCACATTGTCCGTAAGTCAAGGCTGGCGCAAGGAATAGCGCAAAGAGGAATAGTTTTCTCATGGTCGTGTTCTCGTGAGGTGGTAAGATACAACTTCGAACATTAACACGCTCGACTTGTTCCACTGACGCAAGTCAACTCATGGCACGTCCATTTTGAGTAAGTTTGCCCAAATTTTGAGAGAATGATCGAAACAGATATCCTGATCATTGGTGCAGGTCCAGTAGGACTGTTCACGGTGTTCGAAGCGGGATTGCTGAAATTGCGTTGTCATTTGATTGACGCACTACCACAACCAGGTGGACAATGTGCTGAGATCTATCCGAAGAAACCTATCTACGATATTCCTGCGTTCCCGGAAGTATTGGCCGGCGACCTTGTAGATAACCTCATGAGACAAATTGAACCGTTCAAGCCAGGGTTTACCCTCGGAGAGCGGGCAGATCAAATTGAAGAAACAGAGGATGGCCACTTCATCGTGACAACGAATCGTGGAACAGTTCACAAGGCTCCAGTAATTGCTATTGCAGCAGGACTTGGAAGCTTTGAGCCACGTAAACCACCTGTTCCAAACCTTGCTGATTTCGAGGATAAAGGAGTAGAGTACATCATCAAGGATCCTAACTTCTACAAAGGAAAGAAGGTGGTGATCTCTGGAGGTGGAGATTCAGCTCTTGACTGGACGATCTTCTTAGCTGAAGGTGTTGCATCTGAAGTAACGATGATTCACCGACGCAACTCATTCCGTGGTCACCCTGATAGCGTGCAGAAAGTTCTTGATATGGCTGGTGCTGGCAAGATCAATCTGATGACTGAAGCAGAGGTAGTTGGTATCGATGGAGATGCTCACGTGGAAGGTGTTGTTGTGAAGACGAAAGAAGGTGAGAAGAAGATTGGTACTGATCACTGGGTTCCTTTGTTCGGGCTATCGCCGAAACTAGGTCCGATTGCCGACTGGAAGTTGAACATCTCTAAAAATGCCATCGAGGTGAATACCTTCGATTACAGCACGAACGTTCCTGGAATCTACGCGATTGGAGACATCAATACTTACCCAGGTAAGTTGAAGTTGATCCTGTGTGGTTTCCACGAGGCGACGTTGATGGTGCAGTCTGCATTCAAGCGTATCTACCCAGATAAGAACTACGTACTGAAGTACACTACCGTAAACGGTGTTAACGGATTCTAGATATGAGTATCATCAAAGTAACGGTCGTCGATCGTGACGGCACATCTCATGAGCTAGAAGCCCCAACAGATATGGGAATGAACATGATGGAGTTGTGCAAAAGCTACGAACTCCCGGTAGAAGGAACATGCGGCGGAATGGCCATGTGTGCTTCTTGCCACATGTACATCCAGTCTGATCACGAACTTCCTGAAATGTCTGAAGATGAAGAAGCCATGCTAGATTCAGCATTCTTCGTTGAAGACAATAGCCGCTTAGGATGTCAAATCCATCTTGCAGATGATATGGATGGGTTGACGGTGAAGTTGGCGGAGGTAGGAGACTAGGAATCTAGGCCTAAGGCATATGGCTTAAGGCTTATGTTTGGTTCTGGTTATTGCTCTTGTGATACGTAATTGACTGTTATGACCGAACGTATTGCAGAGGCTTCGTTCAACATTCCAGGTTCCACATTCTTCTAGAGAAGGGTGCTGTTTTTCAGCTTTCCACTTGCCATGACATCATGAATTGATGGTAGACGGCGTGCTTGGTCTAGAAGGTCTAAGTGCCCGTGATGGTGGCAATCTGTGGAAATGAAGTCAACGAGGTTTTCTTTGACCATCCATTCAGCGGCTTTTTGGACTCCTGGGGAGTAAGTGCCTGTGAATGAACCAATGTTCACTTGGAGCAGGATGTCACGGTCTGCGAGGTCTCTGATCTTCTGTGGCTCTTTATGCCAGTATGGGTAACGTTCTGGGTGAGCTAAGATTGGTCTGTAGCCTGCCATTTGAAGCTTGAAGAGGGTGCTTTTGAGCATGTCTGGCTCAGCCATGAATGGGAGCTCGAAAAGGACGTTTTTATTCCCAAAAGTCAATACATCTTCTGCTTCGATGAGTTTGTCGAAATGCTCATCGAGATAGTATTCAGCCGCCGCGTCAAGTTCAAGGTTGATTTCAGCTTTAGCAGCATGTTCTTTAACACGTTCTAGTCCGCTGCGAATGATGGCGCTGGTGTTGCGATAGTAATCACTCATGATATGCGGAGTAGTGATCACTTTCTTGTAGCCCGCTTTTTCAAATCGACGAAGTAAGTCGAGCGTAGTGCGCATGTCAGGTGACCCATCATCAATACCAGGGATGAGGTGTGAGTGCATATCTACCTTGAGCGGGGAAAGATCGATCGGCTCCAGCACTTTGTTCTTCCGGAATAGTTTCGTGAAGATCGACATGTTGTAAAGATAGCCTACTCTAGCGATTCAAGTAGTGACGCTCGTAGTATTCTTGATAAGATCCTGAAGTAACTTCCTCTAACCAAGCCTGGTTGTTGAGGTACCACTCCGCTGTTTTTCGCAACCCTTCTTCAAAAGTCAATGAAGGTCTCCAGCCGAGTTCGGTAGCTAGCTTGGTCGCATCAATAGCGTAACGCAAGTCGTGTCCGGCGCGGTCTTTCACAAAGGTGATCAACTGTTCCGCGCTAGCGTCAGGACGACCTAACAGCGTGTCCATTACCTTGCAAAGAAGCTTCACTAGGTCAATGTTTCGCCACTCATTCTCACCGCCGATGCAGTAGGTTTCGCCCTCGATTCCCTTGTGGAAAATAACATCAATGGCGGAAGCGTGATCTTCAACGAAAAGCCAATCGCGAACATTGATACCCTCACCATAAACAGGAAGCGGTTTTTCTTGAATGATATTGCGAATCATCAATGGAATCAGCTTCTCAGGAAACTGATGGCTTCCGTAGTTATTCGAGCAATTCGAAATCACCACTGGCAAGCCGTAGGTGTGGTGGTAGGCGCTTACAAGGTGGTCTGAGGAAGCCTTCGAAGCTGAGTAAGGGCTACGAGGATCATACGCTGTAGTCTCAGTAAAGAAACCTTCAGCTCCCAATGAACCAAATACTTCATCGGTAGAAACGTGGTGGAATCGCTTGCCCTCGAAGTTGTCTTTCCAGTGCTGGCGACAAGCATTCATGAGTACTCCTGTTCCGAGTACGTTGGTGCGAATGAAGGCCAAAGGATCTTCAATACTGCGGTCAACGTGGCTTTCAGCAGCTAAATGGATGATGCCGTCAGGTACATACTTGTCAAAAGCTTCGTTGACATCGGAAGGAGAGGTTATGTCTCCTTTGAAGAAGATGTAATTCTCCTTCGATTCAATGTCGTGAAGGTTCGCAAGATTCCCCGCATAGGTAAGCGCGTCAAAATTGACAAAACGCGTTTGCGGGTACTTGTTGACCATCAAACGCAGCAGATGGGACCCAATAAACCCGGCACCGCCGGTGATGAGGATCGTGCGTTCAAAAGTCATATGCTGTTCGAATTATAAGCTCCAGTAAACGAGGTCAGTGATGTCATCACGAAGGATACCCTTCACATCAACCAAGACACCTTTGTCATCGCGCATGAGCGACTTGAAGTAATCTTGATCGAAGCCCATGTACTCTTTGTGGTTCACGGCAACAATAACCGCATCGTATCCACCTTTTTCCGGCTCCGCTACTAGATCGATATCGTACTCGTGCTTCACTTCTTCAGGATCAGCATGAACGTCAACAACGTCTACGTTTACCGAGAATGAATCAAGCTCTTGAATAACATCAATCACCTTCGAGTTACGAATGTCACTCACGTTTTCTTTGAAGGTCATACCCATTACCAAAACGCGTGCGTCGAGGATGTTCTTTCCTTGATCAAGAATGCGCTTCACTGTTTGCTTACCTACGTAGAAGCCCATGCTATCATTCACGTAACGACCACTATTGATCACTCGTGCGTGGTAACCTAGTTTCTTCGCTTTGAAGGTCAGGTAGTAAGGGTCAACACCAATACAGTGTCCGCCCACAAGACCAGGAGTGAAGTTCAAGAAGTTCCACTTTGTCTTTGCACATTCCAGTACATCATAGGTGTTGATACCTACGCGGTTTAGGATGATTGAGAGTTCGTTGATCAAGGCGATGTTCACATCACGCTGCGTGTTCTCAATCACTTTTGATGCTTCAGCTACTTTGATATTCGCCGCACGGTGAACACCGGCGTCGATAACGATCTCGTAAGTCTTCGCAATCTCTTCTAGTGCTTCTTCGTCAGAACCAGAAACAACCTTCACAATCGTACGGATTGTGTGTTGCTTGTCACCTGGATTGATGCGCTCTGGAGAGTAACCTACCTTGAAGTCTTCATGGAACTTTAGTCCAGAAACTTCTTCAAGAACAGGAACACAATCGTCTTCTGTACATCCTGGGTATACTGTTGATTCGTAGATCACGTAGTCTCCCTTTTTCAAGGCAGAACCTACACTGCGTGAAGCAGCCAAAACAGGACCTAGGTCAGGCTGGTTGCTAGAGTTGATCGGAGTTGGTACCGCGATCACGAAGAAGTTCGCCTTCTTCAAGTCTTCGATATCAGCCGTGAACTCAATGTCACATCCTTCAAAGGCAGATGAAGGAAGCTCATTCGACGGGTCAATGTTGTTGCGCATCATGTCAACGCGCTTCTGATTGATGTCGAAACCAATCACTTTGATGTCGCGAGCGAACTCAAGTGCGATTGGTAGTCCAACGTATCCTAGTCCTACCACGGCCATCGTGGCTTCTTTGTTGCGTAGTTTGTCGTAGATCATCATCTAATTGCTTGGTGCAAGTTTATGGACTTTTCCGTTTTCCAGCTTGTATTTGTCGTTACTCTCCGGACAAACGGCAATATTGTCATTACTAAAATCAAGTTTGTGCCCGAATTCACTCATCCAACCTGACTGTTTACCGGGGTTTCCGATGATGAGTGCGTAGGCTGGGACATGCTTGGTCACTACTGACCCGGCCCCGATGAAGGCGAATTCTCCAATGTCATTTCCACACACGATGGTCGCGTTGGCTCCAATACTAGCGCCTTTTTTGACTACGGTGGTGGCATATTGACCACGGCGGTTCACAGCTGATCTTGGGTTGATCACATTGGTAAACACGCAGCTTGGTCCGAGGAATACATCGTCTTCGCATGTTACTCCTGTATAAATCGACACGTTGTTCTGCACCTTCACATTATCGCCCAGCACAACCTCAGGGGAGATCACGACGTTTTGGCCAATGTTACATCCTTGGCCAATCACCGCATTCGGCATAATGTGTGAGAAGTGCCAGATCTTGGTTCCATTACCAATTTGGCAGCCCTCGTCAATAACAGCAGTTTCGTGTGCGAAGTAATCCATCAGGAGCGAATGTAAGAGTCGAAGCTCTTATGTTCTTTTTTGTAGAGTTCTTCTTGAGGAAGCGACTTGAAGTATTCATAAGTAATCTTCAGTCCTTCTGAACGCGATACCTTAGGTTCCCATCCAAGAATCTCACGCGCCTTGGTGATGTCTGGCTGACGTTGCTTCGGATCATCTGCTGGAAGGTCTTTGTAGATCACTTTCTGATCTGTACCTGTCAACTTGATGATTTCTTCTGCGAAGTCACCAATAGTGATCTCGTCAGGGTTTCCAACGTTCACAGGCTGCGCGTAGTCAGAAAGAAGTAGGCGATAAATACCTTCTACCAAGTCGTCTACGTAACAGAATGAACGTGTTTGAGAACCGTCACCGAATACCGTGAGGTCTTCTCCACGCAAAGCCTGTCCGATGAAGGCAGGAAGTACACGTCCGTCGTTAAGGCGCATGCGTGGTCCGTACGTATTGAAGATGCGCACGATGCGAGTCTCCAACCCGTGGTATGTATGGTAAGCCATGGTCATGGCTTCTTGGAATCGTTTTGCTTCGTCGTAAACGCCACGAGGTCCTACCGGGTTTACATTCCCCCAGTAATCTTCTGTTTGTGGGTGTACCAATGGATCACCGTAAACTTCAGAAGTTGAGGCAATCAACAAGCGAGCGTTCTTCGCTTTCGCCAATCCTAAACAGTTGTGGATCCCTAGGGAGCCTACTTTCAATGTTTGAATAGGAATCTTCAGGTAGTCGATCGGACTCGCTGGAGAGGCGAAGTGAAGTACGTAATCGAGGTCTCCTGCCACGTGAACGAATTTAGATACATCGTGGTGATGGAACTCGAATCGTTCGAGAGGCATCAGGTGTTCGATGTTCTTCATGTCGCCGGTAATCAGGTTATCCATACCAATAACATGGCAACCTTCAGCGATAAAGCGGTCACATAAGTGAGAACCAAGGAAACCGGCAGCTCCGGTAATAAGAACTCGTTTCATTCAATTAGTTTGTAGGAACTTCCGAACGGTTATAGATCGTTTCACGACCAATGCTCTTGTAGTGGAAGCCATTGTCGCGCATCTTGTCTAGATCGTAAAGGTTACGACCATCGAAGATGACTTGGTTAGTCAATCGATCAGCAACTGCTTTGAAATCAGGGTTGCGGAAAATGCTCCATTCAGTGCAGATCAACAATGCGTCTGCACCATTCAATGCGTCGTATTCATTCTCTGCGTAAGTGATGCGATGTCCGAGCAGTTTCTCAACGTTACCCATAGCTTCAGGGTCGTAGGCTACTACCTGAGCCCCTTCAGATGTGAGTTTCTCAATCATATACAATGACGGTGCCTCACGAATGTCATCCGTCTCCGGCTTGAAGGCAAGACCCCACAACGCGATTTTTACACCTTTGAGGTTTCCTCCGAAGTAATCCTTGATCGCAGGGAAGAGAATCGTCTTCTGCATATTGTTGATGCCCATCACTGCTTCGAGAATTTCGAATTCGTGACCAGCTTCACGTCCTGATTTCGCTAGTGCTTGAACGTCTTTTGGGAAACAAGAGCCACCGTATCCAATTCCTGGGAAAAGGAAACGCTTTCCAATTCGTGTATCTGTACCCATTCCAAGACGAACCTTATCTACGTCAGCTCCAACAAGCTCACAGAAGTTCGCGATCTCATTCATGAAGGTGATCTTCGTCGCCAAGAATGAGTTAGCTGCGTACTTCGTTAGCTCAGCTGATTTTTCATCCATAAAGATGAGTGGGTTCCCTTGACGTACGAAAGGTTTGTATAGCTCTTCCATCACCTTGCGTGCGCGTTCAGAGCTCACTCCGACAACCACACGGTCAGGCTTCAAGAAATCATCCACTGCAAATCCTTCACGAAGGAATTCAGGGTTACTGACTACGTCAAAAGGAACATTCGCGTTAGCTGCTATGGCATCGCGAACTTTCTCTGCTGTACCTACAGGAACCGTGCTCTTATCTACAACTACTTTGTAGTCTTTCATGATACGGCCAAGGTGATCAGCTACTCCAAGTACGTATGATAAATCAGCAGATCCATCTTCTCCTGGAGGTGTTGGAAGTGCCAAGAAAATGATCTCGGCGTCTTCAATAACTTCTTCAATATCTGTAGTGAAGCGTAGACGTCCGGCATTTACGTTGCGTTCAAAAAGAACGTCAAGGTGTGGTTCGTAAATCGGTACTTCACCATTGCGCATGCGATCGACTTTATCTTTATCGATGTCGACACATACAACGTTATTTCCTGTTTCGGCGAAGCAAGTACCCGTAACGAGTCCTACGTAACCTGTTCCAATAACGGCGATATTCATTGGTTTCGATTTTTTTCAAGGAAGCTGATTAGTGTAGTGGCAATGCGCTCCAGCTGTTCCTCTGTTAGTTCTGTATGCATTGGCAGGCTAATTACCTGCTCACAAAGCATTTCCGTTGTAGGAAAGTCTCCCTTTTTTCCATCGAGATGTGCGAACGCCTCTTGTAAGTGCAGTGGCACAGGGTAGTAGATCATCGCTGGGATGCCACTATCCATCATGTGTTTTTGCAGAGCGTCACGGTCAGCACCTTTCACCTTAAGGGTGTATTGATGGAAGGTATGCGTTGTTCTTGGGTCGCGGTATGGAGTAGTAAGCTCCGGTACATTCGCGAAGTAATTGTCATAAGTGTCAGCAGCCTTGCGACGACGATCACAGTAATCGTTGAGTTCGCGCAGCTTGATGCGAAGAATCGCCGCTTGGATGCTATCAAGACGAGAATTCACCCCTACCATGTTGTGGTAGTAGCGAACCTTCATTCCGTGATTGGCAATCTGACGTGCCTTCGCAGCGAGTTCGTCATCATTCGTATACAAGGCTCCTCCGTCTCCGTAACAACCGAGGTTTTTAGAAGGGAAGAAGCTCGTACATCCAAAGTCACCCATGGTTCCTGCCATGTGCTTCTCTCCATTGCTGAAAGTGAAGTCACTAGAGATAGCCTGCGCTGTATCTTCAATCACAGCGATGCCATGCTCTTTGGCAATGGCTAGAATCTCCTCCATGTTGGCACATTGACCAAACAAATGAACAGGAATAATAGCCTTGGTCTTTGGAGTAATCTTGCGACGAATGTCTTCAGGGTCGATGACGAATGAATCTTCGGTCACATCGACAATCACCGGTTTGAGGTTCAACAAAGCTGAAACCTCAGGTGTAGCAATGAAGGTGAAGTTCGGTGTGAGCACCTCATCTCCAGGTTCTAATCCAAGAGCCATCAATGCGATTTGAAGCGCATCCGTTCCATTGGCACATGGAATCACGTGTTTCACGCTGAGGAATTCCTCAAGCTCGGCTTGAAATTTCTTTACTTCTGGTCCGTTGATGTAGGCAGAAGAGGCAACAACATCAAGAATTGCACTGTCAATCTGTGACTTGATGCGGTTGTATTGACCCTTGAGGTCAACCATTTGGATATCACTCATATGATAGGTGGATGAAATCGCGGCGAATATACGTCAATTGTAACAGACCCAAGGGTTCGTTAACAATGATTTACCCACTGTCAACGGTTCATGGATACTCACTAACTTCGCAGAAGTATGAAGGTGAAAACGATTCTCTCATTTTTGACATTGACCTTTGGGGTATTATTGCTGTCCAATTCCGCGCTAGCGCAGCGAAACGTAGCAGACTCATTGGTATTCTCTCCTCAAATTTCATTCAACTACGGATACCAGATTCCGGCAGGTGATATGGCGCAACGCTTCGGGAATAACTCCAGCATTGGATTGAGCTTTCACATCAAAGACGACAAGAACTGGTTTTACGGCGTAGAGGGTGTTTACATTTTCGGAACCGATGTCACCGAACCAGGCCTGTTGCAAAACCTGTTGACCGAGAATGGCGAGATCATTTCTAACCAAGGTGAGATTTCTGAAATTTTGATTCAAGAACGTGGCTTTATGGTTACAGCGAACGGAGGGAAACTGTTTTCATTGAAGAAAACCAATCCGAACTCGGGAATCTTGATCAAAGGGGGCATTGGTTTCATGCAACACAAGATTCGTATTGAGAATCAGATTCACACGATTACTCAGCTTGAAGACGAATACCTCAAAGGTTATGATCGCTTGACCAATGGTTTGGCGCTATCTGAGTTCGTGGGTTACTACCATATGAGCGACAATCGTCTGGCTAATTTCTACGTAGGTTTTGAGTCGTATCAAGCCTTTACGCGAGGTCGTCGTGATTTCAACTTCGATACTCAAACGGTGGATGACCAAGCACGTTTCGACATGCTGATTGGTGTCCGCGCAGGTTGGGTGATCCATATCTACAAGCGCACCGGCAGAGAATACTACTACGATTGATGCGCCTCATTTATTCTTTAGGTGTTCGGTTGTACGGGGCGGTCATTCGTACCATTTCTCCTTTCAATTCAAAGGCCCACAAATGGGTGGCCGGACGAAGGAATTGGGAGAAACGTTACCGCGAAATTCTAAGAGATTGTGAGGGCGCAGTATGGATGCACTGTGCGAGTTTAGGCGAGTTTGAGCAGGGCAGACCTGTACTTGAAGCGGTGAAGGCGCAGTATCCAAATCGCAAGATTGTCTTGAGCTTCTATTCCCCCAGTGGTTATGAGATTCGAAAAGATTGGAAAGGAGCGGATGCTGTCATTTACCTGCCGCTAGATACCCCGTCAAATGCGCGAAAGTTGGTTTCGATGATGAAGCCTTCGCTGGCAATTTGGGTCAAGTACGAGTTTTGGTATCATCATTTTCAAGCCCTCCGGGCGGAACGCGTTCCGCTTATTTTGGTGAGCGGAATATTTCGTCCTTCTCAAGTCTTTTTCAAACCTTGGGGTGCTTGGTTCAGAAAGCAACTCAAGCAGATGGACGCACTTTTCGTGCAGACCGAGGATAGTCGTGAGTTATTGAAACAGCATGGGATACCATCCAAAGTAGCTGGCGATACGCGATTTGATCGGGTGATCACTTTGGCAGAGAATGCCCATTCTGTTGATCCGGTCAAAGGCTTTGTCAATGACCAACCTTGCTTGGTCATGGGAAGTAGCTGGGGACCGGATGAAAAGCTCATGGCCAGTTATCTAGCGAAAGACCCTGAGTTGAAGGTAGTAGTGGTTCCTCATGAAGTAAACGAGGGACATATCGAAAGTATCGAGTCACTGTTTGAAGGAAAGTCTATTCGCTATTCTCAATTGACACCTGCTTCCCCAGAATGCCAGGTGTTGATCGTTGATCAAATAGGTCTGCTCGGTCGTATTTATAAGGAAGCCGATATCACCTACATCGGTGGTGGTTTCGGTGCGGGAATACACAATACCCTCGAGGCAGCAGCTTATGGTGTACCTGTAGTGTTCGGTCCGAAGTACCAGAAGTTCAACGAAGCGATTGGATTGATTAAAGAAGGTGCGGCCTGGTCTATCAACGACCAATCATCGTTTGACAAGGTGATCAACCGTCTACGCACAGATGAGGTTCAGCGACGAGAAGCCGGTGCGAAAGCATCGATGTTTGTGACCACCCATGCAGGCGCTACGGGTATGGTGATGGACATGATAGGGGCACGCATGCGTGCCCTTGACGGTGCGACGTGAAGGACATGATAGGGGCACGCGTGCGTGCCCTTAACGGTGCGAGGAGAAGGATATGATAGGGGGCACGCATGCGTGCCCTTAACGGCGCGGTGAAGGACATGATAGGGGCACGCATGCGTGCCCTTAAAGGAGCGCGGTGAAGGACATGATAGGGGGCACGCATGCGTTCCCTTAACGGCGCGGTGAAGGACATGATAGGGGGCACGCATGCGTTCCCTTAACGGCGCGGTGAAGGACATGATAGGGGCACGCATGCGTGCCTTTAACGGCGCGGTGAAGGACATGATAGGGGCACGCATGCGTGCCCTTAACGGTACGCGGTGAAGGATATGATAGGGGCACGCATGCGTGCCCAACGGTGCGCCGTGAAGGACATGATAAGGGCACGCATGCGTGCCCTTACCGGTACGCCGAGAAGGATATGATAGGGGCACGCATGCGTGCCCTTAACGGTGTGCCGTGAAAGACATGATAGGGGCACGCATGCGTGCCTTTAAACGTTTATAAACGTTTATTAGACAGTCGTTTACGTTCGAGCCGTGTAGTTTGCGATATGCACAACAGACAAACAACGCGTCTCAAATGGTTCGATTATTCTTCATCAGGAACCCATTTCATTACGATCAATTGCAAAGACCGTCGAAAATATTTCGGCGCTATAGAAAATGGAGAGCTGAGGCCCTCATCCATAGGAAGGCAATTTGAGGAACACCTTCATTCTATACCTGGGAGATTACCGTATGTGCGGATTGAAGAATATGTAATCATGCCTGATCACATTCACTTTTTGCTTGTGATTGATGGGGAACATCTGGATAAAAACGGCGCTAATCAATTTGGGCATCTGAAAGAGGGGATGCCTAAAGCTATTTCAGTTCTCAAAGCCACCTTCGTTTCGAAAATGAAAAAGAAGAAAGTTCAATTCGCATGGCAACGAGGATTCTATTCAGAGACGATTTTCAGAAAGCAAAGACGAGAGCAAGTTTCGAAGTATATTCGAGACAACCCGAAGAATTGGAGTAAATGATGTGAGTATCTTGGTTATGGAATTTTACACCTGGATGCATCAAAAAGGAAAGAAACCATACCATGAGACTATCGCTTTTCACATTGCTTGTTCTTCTGCTCCTTGGTTGTGCAGAATCTTCTACGCCGGAAAACCCTGACTCTGTTGATACTACATTGAATCCCATCATCGGGGATTTGTCTTTGGGTCACCTTTCAGATAATGAGCTCGCCCGGTTGGGGGATATCGAAAAAGTACGAGCTCACTTGAGTTATGTACGCGACTACCTGACCCAATCATCCAATGAGTACCCGGCAGAAATCAAGGAGCGGCGATTGGCTTTGCTGGCTCTTTTGTCTGAATACATCGATGGTGAGGCCTACCCAATGAACGAAGCTTTCGAGGGGAGAAAACCGTGTTTCATTGATTCGGAAGGAACCTACTGTGCTGTTGGGTATTTGGTGAAAGAGACAGCGGGAGAAGCTGCCGCTCAAGCCATCAACGATCGTCACCAGTACGACTATATCTACGACATGGATATCTCCATCTTGGAAGACTGGATTGCCTCCAGCGGATTCACAAAGCAAGAGATCGCTATGATCCAACCAACCTATGACTTTTATCGCCAGTTCAACTACCACACCGTGGGTCCTTCAACTGAGGTGCGCAATGGCAACTTACCAAGCCTTGGTTTCGGCTACTATTATGTAAGATACTGGCCGGAAGGTTCAAGACTAGGCGGACATTTCATGCGCTCATACGGAGCTGTTTTCAATAGCTATGACGGTGGCGATTGGTCTGCATCCTTCGAATCAGACCGCAGCCTCGCCGCACTGAAAAGAATTGGCCTTTCTTTAAATACGGGATTAGGAGCAAAGTACCTCAACGCGAGTGGAGAGTCATTTGTACAAGGTGTACCCACCGCGTCATTGAATTTGTTAGTGAGGCCAAGACGTAAATACTACATCGATCTAGCAGCCCAATATCAATATGGCATTCCATTGATTAATCAAGATCCTGTTGATTTGAATAGGCATGCTTTTGTGTTTAGGTGTAGATTTGGATTTACGCGGGGGTGATATCATCCCGTAGATTCCTCCAATGATCCACACCATCAAACTCAGATTCTCCAACGCCTTTGTACTCACCTCTCAAGGGAATTCCATTCTCATTGATACCGGGTGCGCAGGGGAGGGGAAGCGACTGCTGAAGGCAATGGAAGAATTAGGTGTTGATCCCAAAACCTTGCGCCTAATTATTCATACCCATCTTCATGCTGATCATTGCGGGTCTACTGCTGAATTAAGGACTTTGATCGATGTTCCTACCTTGATTCATGCCAATGAAAATGATGGTTCGTCAAAGTCGCTACGTCCACACAACCTAATGGGAAGACTTGCTAAACCAGTGGTTAGCCTATTCAGAACTCCCCCGTTTACTCCCTCAATAATCATGGAGCAGAAAGAGCTCTCCCTCACTGAGTTTGGTGTAAATGCCACGGCGTTATTGACACCCGGACATACCTCAGGTTCGATCAGTATCATCGATCATGAAGAGGAGGAAGTAGTGGTTGGCGATGTCATCATGAATACTTCACTTTTGAACCTCATTGGTTCGCCAAAACCCAAGTTTCATTTCTTTGTGGAAGACTTTGAGGCCTTGCGGTCAAGCATGAATGTACTGTTAGCGATGGATTTGAAAAGATGGCATGTTGGGCATGGAGAAGCGGTCAACGCTGAAGATGTGCGAACGCATTTTAAGTCTTTTCTGACCTAGTTCTGAGGAATTCCTGTGACTAGAATGACGAATTAAAATCAACCTATATCCCCTCACAACTTCTTATAAAAAACCACCTTGTCTTCCCCTGGAGCATAAAACTCACGGATTACGGCTTCTTTGACATACCCACACTTCACATAGAATGCTCTGGTCTTTTGATACTCGTCCAGACTAGAGGTCTCTACGATTAAGACCCTTCCATTTTTTGATTGAAGAAGCTGCTCGATGTAATCCATCATTTGCTTCCCTCTTCCTCCGCCTTGCGTTTCTTCAGTGAAAGCGATGGCGTAGAGGTTGTAAGTCCCTTCAGTGAGTTTTTCAGGAGCACAGAAACCAAATCCAATCGGCTGCCCTTCTTCTTCAAAGCAAAACCAGAATTCCTCGGCATCAGCATACAGATACCCTGAGATCATCTCGTGGAGCATCTCGGAAGGGAAGAGCTGACTCGAGTCTAGAATGTGTTTAATTGACGGGAGGTCGTTTTCTACAATGGGTCTGATGGTCTGCTGCATGATCTCTAAAATTAGAGCTAGTAAAAAAAAGCCCTGCAATTTTCATTACAGAGCTTTAGTACCCGCAATGATTGCATTGTCGAACCAAATCGAGCAATAATTATTTTGCCAGCTTAAGTATTCTGAATGCTCCTCTCAGGACTATTACGAAGACTACAGAACCAATGATTAGGTCTGGAAGTCTGTCTGTTAAAATACTCACCAGGATACCCGCCAGAATAACTCCTGCATTAATGATAATGTCGTTGCTGGTGAAAATCATGCTCGCTTTCATGTGAGCTTCTTCTGATTTTGATTTCTGCAACAGAAATAGACACAGCCAGTTCGCAATAAGAGCGAACACTGATACGATTATCATGGTGAGGTAATCAGGCATATCATCCTCAAAGAAATATCGTCTAAAGACCTCTGTAATTCCGATTAGAGCCAAGAGAATTTGCACATATCCACTGAACTTAGCTATTCGTTTCTTCTTTGCCACAACTGCTCCAACAGCAAATAGGCTTAGAGCATATACAAAGGAATCGGAGAGCATGTCAAGACTATCAGCAACCAACCCCATTGAGTTGGACACCAACCCAAAAGTCATTTCCAGAACGAAGAAGACGAAATTAATGATGAGTACTTGCCAGAGTAACTTAGACTGAAGTTTAGCATCACTTTCAACTTTCTCATCTGTCTCTTCGGTTTTCACCAGCTCGGTATCCAGAGCCAATGAGTCAAGAGAACCCAGAATTTCTTGGTCATTCTCATCATGATAAACAGTCAGTTCCCTGTCTTCTATTTTGAAGTCAAGCTTTACGATTGTCTCATGACCATCCAACTTCATACGAATGAGATTCTCCTCAGAAGGACAATCCATTTTATTGATATGAAAGAGGCTTTTTTTCACTGTTGCAAAATTACCGAGAAATGTCGAACCGCTAAAACGCAGTTGTGATAAAGGATAGAGAGAATTTAGTACCGTTGCCCTCATTTGGCCTAAAACCAACAAAAAAGCCCTGCAACTCTACGTTACAGGGCTAAATGTACCCGCAATGATTGCATTGTCGAACCAAATCGACAACTAAATATTATTCAAATTCGAAGATTTTTTCTGTTGTTCCATCAGAGTATAAATAGATAAGGACCTTGTTCTTTTGAGGCTTAACTTCTCTACCCATTAGGTCAACCACTTTTATCAATTCTTTATCAGGGGAAGAAAGTTCTTGTATACTTGATGTTGGGTCTGTAACCAGGAATTGTCCCATCATTCCCATATCTTCATGTGTCAACATGTGGCAATGGTACATATATGGGATAGAATCATTGGCGTGGTCACTGAATTGTGCAATGAAGCGTACATTTCCCATTCCACCAGGTACAAAGACTACGTCATTGTATCCCTGCAATTCAGGAGGTGGAGGGGTCCCATTTATGTCAAGTATAAAGAATTGAACGTCATGTATATGAAAGGGGTGTCCAATTGGGGTTTGATTTGTCAATGACCATATTTCAATGTTATCTAATGGTATCGTGTAGTTAATTGTGGACATATCAAAACTTGCCCCATTGATAAGGAATGGACCATTCAAATCCCCCATAGGCCCTGCCGATGTAAAGGTCAAATTACGTGTGATATTTTCAGAACCCTCAGTGAGTGGGGTAAATGTTGCTAAAGAACCAGGGATTGTCAACACTGGTGCCCCAGTTTGAGCAACTACATTTATATCTAAAAGTTGATAATCATTTCCATTTAAAGGATTACTTGTATAGTCGGGCAATGAACCTGTTGCTCCTGGCCCCATACCTGGCTGAGAAGCACCGTAGACAGCGTTAGGTAACTCCGATGCAAAACTCATCAATTGGAAGTTATTACCCATACTCGTGGTCAAATCTAAAAGTATATCTGCTCTTTGACCTGGAGCCATTCTGTATCTCGTCATACTGATAGGAGCAGCTAAAAGCCCTCCATCAGTACCTATTAAACTAAATGAACGATTATCTGAAAATCCGAATTCCATAACCCTTTGGGATGAGCCATTCAATACACGTAAACGCACAACCTGTGAGGGTAAGTCAGTAACAGCATTAACAGTACCATTGACCATCACAGATGTGTCTAAATCTGTATGAACCGTTATTTGTCCCGCACCATCAAACCCCTTGGTTTGCATTACTATAGGAAATTCATCAACACCGTAGGTTTGAGGTAACCCAAGTCCTGCCTCCTCTGTGTCACGCACCAAAATCAGACCTGCAATACCCTTGGATACATGCTCGTCAGTTCTCATGTGTAAGTGAGGATGATACCAATGTGTTCCTGCTTTATCAAGAACTGTGAATTGTGGGTTCCACTGTTGCCCTGGTAGAATTATACTGTGAGGTCCACCATCGTTTTCAGGTGCAACATGCATTCCATGCCAGTGAATTGTTGTTGTATCCCCCAGTTGATTATCAACAGTGATACTGACATTATCACCTTGATTCATTATCAATGTTGGTCCAAGAAGGGCACCATTCGCTCCCATTGTATTTGTGTTCACACCTGAATAAAATTGGGTAACTCCTGTTTGCAGTGTTAAATTAATATTTGTATTGGTGATGGCAGGAGGAATAGCCATAGGTGTTTGCCCAAAAGATAGACCACTGAGCAATAGAAGCGGTAGAGTTAGTTTCAAATTCATGATTTTATAGAATGTTATGTTTAACTAACAAATGTAATAGACTCTATCATTATT
Source organism: Sanyastnella coralliicola (assembly GCF_030845195.1). Classification (GTDB taxonomy): domain Bacteria; phylum Bacteroidota; class Bacteroidia; order Flavobacteriales_D; family Sanyastnellaceae; genus Sanyastnella; species Sanyastnella coralliicola. The sequence continues at coordinate 265,379 of NZ_CP132543.1, forward strand.
GCGTGTAACATATGTCACATTGCTGAAAAGTATTCCTGTTCTACAAAAAGTGTCGAACCGCTTTTGTCAGTGCTCATAGGGATTTCAGAAGGATTAGTCCCGTTACCCTGTTTTGACGAAAACCAATAAAAAAGCCCTGCAACTCTACGTTACAGGGCTAAATGTACCCGGAGTGGGACTTGAACCCACACGGCCATTGCTGGCCAAAGGATTTTACTTACCATCTATAGCTTTCGCTACCACCTCAATCTCCCAGGTGTTTGTGGTCTGGACTTTATCTTCACCATACACAATGTGCTTAGGTGTCCGCCGTCAAGTCTCTACACCTTTTCCTTTTCAGGAACTTGGCTCGGTATTGGCACCTATGTCACCATAGAAGCGTTCACCGAATTTGACGGATTCTACTCCGACGATTTCTCATCGGGCAACCCATGGTTTCTAAGAAACCCGCTGCGTTATAAAGGAGCAACCGCAGCAATCTTGAGTCCTTCGTGTCTACCAATTCCACCATCCGGGCGGATGACCTGCGTTCAGGCATTGGTCTTTCCAAAAATAAAAAAGCTGCCCTTAAGACAGCTCTTGAGCGAGAAACGAGACTCGAACTCGCGACCCCAACCTTGGCAAGGTTGTGCTCTACCAACTGAGCTATTCTCGCTTATGCCTTCCGTCGAAGGCGGACGCAAATTTAACAACTAAATCCGTTCTGTCAAGCGTCAAGTTGAGATAATTCATCACTACCTTCATCCCATGGCGCAACGCATTAGCAAAGAGGTCATTCCTATCCTCTCCGTGAACTTTGTCGGACTCCTTGGCTACAGTATCGTATTACCACTACTCGTTTTCCTCGTGACGAAGATGGGGGGAGATGCCGTGATCTACGGTTTTATTGGTGCGGTTTATCCCGTTTTTCAATTGATTGGGTCGCCTATTCTGGGGAAGATGTCTGATAATGTCGGACGAAAACGAGTGCTGCTTTTAAGTCAAGCTGGAACCTTGTTGGCCTGGATTCTCTTCATCGTCGCCTACTTCCTTCCCGCCGAAGTAAATGTCATGGGGTCAGCTGAATACCTGATTACTCTGCCACTACTCGTACTCATTCTTGCACGAGCAGTTGATGGTTTCACCGGAGGGAATATCTCCGTAGCCAACGCCTACCTCTCAGATGTTTCCACGGAAGAGAACCGTACCAGGAACTTCTCCTACATGAGTGCTTCTTCGAGCTTAGGATTTGTACTCGGACCAGCACTGGCAGGTATTCTTGCTGCCACAGTATTGGAAGAGTTGCTTCCTGTACTCTTAGCCACAGGCATTTCACTGATCACGATGATCATGATCATGGTCTGGCTTCCGAACAAGGAGCAAGACGATTGTCAACCTGTGAGGCACAAAAGTGTGGTTGGAAGACTTTTCGGAGGAGCACACAAAGAATGCAACGCCCCAGTTGAAGACAAGCCAAACAATCGTTTCAAAGATTTGCTGAAGATCAAAGGCTTGGGCGTCATGCTCATCATGTACTTCCTGACTTTCCTGGCCTTCAGTTTGTTTTACTCCGCATTCCCCATTTACTCGACCCAAAACCTGGGCTGGGATCCGTCGCAACTTGGGGGCTTCCTTGCGATTTCTTCGGTGGTGATTTTTGTCGTCAACATCTTCGGACTGCCACAGTTGAACAAGGTCCTTAAGAACTTCCAAATTGTTTTTCTCGGCGCACTTTGTTTAGGCGGTGCATTCTTACTCTTGGAGTTAGATAACATCATCATCCTCTATGTCGCAAACATCATTCTCTCGATTGGAAACGGATTGCTTTGGCCAAGCTTTATGGCGATGCTTTCAGGCAAAGGAGATCACAGCAATCAAGGCAGCATTATGGGATGGGGAAATAGCATGGGTAGCCTTGGCAGTGTACTCGGACTAATCCTTGGGGGGATATTGTTTAAGACACTTGGGACGAACGTTTTCATGATTGGAGCGGTTATCTTCTTCTTCATGGGCGTGATCACTCTCCTATTTCTTCGAACCAAAAACCAGACAACATGAAAGTCAAGACTTGTTCTCATCTAGAAGATGCTAAAGCCAACCGTAAATCGGGGGTCTATGAATGCGAAGAATGTGTGAAAATGGGCAGCACTTGGGTTCATTTGCGTACCTGTCAGGTTTGCGGTAAAACGCACTGTTGTGATAGCTCTCCAAATAAGCATGCTCGTGCACATTTTCATGAATCGAATCATGCGGTTATCGCTAGCGCGGAACCGGGCGAGACTTGGTTGTACTGCTACGAAGATGAGCTCTTTACGAAGTAGTTAGAAGGGCGCTTTCAACTGAAAAGTCAAGATTTCTCGTGTGGCTGGATGCATAAAGGTCACCTCCTCAGCATGCAGGTGAAGACGGTCTGCTTTCGTTCCGTATAAATCATCTCCCACGATCGCGGTGTCCAATCCTTCTTGATGAGCAGCATGCACCCTGAGCTGATGTGTTCTTCCTGTTTTCGGGAAAAAGAGCACCCGAGTTTTACCATCAACTTCCGTGTCTTTTCTCCAATGAGTCACAGCCACTTTTCCCAACTCATGATCCACCATCTGACGTGGACGATCATTCACGTCTAGTCTTAACGGAAGTTCAATCACGCCTTCGTCATCCTTCAGAGTTCCGTCAAGCATAGCAACGTACCGCTTTTGCACTCTTCTTTTGATGAACTGGCGTTGAATGTATTTGTATGACCCTAAGTCCTTAGCCACGATCATTAGTCCTGACGTATGCATATCCAATCGGTGTGTCACCAATGGATTGTCGGCAGACGGAAACATAGACTTCAACCGTTCAGATACTGAGTCTGAAATTGTTCTTCCAGGTACCGAAAGCAGCCCTGAAGGCTTGTTGACGATGGCTATTTGCTCATCTTCATAAATGACTTCAACAGACAGCGAAGGATCTGGTTCTTGACCAATTGGACTGTCCTCCACTTCAAGTCCTTGGAGCATAAAACCGAGAATTGGTTCACACTTACTCCGACAGGCCGGGTAGAACATTTTGTGCTTTCGAACTTCTCCTTTCGGTGAGGCACCCCACCAGAACTCTGCCATGCAGATAGGTTTCAAGCCGTGTGCATAGGCGTAGTGAAGCAACTTCGGAGCGGCACAATCTCCCGAACCTGCAGGAGGTTGAAGGTCACCGAATGCCTTGAAAATGCTCAGAAGATCAGAACGTTCGTTCTCCCCATTCAAAATTTCAAAATTCCCAAAGAGGCGTTCTTGAAGGGAGTTAGAAAGTTGAGCTCGCTGCTCACGAAGGGCATTGACCGATGACTCTAAATCGTGAAGCATGCCCTCCAAACGCGCTTGCTTGGCAGCCTCTTCTTCTTGAATCTTTCGGAGTTGGGTTTTGAGCCCAACGCTCTCTTTAATGAGGTTTTGCTCTAAAGCAGACCGTTCGGGTGCAGGAAAACCTTGCGCTTCCTTTCGTAGGGCATCGCGCTCTTTCTTCGCGAACTTCATTTTGGCCTTTTGCTGATGGATGCGCTCTTCTGACTGGATACGCAACCCTTCCAATTCAGCCCTCCATTGCTCAAGACGAGGATCCGATTCCGCGCTAGCGAGATCAGTAGTCAACGCCGTAACGCGCTTCACACCTTCATCAAAAAAAGCGTCTTCTTCAAAAGCGTTATAAATATTTGGCACAAAAACAGGCCGTTGCAATTCCATGTCTAGACTACCCGAATAGGCCGCGAGATAAGAACGGTTTTGGAGCTCATCTTCAACAATCAACACACCAAACATCTTCCCTCGATCGCCCTCTGCGAAATACTCAACCCATTGTTGGTCAGCAAGAAGCGTGGCTTGAAGCTGTTCTGCTGCTAAGAGGCACAAGGGATGTGTCTCGTAGTAAAATGGGAAAGTGAAGCGGGTAGGAGATGGGATCTCTTTCGCTTTCTCGGGTAAATGATGTTGCAAAGGGTGCTGCATTGACGCAAAATTAGGAAAGCATTTGTGGTCTGAACCCCTTATCTTCAGCCGAAATTAGAGCTATGTCGAAATCTACAGCGCAAGTCATCATCTTCGTGTTGATCTTGGTGACCTTGCCCATCTTTTTCATCACCATTCCTGTAATCATTAGTTACTATAACCGTATCAAGCGGGCCAACAACAGTGTTGACTTCAGCTACAGCGGCATGGATGTTCAGTTGAAGAAGCGCGCAGATTTGATCCCCAATTTGGTTTCGTCTGTGAAGACGATCATGAAGCATGAGACGGAGTTGTTCGAACGCATTACCAGTCTTCGTTCTGGTATCGCTAGCGCGGAAGAGCGCAGTGCTGAACGCTTTCAATTGGAAGGTGAATTGAGTTCAGCCATGGGAGCGCTCAATGTTAGCATGGAGAATTACCCTGAAATCAAGTCAAACACCAATATGCTTCAACTGCAACGCAACTTGACTGAAACAGAAGAGCAGATCAGTGCAGCTCGCCGAGCATACAACAATGCTGTCTTGAACATTAACAACATGATCACCACTTTCCCAGGGAACATCTTTGGAGCAGCCTTTGATGCGAAGGAAGGAACTTACTTCCAAGCAGCTGAAGGTGATACGAAGAACCCGAATGTTGGGAATCTATTTGGAGTTTGATGGAAGAATCACACGCTGGCTTTCTCCAAGAAGAGGCTGACAAATTAGAGAAGAGACGTGCTCGGGCGAGAACACTTCAGTTCTTGTACCGATTCACCGTTGGACTACTTTTCAAACTATTGGTGGCGGGTATCTACGTAGGTATCGTCATCGCTATCATTTTCCCTCCAGTAGGTTTGTATGTTCTTGGAGCGGCCTTAGCGGCCTTCCTATTAAGCTTGGTGCCGGTTCCAATTGAGCGGTATGAAGAGTATCTCAAGACGAACCTCCTGCCTGAAATTTTCAAACGTCTATATCCTGAGTATACCTACGACCCAGAAGGGTTGAACATGGAGTCGATCAAGGCCAGCGGTATCTTCAATAGCGCCCTATTCAAAAAGGCTGAGCGTATTGAAGGGGAAGATCGCGTGTCAGGAGAAATCAAAGGCGTGAAGGTTGATTTCAATGAAGTAGAATTCTACAGTTACCCGATTAACTGGGGCAAAACCATCGGTTTTATCTTCCTGTTAATCTTGTTGCTTCCTTTCATTATCTGGCGATTGCTGACTTCGGATGGAGACATGTCTAGCGACCACGGTGGAGGCAGTAACAGCAGTAGTGGAGGTTTATTGATTCGTGATGAGGTAAAGTTCTATCGAGGGCTCTTTCTGCATGCGGATTTCCACAAGAAGTTCCACGGTAGTGTTTATATGATGCCGAAGAAACTGGTGAAATACAGCGATCGTTTTTCAGGTGAATTTAGCACTTCGGGGAGGCCAATTAATCTTGAAAACGCGCAGCTTAACGAGTTGTATCAAGTGACTTCCCCAGATCCCCAACTGGCCTATTACCTCCTTTCTCCGAAAGTGCTTGAGAGCATCTTCGAAATCTATCAACGAGAAAAGGCACTACCTATCGTGATTCTCCGCGATGGTCAGATGTACATGACCATTCCATGGCAGCGCGATTACTTCGCGGTTGACCTTCGCACGAAGATTCAAGGACCAGAATACTTCGGGAAATACCTCAGTGAAATTGAGTCGTTCCAGAAGATTGTCGAACACATGACGCTCGACACGCGCATCTGGACGAAGAACTAACTACGCGCCAGGAAGAGGAACGTAGCTATCATCTCCAGGTACTTTCGGGAATTCCTTGTTAATCCAAGCTTGCTTGGCTTGTTCTAAGGTCTCTTTTGAAGAAGCGACAAAATTCCAATGAATGAATCGTTCCTCTGGAAAAGGTGTCCCGCCGAAGAGGAAGACATGCGTGCCCGCGGCCAACGTGACATCACAGATGTTCTCCGCCTTCGAGACCATCATGTTTCCTTTTTCTACTGTTTCTCCGCAGGCCTCTACGCTACCATGAACGACACAGACGCCAATTTCACCTTGCAGTTCACCATTGATTTCAAGACGGTGTTCGTCTTCAGCGATGACTTCAACCATGAAAAGGTCAGAATAAACCGGCACCGGAGATTCTTTACCAAACCCTTTGCCTGCTACCAACTTGTACGTAGCGCCATCGGCCTGCCACATTGGAAGTTCATCCGCAGGGATGTGGTGGAAGGATGGTTCAATAAACTCATGCTCTCGAGGTAGGGCTACCCAGATTTGATAGCCATGTACTTGAAAAGTTCTGCCGTCTCGCCAGTCTTGAGGGGTGCGCTCGGTATGAGAGATTCCCTTTCCAGCTGTCATCCAATTCACCGATCCTGGGGAGATGCGCTGCTTGGTTCCAATACTGTCTTCGTGCATGATCTCACCTTCCAGCATGTAAGTAAGCGTACTCAAACCGATATGAGGGTGTTGATCTACGTCCATATAGCGCTTACCTCCAATGAGGGAAGGACCCATATGGTCGATAAAAATAAAAGGACCCACCATTCGCTTTTTACGAAAAGGTAAGATCCTTCCAACAAGAAAGTCGCCGATATCTCGGCTGCGTTCTTCAATGATGAGATCGATGTTTGACATAGCCAAAAGGTAAGTCAAACATCGATCGTTTTGTTCAATAATTATGGTCCTTCACAAGGAATCGCGAAGGTCGGTAGAATCACGTTGATGAGGTCAGACGTTGTTACTTGTCCGTCGCCATCTACATCAGCTACACAGCCTGAAGTACAGCCGTAATCTCCGAGGTAAACAAGAAGGTCAGCAACATCGCGGAAACCGTCGTTGTTGAAGTCTCCTAGACATGGGAAATCATGCGCGTCACACAGACCATCGTAGTCTGAATCACCGAAGTAGCTGATCGCAGCATTGAAGGCATCAATACCTACTTCAATTCCAATCTTACGGCCAGGGATATCATCCGCAGGAGGGTGGATTCCACCCCAGATACGTGATAGTCCTGATTCATCCGCCGCATCACGGTAGGTTGCCCACTGGAGTTGAATGTCTACACTTGGTCCGTCTTCGAAAACAAGGAATTCATCTTGTGGTGCATCAAAGACTCCCATTCCACCTGGGAAGTACTCGTCTCCTGTTAGAAGCGTCAAGACTTCCGCGGCAGCGCGTGAATAAGTTGAGTGTCCTGAAACGTACCCTGCGAATGGAGGGGTCACGAAAGAAGGACGCTGGTAAGGCTCCCATTCTTCAGCTAGGATCCAACCAACACCGGCTTCGTCAATGTCAACGTTATTGATGGCTTTGTGCCCACGCCAAGCCCATAGCTTGATCTTTCCAACGTTTTCGTCTCCAGCGCCGGCAAGTGCGTCTCCTGATTGAATTACTTCAATGTATCCAGGAACCAACGGTAATCCGGCTGGGTGGTACGAAGCGCCTAGCGGATCTGAGCTTTGACCGAGTTCTGCCATTGCTCGAATCGCAGAGATCGGACGCAAGTAGTCGTACCATCCTTTGATACCCCATGCTGAAATAGCACAATCATGCATCGCACCACCCATCATGAAGTAAGATTTAACATCCCATTCCAATTCATCCAATTCAGGACCAGCGCCCATGAATTGCTTTTGAAGGTCTGGGTGATCACTTACGTAGTTCAAGATAGAGAACCAGTGTCCTGGAGGTGTTTCGGAATCTGGACCATCTGCCCAGAACTCAGCGAGTACACGAGCGTAATCAGCACGTGGAACCATGTTCGGAACGTAAGGCGCCCCTGTTGCAGGGTTCACTGCGTGACCGTTGCTTGACGTACCTCCAGCTGTTTGGTTGTAGAAGGTTCCAAAGTCAGCGAATGTCTCTGGTAGCATATCGCGATCTCCAATCGAGGCTGGAGAGATATCCCACATTACCCCGTCAGTGGCATCCAAGTGCCCTGACCAAATAGAAACCATGGCGAAGCCCCATTGGTAGAGATCTGAAGCTCCTGAGCCATCCATTTGAAGGTATGGCGGTGCACCTGGATCATGGTAGATTTCGTAGTCGAAACCATCACGGTTGAGGGTGATCTTATCGTCTTCGCTCAACGCGAATGCATGTACTCCTCCCCATTCTGGTGAAAGGAAGTCAGGTGTTTCACCTGGAATCTCATTACCACTCTGATCGATAAACAGATCAAGCGTTAGCGGCTGCCAGCGGTTGCGATCAACAATCGTAGGGTTACCAGGATTATCAACGATCAACGGAGGGTTAACCGGTGAATAAGCCGTGTTTCCGTAGTCGTTAGCCTCATTCGATCCATCTTGAAGACCGTAATCGATCACACACTGTGCGATGTAGTTTCCAAGGGCGCGCGCGTCTCCACCTCCGTAGTTCGTGTCAGTGAAGTTCATGTCGTAACCCAGCGTCATCATGTGGTTGTCATACCCTTGTTGAAGAAGTGATGCGTCAGGTGAGTTTTGGAATCGATGCTGAAGAATTCGATAAGCAGCGTAAGTAATGGCTGCATGACGCGCCGCATCTACATCCGCTGGCGCTGGGAATCCGATGAATTCGCAGTCAAATCCATTCAATGTCTGGCCGAGTAAGTAGGTGCATGCTTCGTCGTCAAATACAGCCCATGCATCCCACATAGCAAGTGAGGTGTGGAAGAGGTTACGCGCGTGAACCGTCGGACGAGCAAAGTCACCGCGAATACTAGCAAGTGTGAGTTCATTCCATTGACGAGCAATCGAATGATCAGTACTTACAATCGGGAATTCTATCGCTGGAGTACAGTTTGGATCTGGGTTGGTCGGACATTCGTCGCAAGCGTCTGGAATTCCATCCAAATCGTAATCCGCTGAGCTTTGAATCAAGTCACAGTTGTCAGACATGTGCACTCCATAACCTGCACAACCACCAGAAATGAAATCAAGAAGACCATCATTGTTAATGTCGAGCCAAGCCATATCGTAGCTATTCTCAACCCAAGGGAAAGCGTCTGTTCCATATGGGTCTTGGAATACTCCGTTCACGTTTTCATAGATTGCCATGCGACGTCCGCTGTTACATGGCGGGATGTCAACGTCAACATCATTCACGGCGATATCCAAGTCACCGTCATTGTCGATGTCGGCCGCGTGAACGTTTCCACCGAAACCGTTCGAACTGCTGAACCCGAGGTTGGTTTGCGTGAACGTCACACTAACATCAGGGGTTACGCCGGTAATTTCGAATAGACGATCTGATCCGTCGTCTACAACGAAAATGTCAAGCTGTCCATCACCAGTGAAGTCACGAATCTCAATCATGTAAGGAGATTGACCAGCTGCTATATTTTGCCAGTTTGTGAAGTTTCCTGTTCCATCGTTATACATGATGATACAGCCACGTGAGTTCCAAGGAGAAACATTGAAGAGGGTACTCACTTTCACAATATCATTATCTCCATCACCATCGATGTCGACAATCTGACATGCTGTTCCGAATGCAGAGTTTCGAAGGTCTCCCATACGCACTTCCGCTTCTTCTGTGAACACACCCGTTCCGTCATTGATATAGAGGAAGTCTTTAGCCGTTCCCCCTGATCCGTTGACACGGTAGTTGGTGAAGTAAATGTCTTCGAATCCGTCTCCGTTCACATCTCCACCCCATACCGCACAGATAAGTGGGGTATCATCGAGGGTAGCAGGGAAACGAGATGCTGATTCATCCACAAGACCAAGCCAATTTCCACCGCCATCTTCTCCCATGTTACGGTAGTATTGTGGGCCTTGATCGAAGGTGTTGGCAATGATCACATCTTGCCATCCATCGCCATCAAAGTCTCCAATGTAGACGTCACGGGCGAAACTCACATTTGAGATAAACTCAGGAGCGTAAGTCGCGGTCATGTCTTCAAGAACACCACCGGTATTGATGAGAAGAAGGTCTGATTTTGCTGGTTCCGAAGGATTCGAGAATGGTTCCTTTCGAACTACAACTACATCCGTTAATCCGTCATTGTTAAGATCGGCTGCGGAGATATCTTTTTCCTCGTCGTCGCTATTGGCAACAGAGGTAAGAATGAGTCGAGTATCTGTTTCGTCTGACCAGTCCAGCCACTGCGCCGAGGACGAAAAACTAAAGAGAACAAGTGCTGGCAAAAAGATCGCTATGACCTTCTTGCGGAGGGTATACTCACGTAGCATGTTTTGTAAAGGTTAAGGTATAACAGACTGGAAGATAGCGAATTTTACGCTAACGCGGAAGCTTATTCACCCTCCACGAGGCGGTAAGCCAAGTACATCGCAAGTAGTGTAAAGCCGCAGGCCATCACCCCTACGATTCCAAAATGCTCTAGCGGGGCACCTTCGAACTCTTGTGTGACGATGGCTCCGGTGATCAAAGAGGCCACACCACCTGCTAGGGAACGTCCGCTTGAGTTAAGGCTCATGAACCCGCCTCTGTTTTCAGGTTTCACCACCGAAGTAAGCATCGTATTCGCTGGAATCATTCGTCCGGAAATGAAGATGAAAAATGAACCAGAAATGGTCAAGACGATATACAGTGAAATAGGCCAAAGATGGGTGACCAATAGCAAGGGAGCCATTGAAAGAGTGGCCATTCCATAGAACACTTTCTTTCTTCCAAAACGGTCAACGAGCTTTCCTACGAGGGGCGAAGAAATCACCGTACACGCTCCTCCAACGAGATAGATCAACGGGATCTCGTCTTGAGTCAATCCAACATTGTTAATCATGTATGGAGTGATGAATGGGATGACTGTAAATTGACCAAGAATCAACAGGATCATGAGCAACAAAGCCTGCTGTTGGTTTCTACTTTTTGCGGCGACCCGAATGGTCTCAAACGGATGCGGACGTTGCTGTTGGTTGGTCAAATGACCGCGCATAGAAGGCACGCCAAATAACGAAAGTAGAATGATGAAGAACCCAAGTCCTGATACAAAGTAGAAGGGGAGGTGCCAGTTTCCATCAAATTGATTGACTAAGTAAAGACTTAGTGGTACTCCCATGACGGCCGCCAGCGAGAAGGCCATAGTCACAATCCCCATGGCAGAACCTCGTCGAGCGAGTGGAAAAACATCTCCCACAATTGAGAGTACTAAAGCACCTAGGATCCCTCCAAACAGTCCCGTGACGACACGTGTTCCAATGAACAAGTAGTAATTCAAATCAGGGGCAGCCGTTGTTGGCACTAGCGCTGAAGAAGCCGTTCCAAGAATAAATCCGGTATAGGCAATAACCAGGGCTTTCTTTCGATCAAATTTGTCCAAGAAGAACACCCCGAAGAGGCTACTTAAAAAGGCCGCTAAGGGATATGCAGAAACGAGCACCGAAAATTCTGATGGGTTGATATTCAATTCCCGCTGAAGGATGTCTCCCAGCGGCATGATGATCATGAAGTCTACGATGTGTGTGAACTGGATTGCCCCTAAAATGAACAGGAGAAATTTTTCGTTGATCTGTGGGGTTGAGTTATCTGTCAATGTCCTGTCCTCTGGTCCTAACTGGCCTTGGTGGCCGATTCTTCTTTTTGGGGTATGGGGAGCTCCCTTAACTCTGTTTCTTTGAACGCAACGCGTTGATTGAATTCACTTGGTTTGACGTAGCCAAAGATCAATTTGAGTAATTGATTCGAAGCCTTCGCACGGTGTCGAATGTAGATTTTCATGTCTACCGGAAAAGCGCCTACCGTACTCTTGATTTCCATAGCTGTTCGGCCAAATGAAATCCGAGACACTTTGCGTTGAATGGCCATGTCGATGTACTCGTAGAGCATGCGCGAGTAGATGGCGTACTCGTGGTTCAATTTGTAGTCGATCCCAACGAAATGACAATCGAGACAATCGTCGTAAACGAAACTACTCTGGAAGCCAACCAGCTTCCCTTCCAGGAAAAAACCTTTCAAAGAAAAACACTCTTCTAGGTGTTGCTTCAAGTTGAAGAAGCACTTCGCGTCGAGCTTACCTAGCTTGAAATCGGCACGATCATAAACTTGTTCGTAGAGTCGGAGTAGATCCGATTCTAAGGTGGTCATGTCTTCAGGAGAAAGCTCTCTGATTTCGATGTCTTTTGACCTACGAATAGCAGCTTTTGCCTTTGTGCGGTACTTTGAAGTCAGAGCACTCAAGTAATCGTCGAAGCTGTTCCAAGAAGCTTTGATCGGCATGATCATGTTCGGGTCAACAAAGAACTCCGAGAAACCATTGCCAGAAAAACGATCCGCCCATTGGAACGACTCAGGATAGAAGTCTTTGATCAATGTGGCTGAAATACGTTTCCCGTTTTTCTTTTCTTCCGCTTTGATGATTTCCGTGGTCTCCACTAAAACCTGAACCTGCGTATCTCGAGGAATCTCCTTCTTGAAACGGAAACCATGTTCACCGCTAGCAAAGCTGTTCCCAAGCACCAGTACATTGAACTCGATCTTGCGGTTGCGCAAGAGCTTATTAGTCAAACGACTTAGTGTGCCGTTGTTCTCAATGTTCGATCCGAGATCGGAACCAATGGCTTTGGTGATTTGGAAAGCCGCGACACCTACGATGTCATTGCCTGAAGTGTAACAGGCAAAACGGTATTCGAGTGATTCGCCCAAAGGACCCAAGGCATCAAAGTAGCGTGAGTGTAAAAAGATGGTGTCATCACCAACCAGCTTGTCCCAACAGTCTCGAATGTCTTCGGTTAATGCCGAGTGCAAAGAAATACCAATGCCGTTTGTATCCGCTACAAACGCACTCGTTGGGCTCTTGCGAGCTGCCCCTTCCTTGAATTCCTTGAAATTTCGGCAGTACATCACGGCAAAGATAACACCCTCGTATACCTAGGGTTCACGATTCTATAAATTTAACAGCGCTAGCTTTCCCAGTGTCTTGAGCCTCAGGCCGCTTCTTTACAAGCCACCAAGCAAAGATGAGGTTCGGTACCCAACATAACCATGATACGACTTGATAGGCCGGTATGAAGTCGCCATACACGGGAACCAAAATAGGCAACCAAAGTCTCAAGGTTACGGCGGCAAAAGTAGCTGCGTAACTGAATATCATGGCTTTGCGATGCAGTTCAAATTGTCTTTTAATAGCAAGCCACAATGCGAGCGATGTGAACAGCAGCCATAGAATGGATAGACTCCCAAATCCAAAAGATGCAATCAATCCGCCTGTCGCATTCCATGAAACGAAGAAGCCTGAGATTCCACTAATGATTACCGAACTGACATAAAGATAGCCCAGCCTTCGATGAAGCTTGGGCCATTGATTTCTCCATTTCGAAACGAACTGAAACCACCCCGTCAGCAATGAGATTCCGCCAAAGGCGATATGAAGATAGAATGCCCGTTGCCAAGCATGATTTTCGAGCAAATCCACAGACTTGGTACTCAATAACCCAAAGTCTACATCAATGATAAAATACATGAGAGGATACAACCCAATGAGCACGGCAAATGCGGCCATTAGGTGAAACTTCCACGAAATTCGCGCTTGATCCATGATGCAAACTACTTGGTTTTCAGGCGCAGTGAAAGTCAAACAAGTTGAATGGTCATTTTCCAGACTTGAATTGTTCTTTTCTCGCTAGCGCGGAAATGGAACCCCCTATCCAGCCGCCTAACAGCAATAAGAATGGAATCTTGTAACGAACAATTGCTCCCAATACCGGCACACAACTTCCTATGATTACCGCCAATGTCAATACGAAAGAAACTACCAACCAGGTGAATGAGGATTCAGGCGTCCTCAGTTCATAGCTACCAATGGAAAGACGACCTTTAACGAGAACGATGAGCATCAATAAACTCAACCCCAAGGCAAGCAAGCTTTCACCAACTGGGACCAGGTAGAAAAGCCCTTCGTAATCTGGAGGTAACGGACGGAAACAAGCCAGCCAGATTCGTTCAGGAGCGTCGAGCAGAAAGCCTAAGGATGATTCTTGCACGGGAGATATATCCACAACGCTCCCGGCATCGTTCATGGCAGCGACATTGTAGAAATCAGTCTGCTTTTTCGAAAGAATGTATTGCAGGTTTCCAGCAGGAAAGAAGAGATGGGCGCTAGAAGCCAATACATAGGAAGCCAGTAAGACTGCCGGAAACACAATCAAAGGTTTCCAGTTCGATTGCTTGACAATCATATATGCCAATAGTGCAGGCAACAGACTAATCACCACATAAGGTTTGATGTAGAATCCAAGAAGAGTGAAAAGGATAAGCCAAAGCTTATTTCGATATCCAGGATAAAACCACGCCTTCGTTCCGTAAAAGATGCCACCGAATACGAAAAGCAACACTGCTTCTTTCAGCACTCCACTCGACCAGAAAAGGACCGAGGGGAAGAGTGAAAGCGACAGAAATATGATGGTGCTCGAACTACCCTTCCGAACATCTTTGAGCATGCGCGTGAGCCATGTAAGTCCCATCAAGCTGAGAAATGCATGCGCCACAGTGTGTACATGGTATGCACCAAAAGAGAAGAGTCCGATGATCATGTTCAATCGAATGACGGTTGGGTTGTCATTGGCGATACCGTAGGTGTAGGAGCTAGTCCAACGAACCATGCGCTCGAACACCGGCTTGAGATCTTCAGCATGGAGGTTGATTCCGAACATAAACCGAAACCAAATGGAAGGCTGTTCAAGCAAGTAGCTATTCAAGATCATGGCATCATCGAAGTAGCCATAGGCATCGCTTGCTGCGCGGTATTCGTAGTGCCAAGTGTAGATCGCCCAAACAGCAATTCCAGCTAGGATTTTCAGTAGGAAAATTCCAGAAATAGTGCGTGTAGACAAGCCTTCTACACGGAAGAAGCGCCATTTTCGGATGAGAAGTAATGCGCCGGCAAGAAATACCAACGACCATACAATCTCAATCAAACCAGCGCCGGTCATTCACTAAGCCGCTTCGGGAGTCTCTTCGCGACGGTAAGCCAGGAATCCAGTTCCGCCAACGAACAGCAATAACAGGATTGATCCAATCAACGAGTACGTTTGTCCGCTGTGGTAAACGGCTGGGTCAAACACGAATTCGATCTCGTGCTCACCTGGTTCCAAAGCAAGACCACGTAGTACATAGTTCGCGCGTACAATCGGCTGTTCAACTCCGTCTACGTATGCGAGCCATCCCTTCGGGTACCAGATTTCAGAGAACACTGCGAGCTGCTTTGTGGAAGCGTTCGAGCGGTAAGAAATCATATTCGGCTTGTATTCCGTCATCTCAATCACAGCTGTTGAATCAGGTGTGATCGCTACAGGTACCTTGTCTTTGAATTCGTTGTGTACAATGGCCGTCACCTTCGAATCAAAGATTTCCATTGACTCCATCTCTTCATTGGCTGAATCAACAAACTCTACGT
The DNA here is from genome assembly GCF_030845195.1 of Sanyastnella coralliicola. Classification (GTDB taxonomy): domain Bacteria; phylum Bacteroidota; class Bacteroidia; order Flavobacteriales_D; family Sanyastnellaceae; genus Sanyastnella; species Sanyastnella coralliicola. The sequence continues at coordinate 280,650 of NZ_CP132543.1, forward strand.
CCTCAACAAACCACACATTTCCATTCGCATTCGGGTTTGGAAGCGGTTGCCCGTTCGGATCCAAGATGAGGTATTGGGCATTCAACATGTTAGCGATCTCCATATTCTGAAGTGCTGCCGCACCAATGGTATTTGCTGACTCAAGGAAACGCTGAAGTTCCGTACGCATGTAGAACTCTACCAATTCATTGTATCGACCAAGCTTCGCTCCGTGATACCCACCTAGAGATTTGTGGAAGTAACTCGTACGTGCGTCACTGAATGGGTTTCTGATATTCAATACACGGAAGTTTGTGTTCAAATTGAACATCCCGAACTGAGCAGATTGCTGCACTTTGACGGTAGCCATCTCCTTTTCGTTCGAACGAAGATCATCGAAGTATTTGTCCTTGGCAGTTTTCTGGAAATCTTCTACCGCATCCCTCACAATCGACGCGAGTTCAGGATTCTTTTGAATCTCTAGGTCGAAAATCATCTGATCTGCCTGACCAGCCATGTAAGGGAATTGCTTATCGATGGTCTTTTGCCAACTGAGGTACTGTCCGCCCTTCTTATCATTATTCAAATAGCGACGGTCAACGTTGTAGATGTCTCCGATAATGACCACACCAAGCACGGCGAGAGCAATGCGGTAATCAAGTTTCTTCAATGCTAGCACTACTAGAATCGCAAAGCCAAGCAAGATAATCAAGAGGCTACGCTGGATGTCTTTCAACATGATCTTCTGGCGCACTTTAACCAATGACTCTTTCAAACCATCAATGAAATCCACCATCTGGAAGTCATTGTTTGACTGAATGATAGCCTCCTGGAACTGTGCCGTTTCCATTGGTGAAATGAAGTCCATGACGTTCGGCGCAGCCATGAAAAGGATCAACGGAAGCACCGCAGCTCCCATACCTATGAAGAGCCATTTCTTACGTTTGTCTTCAAGACCTTTAATTAGCTGATCAATCAACAAAATGCTCATGGTTGGTGCCATGATGGAAATCACCACCAACATCATTTTCGTATCGCGGAACTTACCGAACAACGGTACATTATCGATGAAGAAATCCGTCAAGCCACTCGCGGTTCTCCATGAAAGAATGATGGCCAACATCGAAAGCAGTAGGAAGGCCCATTTCAACGGGTCTTTCAAAACAAATAGCGAAGCAATGAACAAGGCCATGATCAGTGCTCCAAAGTAGAAGGCACCTCCAGTGTAGTTCTGTTCTCCCCAATAGCGGTTACTCTGTGCTACGTTTTCACGATACTGTGAATCCACCGCCTTCAAGAGGTCGCGGTCATTCCCAATAGCACCAGCAGCTCCTCCTTTAATGTTTGGAACCATCATCGACCAGAATTCTCCACGAGCCATACTGTATTCGAGGATGTAGTCTTTTTCAAGTCCATCATCATTGATCTCTTTATTTGGATCGATTTCCGCGATAGCGGGAGGAAGAATAGTCAACTCAGAATCACCACGTGTAGAGTACTTGCTGTACTCGTAAGTCGTGAGTATGTTGGTCAAGTTGGGTAACACCGCCAAGATGGCCCCGACCACTAGCAATCCAGAAGCCTTGATAGCCGTTCCCAGATCACCTTTCATGGCCAAACGAATGATCTCAGCGATGCCGGCAAAGGCGATCAAATAGATCAAGTAATAGGTCATCTGAAGGTGGTTCGCTGAAAGATGCATGGCCAAGAACAAGGCCGCAACACCGGCACCGAGGAACATTTTTCCTCGATAGGCGAGCAAGACACCTCCTAGAACTCCCGGCATCAAAGCAATCGCATTGATCTTCGAGGCGTGCCCGGCGGCGAGGTAAAGTATGTGCACGCTGGAGAAGCCAAAGGCCACCCCGCCTATCATCGCCAGCCATGGGTTGACCCTCAAACAGAGTCCGAGGATGTAAAAGCTGAGCATGGCAAGAAATACCGTTCCCACCGGACCAGGAAAGGCGGTTCGGATGGCGGTGAAAATCATCTTCGGAACATTCCGCGTCTGTAGTAATGAGATTTGGTAACTCGGCATTCCACCGAACATGCTGTTGGTCCAAAGCGTCTCTTCTTCATAGAATTCGCGGTAGTCGCGAATCTCCTTTGACATTCCGAGGAACTGCGCGATATCACCTTGTCGAAGGTCATGTCCGTCATATGCCGGACTAAAGAAAACACTCGAAAGGATGACGAATACCAAGACCGCAACGGTGTGAGGAATGGCTTTGAATAGCATGTCTTTCATTACTACGTATTGTTTGGAGCTGCCAAGATAAGTGTTCTCTTCGGTAGCACCAGTTCAAGATAGCTTTAGCTTCCTTAACATGGATTTCTCTTGGCCTTGCTTAACTTTGTCGCATGCTAGTAAATGTCTTACGTTTCTTGATGATCATCTGGATCGTTTCCATCTTGGTAAGATGGTTCAATCGTTGGCGAGCTGCAGATAAGCGCAAAGCTTATGAGGCAGGCAAGCGTGAAGCGAAGATCCAACGACCTAATCGCGGTAAGAAAGACATGAACACAGATTCGATCGGCGATTACGTCGATTACGAAGAGGTGAAATGATTAATCCATCATATCATCCACACCGCCTTCGCGCTCTCCTTCAAATCCTCCACCACCTCGACGACGGTCACGACCAGCTTCCAGCTTGCCAAATCGGTAGCTGAATGTGAAGGTTAAGAATCGCGATTGACGCTTACGGTAGACTTCTTGGGTAAAGCCTGTTCCGAATGAGCTGAATTGGAATTCACGTGTGTCAAAAGCATCTCGGAGGTTAAGTGAAATACTTCCTCGGTTATCGAGAATGCTCTTTTTCACCGAAGCGTTCAAAAAGCTGAAACCACTGAAATCACCTTGCGGGAATATCTCCGGAGCTCGGTAGAAGCCCATCAACTGTACTTGCCATCCCTTGTCGAAACGGAATGTGCTCGTAGCGCGTGCTGACCAACTGTAAGCTTCTGTAGCGAGATCACTTTCTACATTCGTACCGTCGTTTTCGATGCGATAACCATTTCCGCTGACGCTGAGGTTCCACCACTTCGCGATCTTCGTGTTGATGATCAACTCCAAGCCGTAATTGCGCATTCCAGCGAAGTTGGTGTAAGTTGTGGTATTCACACCTAGGCTGTCTGTAGAAGTAAATCGTCTGATTACGTCATTCACATCTTGCATGTATGCGCTGACTACGTACTGCGATTTTTTTGTGCGATACGAGTAAGTGAGCTCCAATGAATTCGTGTACTCTGGCAATAGGAAGGGATTACCACGACGTAAATTCAAGTTGTCGCTGTAATTCGGGAACGGGTTCAACTGACGTGTTCGTGGTCGGTTGATGCGACGACTGTAGCTTAGTTGAATTTCATCATTTTGACTCAGTTCGTAGGTGAAGTAACCACTTGGGAATAACGAGAAGTAGTCGTTCTCAAACATCTCATCCGTGTCAACTAGAATTGAAGTGGTGAAGACTTGTTCTGCACGTAAGCCTCCTTGGAAGCTCACTTTGCCAATCTTTCTTCCATACTGTGCATACAGCGCATGAATGCCCTCATTGTAGTCGAAGGTGTTATTGCGGTCTAGTTGTGGCAACACTTCCATGCTTGTTGAGTCGAGCGCCTCTCCATAGAACGAATTGAGCAGGTCGCGAACGATGGATTTGTACCCTACTTCTAGTTTGCCAGTCTCTCCGTGCAGAGGTCTGGTATAGTCAACTTGAGCAACGAGTACCTGACTTTCATCGGTGTTTTCGTTAAACTCTGATTCGATGAAGGTGTCAAACAAATCTTGGTCAGTGAACAGGTCAGTTTGTGAAATGTCGTTCGTTGAACCTCCTTCAAAAGAAGACCAACGGAAGTCGGCTACCAACTGATGGTCTTGACCTGCCATGTCGCGCGTGAAGCTGGCATTCAGGTCGTATCCTTCACGGTCGTTATTTGAATCAGTATCTCGTCTGAAGTTTGAATACGGATCTCCAGAAATGTAGACTTGATCGTTGAATACCGAGTCACGATCTGAGCCCATTCCAATGTTGTAATTCCCGCTGAACGAGAGGGTAGAAGAAGGCGATAGGTAGATATCCGTACCTGCCTTGATCGTGTGGTTTTGACGCGTGCGTTCGCCTTCACCGGCTTGGTCAAGCATGATTTCCGTGTCTTCAAAGGCAGATATCCGGTCTGTATTTCGAATGCTGAATCGATCTGAACTACGATAGCTGTAGTTCGTGAAGACATTCACTTTCTTGTTACGGTAATTCAATCCAAAAGAACCGTTGTATTGATTACCGGTTCCCACAGCTACCGATACATTCCCATGGAATCCTTGAAGCTTGTTTTTCTTTAATACGATATTGATGATACCAGTCATTCCATCGGGGTCGTATTTCGCTGAGGGGTTCGTAATGACTTCAATACGCTCAATACTACTGGCTGGGATTTGCTCTAACAAGGCCTGTCTGGAAGCTCCAGTAAGTGCCGAAGGTTTTCCGTCAATCAAGACCGTCACATTCTGCGAACCTCGGAGGCTGATGTTTCCATCAACATCTACTTCCACTGAAGGGAGCGTTTCCATCACTTCAGTTGCGGAAGCTCCTTGGGTACCCATGATTTCATCGACGTTGAAGACGCGTTTGTCCATGAGCAACTCCATCATCGGTTTTTCCTCTACGATTTCTGCTTCACCCAACGCAGCGATGGAAGGGTTCAGTTTGATTGTTCCGAATTCATGGGTAGTGCTGCCTCGCGGAGAGAGACGAATCGCACGTTGTTCAAAGACATCGTACCCAATGAAAGTGATTTGAACGACGTAAACGCCAACAGGGATTTCTTCAATCAGGAAGTTTCCTTTCTTATCGGTTACACCTCCAGTTACCACGGTACTGTCACGCTGGGAAAGCATGGTGATGGTAGCGAATTCCACAGGCTTGTCTGAGATCGCATCGACTACTTTTCCATTGACAACGCCAATTTTCGGACGTTCGCGTGGGCCTTCACCACGAGGGCCTTTTCCCGGTTGGGCGAGGAGTGTGATTCCTGCGAAAAGCAGGAGAAAGGTCAAAAGCGTTTTCATCAACTAACAGGTTCAGCTTCCTTAGACAAGGCTACGAAGAAAAGGTTTAATCCAGGGGTGAATACAGTTCATCCATCAAATTCGACAGTTCGGTAAAGTCCATCATTAGGTTGGCCTATCCTCTTTCCACTTTTGTGGTGTAATCAATCACCAGCCACCCGGCATAAAACGAAACTTATGAAACTGTTTATCACCATGTTGATCCTCGCTTTTCCAATCATAGAAGGAAGCGGGTCTTTTGAAAAGGCAATGCAAAAAGGTATCCGTGATCTCGCTAGCGCGGAATCGGTACAAGAACTAACAGACCTCGCTGCAGATTTCGGGAAAATCGCTGATGCGAATCCAGAACAATGGCAGCCGGGATACTACCAGGCACTTTGCCTAGTTAGCGCCTCTTTTGATGCCACAACAACTGAAAAACTGACGCTTTTGGAGAAAGCCAATCCGATTGTAAATCAGCTTGTCAATGACCAAGTAGACAATAGCGAAGTGTGGGCCTTGAAAGGACTTTATCACAGCGCTCAATTGATGGCTGAAATGAATAAGGCTCCTCAAATCTCACCAATGATTCAAGCCGCTGCTGGAAGATCCATTGAAATCGATGCAGCCAATCCACGAGCACAATTCCTTCTGATCAGTAACAAGATGGGTAAAGCGGCTTACTTCGGACAAGACGTAACTCCTTACTGTGCAGAAGCACAAGAAGCACTCAAGAATTTCGATGCCTACGACTCAGGTTTAGAATTCGGTCCTACTTGGGGCAAAGAACAATTGAAAGGTCTAACTAAATCATGTGAACGATGAACGAACTAACTTACACCAGTAATTCTGCCGATATGAACGATCAAGAGAAATACGAACGCGCCCGCAAACAAGTAGAAGAGGAGAAAGGGTTTTACTCACACCTCATCACTTACGTCATTGTTATCACTGGATTGATCATTTTGAATCAATTGACAAGTAATCACCAATGGTGGTACTGGCCAGCCCTCGGTTGGGGAATTGGACTCACGATTCACGGATTGGGAGTGTTCGGTTCGAACTTCTTCTTCGGACGGAAATGGGAAGAACGCAGAATGCGCCAATTGATGGAAGATGACCAAGAAAGGTAAAAACTGGATCAAATCGATCATGGGTACCGGCGGGATCTATTTCCTGGTGGTACTTGTGGTTTCTATTGGAGCAGCCTACTTCTTTACCGGAGGAAAGCTTTTCACTTCTTGGAGGTACTTTGGGATTGGAACCACTTGGTCAATGGCGATTTGGTACTCACAATCCCTTGGAAACGGGTACATCATTGACCGTTTAGATGAGCGAATCTCATGGCTCACCCACCCATGGAAGCGAGTGACGATTGGCTTTCTCTCTTTGGTGGTTTATTCCTTCGTTGCCTTTCAAATCATCCAGTTAACCTTCGGATACTTCTTTTTCGGATGGGAACAAGGTGAGTTCTTCCAAAGCGAAAACTTCTGGAAACTCTTTTGGTTCAACGGACGAATCGCAGTCATCATCAGCCTTTCGATCAGTACCGTGCTCACTGCAGTAGGTTTCTTCAGAGGATGGAGAGAGCAAGCAGTGAAGGCAGAAAGGCTCGAGAAAGAAGTCTACGTTCAACGTTATGAGGCACTGAGGAATCAACTGAATCCGCATTTCCTCTTCAACAGTTTGAATGTCCTGACGGAACTCGTTTATGACGACCAAGAGCTAGCGGTTCGCTTCATTCGAAAGATGAGTGATGTATACCGTTACGTGCTTGACAGTCGAGATCACGAGCTAGTGTCTCTTGAAGAGGAACTTCGATTTATCGAAGATTACGTTGGTCTGCTGAAGGAACGATTTGCGGAGAACTTACAAGTAGAGTTTGACGATTCCCTGCGTGAGCAGAAAGCAAAATACATCGTACCCATGTCATTGCAGTTATTGATGGAGAACGCGGTCAAACACAATGTAGTGTCAACTGCAGATCCATTGAACGTGCGCTTTGCAATGAACGGTAATCGCATTGAGGTAGTCAACGGTTTGCAATTGAAAAAGGGCGAAATCCCGTCAGGTCAATTGGGCTTGAGCTATTTGCAAAAACGATACGACTCATACGCTCAGGGCGAGATCGAAATCACCCAAACAGAAACTCACTTCTCGGTGAGCATTCCTCTGCTTGAATTAGAGAATGAAGCATGAAAAGAGTTCTAATTATAGAAGACGAGCCGCGAGCGGTGCAGCGATTGAAGCGCTTATTGGGCTCCTTGCGTCCAGAGTGGGAAGTTATTGCCACTGCTGACACCGTAGTTGGAGCAATTGAGATTATGCAGACTCATTCGGATGCAGATCTCATCTTCAGTGATATTCAATTAGCGGATGGTTTGAGCTTTGAAGCGCTTGAGCAAGTACAACCGAAGACCCCGATCATTTTCGTGACGGCATATGATCAATATGCGATCAAAGCTTTTGACCATTGGAGTGTAGATTATCTCTTAAAACCTTCTTCTGAGGAAGACTTAGCGAAGGCGCTTGAAAAATGGGAGCGCGTATCAGCACCAAGTTCGCCAACTCAATCGCTAGACTTGAAGGCGTTAATGCAGGAAATTGCCGGACAGAAAACTTCATACAAGCAACGTTATGTGGTGAAGGTAGGAGACAAGCTTCGCTTTTTTGACATCAGCGAGATTTTGGCTTTCTACAGCGAAGACCGTGTGAGTTATCTGCTCACCAAGGAGGGAAGAAGTTACCCTCTTGATACTTCGTTGGATGAGATTGCGAAGTCTGTGGATCCTTCTCTTTACTTCCGGATCAATCGAAAATTCGTCGTTTCAGCGAAATCATTGCTCGAGATCACTTCGTGGAGTAACAGTCGTTTGCGATTGGTGATCAAAGGCATGGAATCTGAAATGGTTGTGGTAGCGCGCGAACGCACCACAGAATTCAAGCAATGGCTTGATCAGTGATTCGGCCAGTGATTCGGAACAACGAAGCCTCTGGAGCCTTCTTCCCACCCCATACCACCAGGGAATAGGCGCACGACCATCACGGAACGACGATACGTTTCAAGAAGCGCTTTGATCTTCTGCTGCACTTCAAATCCATCGAGGATTTCATCTTCCCCTAAGTTGATGTGGTAATTGCTCAACCAATCTGATTTGGGAAGCACGGCCCAGCTGCCCTCTCCGCCAAAGAATCGAGCCATTTCTTCTTCACGAAGCCACCATCCAGTGTGGTGATTTTTCGCGGCGTAGTGTGGAGCTTTGGCTTTTCGAATCGATTGAAAATGGTGGAAGAACATTCCTTTCATTAATAGGGCCTTCTCTGGTTTCGGAATGCGTTGCTCATCTAGCCATGCCTTAGCTTCAGGAAGCTCCGTGACATTAAGCTGTTTGTCAAGTTTGTCCATTTTGAGGCGCAGCGTATCATTCCCGTTCGGTCCAATCCACTGCTCCCAATTGCCATTGTTTGAAGCAGATAGGTAGAACTTACAGGCAACTTCCAGATGATAGGTTCTTTCAGTTTCGCTTTCGCGGAATACGAAATCAATCTCGCCAATGGTGTTCTTTTGTCCAATGAGTTGCACGTTTTCGGCGAGCGGTATGAAGTATGGACTTTCCTTCAACCAAAACGAAATGTAACGTTCGAATTTCTTTCCGAGGGGAATGCGTTTTTCGGATGTGAGATATGCTTCAAGTCGCTCTGGGTCAGCATCTAGCGCGTATAACCAGTCTAGATGACGATCGAATTCAAGTTTGAACCAAGCTTCATCAAGGGTCTTGTAAACCGAGTTGGGATGACTCAACATCAAGGGCTGGCTACCGAGACACCAAGCCAGGTTTGCCACCGACTGATGAAGGAATGCGTTGGCTTTCATGGTGTACAGGTGTGAGTTGCTATCTTTGCCGAAATTTTCAATATGCGCGTCGTTGCCGAAATACCTCACCAGGTGATGAAGATCACGGTGTTTAGCTGGAACGAAAAGTACCACATCAAATTTGAAGTTGGCACTTATGAGCAGACTTATAAGATTGCTCAACTTGATGTTAACGGACTAGATGAGGTCAAAGCAATGGTTGATGACGCCTTTTGTACGAAAGTCTTAGAACGATTCGTTGAGATGAGGAGCGATTTCTCGGAGACGTGGAAGCGTTCACAAAACAGTTAGTATGCAAAAAGTAGCCCTAGGAATTAGCATCGTAGCCCTTGCATTGGGAATCTACGCGGTAGTATCATCATCATCAGCTCCAGAACAAGAGTCAATGATGGATGAATCGCCGGTTTCACAGACAACCAATCAGTCAATGACATCTGGTGATGCTGGTGATCAACCTCGCATTGCCTTTATTCGCACTGACTCCATTTATGCAAAGTGTCAGTTCATTATCGATGCAGAAGCTCAACTGGAAAGAGCTACCGTTGCGAGTGAGAATAAATTTCAGCGTAAGGCGAAAGCTGCTGAACAGGAATACCAAGAGCTAGTGGCTTATGCTCAGGGTCCAGGTGTCACTGAAGAAGAGCTTCAAATAGCGCAGAACCGTTTGATGGAGTTAGAGTATGAACTTCAGCAGCTTCAACAAAGCGAAAGCCAGCGTGTATTGCGCAAAGAGCAAGAGTTGAATACTGAAGTGATTGAGCGTCTCACGAGTTTTATCGAGCGCTACGCCGAAGAAAATGGAATCGACTTGATTATCAATAAGGGAATGTCTGGTGAAGGTGTGCTTTATGGCTCAACTCCGTTTGATGTTACTCCTGAGATCGTTCGTGGTCTCAATGAAGAATATGCCCTTGAACAACAGGTGATCGAAGAATGACAATCGCTCAACAGAAAAAAGAAGAGAATATCATCGAATACGTCTTGTACCTCTGGCAGATGCAAGACCTCGTTCGCGCGGCCAATTTTGACTTGACGGGCATTCGCGCATTCCTGACTACGGGTGATCATTCTCACATTGATCTTGAAGCAGAGCTGACGTGGTTCGGAGGCTTGATCAAGGCGATGCAGCTCGCAAAAGCGGAGAAGAAAGGACATATTCCTGAAACCGACGAGCTTTTGGTTGAGTTGAATTATCTCCATCATACACTCATTGACTTAGTCAAAGACAAAGAGTATACCGAGGCGTTCAATAGTGCGAAGGAAAGCATCGACGACTTCTTGAAGCGTTCAGGCAATGAACACATGAATCCGATTGAAGCGGCGATGACGGGAATGTACGGTTGGCTTGTACTTCGTTTGCAGAAGAAAGAGGTGAGCCCAGAAACACTCGGCGCAATGAAGCATTTTCAAGGTTTCTTGGCTTTGCTAGCGGTCAATTACAAGAAAATGCGAAGCGGGAACCTCAACTATTCGCTTAACTGATCTTTGGCAGATAGATCTTGTGATCTAAGAACCCTTCGCGAACACAACTAATGACCATCGCTCTGTCTGAAGAAGACAGGAATTCCAATACACCTGAAGGTGCATTCTGTAGCTGCATGATGGTGCGTTCAGCTAGGTCTTGTTGCTTTGGTTCAATCTTTTGAGAAAGAGAGATGCAGGCAAGGTTGTCTCCAGCCTTTTCCACTTTGATGTGCTGATCCCCAATACCAGGGAAACTATATGTGAGGAAGTTAATCAGTAGTCGATCTAATGAAGAAGCGACTTCACGCTCCACAAAGAAATCTGAATCTAATTCCACTGATGGCGTCTGCGCGGATACCAGTCCAAACCCATCAAGTGTCAAATTCAACGTTGAGGAAATACTTACTGCGGGTTGATCCCCGCCTGGTTGAAGGCTTATTAAGTGATCGGCTAGCTTTGAAAGTCTCTCAGTCGATGCAGACAAATAATCGAGTAGCTGTTCATGCTCTTGATCATGGCTCAACTCGCTTCGTAAAATCTCTTCTATCCCTTTGATGCGACTGATTGGAGCTCGCAAGGCATGAACGATATTTCGAGGTGTACCGACCGTCCAGTTGGTAAGCAAATCAATCAGCTCTTCACGACTTGGTCCTGAAGTGTGTTCAAGTTCCTTTTTCGAAATGCGATGACAAGTGCCGCTGATCACTCCAGGGTTTTCTTGAAGAACAATTCCTCTGGTCGAAATCAATTGATCAGGAAACTCAGCGGGGTCGGGAGAAGAAATAACAGAAAAAGGCTTGCCAGCATGGAGCGAAAGTCGAGTCAAGCCACATTGCTCGATCAAACTTTCTGCCGATAGGCTTGAACAACCTTGGCCATTCGTAAATAAAAACGCTCGCTTAGAAAGATCAATCGTCCATGAGCCGATTAAATCTTGCCTCGATTCTTCCTGTTTCATTGCGTCAAGACTGACTCAAAAATACGGCGTAAAACGCCATTCGAGGAAGCCTATGAAAGAAAGTGAATAACTGTGGTCGTGAATAACTACGACAAGTAATGTTCACGAAGGAGTGATTCGTAGTTCTGGTTTTCTTCCGTCAAAGCCAGTATGTGTCGGTCTTTCCGGCTGCCAGATAGATACAGAGAGTAGCAGTCTGCACCAGCCTTGCTGAGCTCTCGCTCAAGGTCTTGACTGTTGATAACACGTATTCTTGCCGAAACATTTACCACTGCAATCAACTCTTCAGCGGTAATGTCATCTGCTACCAAAAGATGGATGAGGTCAGGGTGCATGACTTTCATGCCATTGAGCAATGCCTTGAATCCAGTTTGAGTGCGATCAAAGAGGGTGATCAACAAACCGATTTCGTTGTTCTCTGCGAAGTTCCACGCTTCTTCGAAGTTCGAATAGAACGATACATCAAAGAGCTCGCACATGGTGCTTGGTACAGATTCTTCTACTGATCTAGGGTAAAGACAGTGTGGCTTAATCATAGTAACATACTTGGTATCCTCCATTACGAGCGCCATGCAGGAAAGTTTCGTATGCTAAGCATACTATGTTAAGAACTTCAACAAGGTGTGAATCATACACGCTTGGATTCTCACCATCTTGCTTTTTAAGCGTCGTATTATGGCCGAAAAGCAACTCATCGTCTCCCCTCAAATACAGGAACTTAAACCATGGTCTGTCCAGCGGTTCAGTTCAGCCCAAATTGCCGACGGCACTTGGGAAGCCTTTGTAGAGGAAAAAGAAGCAACGATTATCGATACTATCGAAGATCAGGTAGCTGAGTTGGTCCAAATGCGTCGCCCTTCATACGCTTGGAAAGAAAACGAAGTGACCTTGGCGGTACGCGCTCGTTTGGGTGAGAACCCTGAGCAGTACGGAGTCTGGGTGTACTATCCATGGCGCAATGCTATGGTCCACTTGCTTGACGAAGCCGAGTACCGTGAAGTTCGGACCAATCGCAACATGCACAAAGTGTCTGCGACTGAACAAGGGGTGCTGGCTAAGAAGCGTATCGCTATCGCGGGAATGTCGGTAGGTTCTGGAATTGCATTGACCTTGGCACTGGAACGTATCGGTGGTGAATTGATCATCGCTGATTATGATAACCTAGAGCTGTCAAACATGAATCGTTTGCGCACGAGCGTGGTCAATCTATCGCTTCCGAAAGCTACCATCGTTGCTCGTGAAATCGCCGAACTTGATCCTTACATCAAGGTGACGGTATTCGAAGAAGGGGTGACCCATGATAATATTGACGAATTCCTCGGTGGTGACACACCCATTGACCTACTGCTGGAGGAATGCGATAGCTTCATTATGAAGTTGAAACTTCGTTGGGAAGCTAGAAAAAAAGGAATCCCCGTGGTGATGGATACATCAGACCGCGGCTTGATCGATGTGGAGCGATTCGACTTGGATGACTCAATGGAGTTATTCCATGGAAGATTCAGCGATGAAGAAATCGAACAAGTATTGGAAACGGAGGAATGGAATCCGGAGTGGTTATTCAGAATGATCACCCAAGATGAATTGAGTGAACGCATGAAATTCTCCATGAGTGAGCTCAATAAAACCATTTCACGCTGGCCGCAACTAGGCTCAGAGGTGATCATGGGAGCAGGTGTTGCCGCACAGCTCTCGCGTATGATCCTTCTTGGAGATAATCAGATAACCGGTAGAAAATTCGTTGACGTAAGTGGGTTCTTCTTGGACAAATAGCAAATTACAACGCGCAAGAACGCAGCGAATCCGAACCCTCCGTGTTCGGGCTTTCCGCGCTGTTGACGATGTAAATATGTCGAAGCGCTTCAGTGAAGCGCATCACGAGATCCTGCAAAATCACGGGATCACCAAATTGTCTTCACTGAGCACGGACTGGATGGAAGATCCAGATGTGTATGTGATTGTCATTACTTCTCCTAGCGGACATAAAATCTACGCTGGAGCACGTGTGCACGTTTATCGTGAAGGAAGACCACTTCCACTTCAACTGGTCATGCGAGAATTCGATCCGCGCACTGACGAAATCTTTGAGAAATTCGCTGAAGAGGGTGTAGGAGAATTCTGCGCTTTGTGGAGTTCTGTCGAAATCGCCGGACTTGGAATCAACGGAAAAGACCTCGTGAAATGTGGTTGGAGTATGTGTGATCATCTCGGAATTCGACGCATGGTTGCGCTCCTTTCTCCTTTGACCAAAAGATGGATGAAAGACCTGGCACTAGTGAAGTGTGAGGCGTTGGGGACTGAGGGAGAAATACCATATCCTGACCATCGATTTATTTCCACTGTAACAACTTACAAGCATCCTGAAGGAAGGGAAGAACTGAAAGACGAGTTCTTAGCCGAAGTCATCGACTTGCAGAATAATCCGCAACAAAAAAAGCAGACTTCCGGTATAAAGGGAACGGTATCAGTTCATTTTGACCTTTTAAAGTGATGCACTACACCCTAAAAAAACTAACATCACTATTGATAGTGATGCTATCTGTGTACGCCGCAACGGCCGCAGGTAACATGCTCTCGTTTACCACTTCCGTGAGTGAAGACACTACGTATGTCCGAACTTGGCAGGAGATGATGAACGAAGAATTCGTCATTCAAGAAACCGAGGTGATCAACCTCGATATCAAGGAACACCCTTCATGGCTTAAGATCGATCTTCCTCCATTGGAAGAAGAACTCTATCTCCACTTCGAATCTCCGATGTTGGATAGTGTGTTCTTCTATCATGCAGATGCCAATGGACTGATCTACGGTGATACCACTGGTGTGGCATTTCCGTTCTCTTCGCGCCAAGAAAATTCACCGCACTTCCTCTTTAGAGTCGGACCAACAGAGGCTGCATCTACAGCTATGCTGCGCATTCAAAGTGGTAAGCAGGTGATCACCGTGGTGACCCTTGATACCAAATACGAACACTCAAGCAAGCAAAGCGGACGAGACATCTTCTTCGGATTCTATTCGGGGTTGATGTTGGTGATGTTCTTGTACAACCTCTTCGTATACTTCTCTGTGCGTGATAAGAGCTATTTGTACTACGTACTGTACATCCTCTTCGTATGCCTCACTCAGCTCGTGTTGAACGGATATGGTTCACAGTATGTATGGCAAGACAACACGTGGATTGCGATGCGAGCCACCCACTACAGTGGAGTGCTTTCTGGTACGGCAACTATCCTTTTTGCAGCACAGTTCCTACAGGTGAAGATTTATGCAAAGTGGCTCTATAAGCTCTGTATTTTCTTTATCGGAATGGAGATTCTGGCCTTTGTTTTGGCCACCATAGGTATGTATCAGATCAGTTTCAATTTGATCAATGCCAACGCCCTGTTCAGTTTGATTCTGATTGTGGGAGCCTTCATGGTATGGAGAAAAGGATACAAACCAGGTCTATATTTCTTAGGTGCTTGGACGGTCTTCCTTCTAGGAGTTACCGTATTTGTACTGAAGGATTTCGGAATCTTCCCGTATAACGACATCACACGTTTCGCCCTTCCTGTTGGATCTGCAATCGAGGTAGTTCTTCTGTCCTTGGCACTAGCGGATCGAATCAACGTGCTGAAACGTGAAAAGGAAGCAGAGCAGGAAAAACGACTCAAGGTTCTCAAGGAGAATGAGCGCATCATCAAACAGCAAAACGTATTGCTTGAGAAGAAAGTTGATGAGCGTACCAAAGAGCTCGCAGATTCGAACAAGGAGCTCAATCAAACCCTGACAGAACTTCGTTCTACTCAGGCTCAACTGGTTGATGCCGAAAAGATGGCATCGCTCGGTCAGATGACCGCAGGTATTGCACACGAGTTGAACAACCCGATCAACTTCGTTTCATCGAACATCACTCCACTAAAACGTGACTTGGACGACCTCTTCGAAATCATCGATGAGTATGAGGGAGTCGATATCGAAAGTGATGAAGCAAAAGAGAAACTAGAAAAGGCAAAAGCCTTAAGTAAGGAGTTGGAACTGGATTTCTTGAAAGCTGAGATTAACCAGCTCATGAAAGGAATCAATGACGGTGCCAGCCGAACGGCTGAGATCGTGAAAGGACTCCGAATCTTCTCGCGTCTTGATGAAGATGCTTTGAAGAAAGCAGACATCAATGAGTGTATTCGATCGACTGCTGTTATCCTGAAGAGTACCATCAAAAGTGAGGCTCCTCTGATACAGGAATTGGCCGATGGACTACCTGAGATCAATTGCTATCCTGGTAAATTGAACCAGGTGATCATGAATATCATCGCGAATGCACTTCAAGCAACTGCAGCTTCTGGTAAGCCGTATGAAGAGCGATTTGTGAAGGTCGTAACCGAAGACGCTGGTGAAAACCTTGTCATTAGAATTATTGACAACGGAACGGGGATGACAGATGAAGTGAAAGCGAAGATTTTCGATCCCTTCTTTACCACCAAAAAAGTGGGTGAAGGAACCGGTCTCGGATTGTCTATTGTACTGGGAATCATCAACGATCACAAAGGTACGATCGACGTGAAGTCTGAGCTCGGAGAAGGAACTGAATTTATTATAACTTTGTCTAAAGGCCTCTAACTGTACCCTCCGGATGTCAGAGAAAAAAATCAGCATACTGTACCTCGATGATGAGGAGCACAACTTGACTTCATTCAAGGCTGCATTTCGAAGAGATTACAACGTCTTTATCACCACGAACGCCGGTGATGCGGTACAGATCCTTAGTGAAAATGAGATTCACGTGGTCATTTCTGACCAGAAAATGCCGAACCTCAGCGGGGTTGAATTCTTTGAATTGATCATTCCAGATTTCCCTGATCCTGTTCGAATGTTGTTGACAGGTTATGCGGATATCGAAGCGGTGATCGATGCCATCAACAAGGGGCAAGTCTATCGCTACATTCCAAAGCCTTGGAATGAGCAAGAGCTGAAGATTACCATTGAAAATGCCTACGAGCTTTACGAAAGCAAAATGGCACTTCGTCGTAAGAACGAAGAACTTCAAAAAGCCTACGCCGAACTCGAGAAGTTCGTGTACAGTGCTTCACATGACCTGCGAGCACCACTGGTGTCTGTAATGGGCGTGTTGAAATTGGCTCGCGCCGAAAGCATTGACGGCAAGGCAGGTGAATACTTCGGCATGATCGAGCAGACGGTGACGAAGCTCGATGTCTTTGTACAGAACATTATTAATTACTACCAGAACAATAAACAAGGTGAACTTTTATCAGAAGTTGATTTTGATATTCTGGTCGACGAAATATTTGAGTACTACAAGTACTTTGATGGAGCTGAAAATGTTGATTTTCAGAAGACTGTTGAGCAATCAGGTCCGGTACTGCTGGATGAATTGCGCGTGAAGATGATTCTGAATAATCTTGTTTCTAATTCCATTAAGTATCAAGATAGCTCGAAGGGACAGCCGTACGTGAATGTTAACGTCATAACCGCTGCTGATAAAACTACCATCACAGTAGAAGACAACGGAGTAGGTATCGCTCGTGAAGATCAAAAGAAGGTCTTCGAGATGTTCTACCGCTCTGCTGAAAACCAACTGGGGAATGGACTTGGTCTTTACATCGTCAAAGAAGCGGTGGAGAAACTAGGAGCCGAGCTTCAGGTGGATTCTGAAAAAGGAAATGGATCACGATTCGTAGTCTCTATACCACATAAACTATGAGCGAAGAAAAGCTGAGGATCATATTAGTTGATGATAACGACATTGACATCGTCGTTAACACGAAACTCTTGCGCCTGGCAAATTTAACTGAGCATATTGAGTCTTATTCTGATGGCCCAGAGGCTGTAGAAAAGATCAAAAATGATCAGGAGAAATATGTCGGATTCCTCAATGTACTATTGCTAGATATTCAGATGCCTGAAGTCGATGGATTCGAAACCCTCGCCATCTTTGAAGAACTTCCTGAAGACTTCAGAAAAGACTTCAAAATTTTCATGCTGTCGTCGTCGATCGATCGAAGCGACATTGAAAAAGCAGAGCAAAACAAGAACATCATCAAGGTGCTGGAGAAGCCCCTTGATGTGTACCTGTTAAAGCGTTTGGCATTCGCTAACGCAAATACCTGAAATCCTGTCCGTCTTCAATCGCCTTGATTGAGGCTAAAATCATTCGAATGACATTTTCAACGTCATCGCGATGCACCATTTCCACGGTAGTGTGCATATAGCGAAGAGGTAACGAGATCAATGCACTTGCTACACCCATATTGCTGTATGCGAATGCATCTGTATCTGTTCCTGTGCTTCTTGATGCTGCAGCTCGCTGGAAAGGAATCTTCTCTTTCTCAGCTTCGTTAATGATTAAACGAAGTAGGTTGTTCTGCACCGCAGGACCATAAGTCAATACCGGACCACGTCCACAAGCCGTATCTCCTTGTTTGATCTTGTTGATCATCGGCGTCTGCGTATCATGTGTAACGTCTGTTACGATAGCTACGTCTGGCTGAATGCGCTCAGCAATCATCTGAGCTCCACGTAAACCAATTTCTTCTTGAACAGAGTTCGTGATGTACAGACCGAACGGAAGCTTTGTTCCTTCTTCTTTGAGAAGTCTCGCTACTTCAGCAATCATATACCCACCCATGCGGTTGTCCAAAGCACGTCCAACGAAGAAGTCGTTGTTCAACACCATGAATTCATCTTCAAAGGTTACCACTGAACCTACATGAACTCCCAGCGCTTCTACTTCGTCTTTTGACTTGCATCCACAATCCAAGAAGATGTTATGTAGACTTGGTGTCTCTTCTTTACCCGCCTGACGCGTATGGATTGCTGGCCAACCGAAGACCGCCTTCACAATGCCATTGTCTGTGTGAATATTCACACGTTTAGAAGGCGCGATCATATGGTCAGAACCACCGTTTCTACGGAGATAGATGAACCCATCTTTCGTGATGTAGTGTACGAACCAGGCAATCTCATCAGCATGGGCTTCAATCACTACTTTGTACTTGGCTTCTGGGTTGATGATTCCTACAACACTTCCGTAAGTGTCTACCCAGTAGTCATCGATGTACGGCTTGATGTAGTCTAGCCAGAGCTCTTGCCCTGCACTTTCAAAACCAGTAGGAGATGCGTTATTCAAGTAGCGCTCCATGAACGCCATCGACTTCTTATTGACGATCTTTTTCTTTCGTGCCATGTGTGATTGTTTCAACTCAAATGTAAGAATGATCGTTTACCGTCTGACACCGTTCAACCAAGTGATTCAACCATTGATGTGCTAATTCTGTCAAGACAGCCGAACTGCCATTGAAACATTCAGGGTTATAGATAGTTTCGTATCCATGGATTCTTTGTCTCAATTAGTCTTAGGTGCCGCTACCGCGGAAGCGGTGATAGGTAAGAAAGTAGGGAACCGCGCCATCCTTTGGGGTGCCATTGGAGGTACTATTCCTGATCTCGATGTGTTATGTCGGCCCTTTGTTGATGTCGTAACAGGCATGGATTGGCACCGTGGCTTTTCGCACAGTTTCCTCTTCTTTATCCTGTTCGCCCCTGTATTAGGTTGGCTCATCTCAAAGTTCTATCGCGGACGATGGGGCAGCGCACGTGCATGGGCCTGGGCGATGTTCCTAACCTTTGTGACGCACGCCTTACTCGATTGTTTTACCACCTGGGGAACGCAGCTGTTCTGGCCAATGGATAAGCGTGTCGCATGGCATACAGTTTTCGTTGCTGATCCGCTCTATACAGTGCCACTTTTGCTGACGGTGCTTGCAGTCTTGTTCATTCGTCGAACAAAACCAGCCCGTCAAATGATCAACTGGATCGGAATATCCATTTCCACGGCATACTTGGCAGTGACGGTGGTCAACAAGAGTATTGCGAATGAAGCTTTTGAAGAAGCCTTCTCTGCGCAAGATGTTCAAGTGGAATACTTCGAAAGTAGACCCACTCCGCTCAATTCCATTTTATGGCAAGTAACCGCCAAGGTTGAAGGTGGTTATGTTGCCGGCTTCTATTCCTTGTTGGATGAAAAGCCTCCGTCAGAAATGGAGCTGATCTACATCGAACGCAATGATGAATTGCTCGAACCATTCCGCGATAGCGAGAAAATAGAACGCCTCATCTTCTTAAGTCAAGGATACTACGATGCGCAGATCACCGAGAACGGACTCCAATTTATTGACCTCCGTTTCGGGCAGCCAGATGAACTAGCAACCAACGGTGAAGGCTTCGTCTTTGGCTTCGATGTGATCGAAGGAGAGGAGGGCCTAGAGGTCACACAAAGCGTAGAATCTGAACCTGATATGGACAAAGCCTCCGAAGGAATCGAAGAACTTTGGACACGTTTGAAAGGAATCTAACGTTTCAAGGTTAGTGCTCCTTCGAATTCACGTGTTTGTGTTCGTCCTAAACAGCTTGAGCTGATGTCGATGATGTAGTAGTAAACGCCTTCAGAAACATCGTCACCACCTTCAGTTCGGCCATCCCAAACACAACCTTCTTCGTGCACCAAGCTACCCCAGCGGTTGTAGATTTTCATGTCTACTTCCACCAAATCTGGGAAGTCGCAAGGTTCAATTTCCGTATTGCCCAAGAAGATCGGGTGAAAGTCTTTGTTTTTCTTGTCACCATTTGGAGTGAAGACATTTGGCATCACCACAAGATCAAGATTGATGGTCTCTTCAAAGTCAACTTCAACAACATCTTCGATGATACAGCCTAGGTAATTGTAAGAGACTTCGTAGACACCAGAATTGCTAACCACAAGGCTATCACCTTCTTGCTCTCCACCGCCTGTCCATTCAACGTCATCTACGTCAATTCCTGGGTCAAGGATCACAACATCACCGAAGCAAGCTCTCGCCAGTTCAGGAAGTTCGTTATCTGGAACCACGATGATGGTAATTTCGACTTCATCTTCTTCGGTGAAGCATTGGTTGCTAACAGTAGCAGAGTAGGTACCACTCGTTTCAGCGAGGTAAGTCTGTGATTCAGTTCCGTCAAACCATTCTACGACTGTGTTCGCTTCGATCAGCACTGGCTCACCGTTGCAATCAACTACGTCTGGACCGAGGTCGATTTCCGGAACAGGGATAATGGTCACTTCTATTTCATCTGAAGCAGAACAAGGCCCATTGCTTGCCACTACTTCATAGGTGCCGGTTTGCAATACGTCAAGCGTTTGATCACCCGCGTTACCATTCCACAAATATTCGAGTGCAGGACCTGCATCTAGGACGACTGATTCACCCTCACAAGCCACGATGTCATCACCTAAATCAGGCTCAGGGTAAGTATATACGTTGGCGATAATCGTAGAAGGGTAGTTCACATCGTTCAACCAAATGTCAACGTTCACTTCATAGGTTCCCGCGTTAGCGTAGAAATGCTCAGGATTAAGCTCTTCGCTGAAATTCAAATCTCCTGAATCAGGATCTCCGAAATCCCAGAATACTGAGTCAGGCTCCGAAGTGTAAGAGATGTCGAAGAGGGTTGTTTCACCAAGGCAAACATCTTCCGTTTCCGGAATGAAAACTACACTGAATGCTCCACAAATCACGTTTGGAGTGTTCGGTAAATAGGTGGTGAGGAGATTATCATAAGTGATGACACTTGGGGTATATCCACAGTCGGGTGCGGGGAGGTCAGGATCATCAATTCGATCAAGAGCCTGGGTGTCTTGATTCATGATATAGATTCTACCGTCTATCGCCAATTTCAAATCAGTCCATGGCTGTCCGTTCGCTAACTGCACGTTCAATTGCGTACTGGAAATCAAGTTGGGATCAAGCACTTCAACATCAAACTGCGAGATATCGCCAAAGTCACCCAGCGAATAGAGGTACTTACTATTTGGAGAGAATTCCAGTTCAGTCACGTTGACGAAACTGTTGAAGTTATTGATTGATTGGTCTAAGGCACCAATGACCTCGCCTGCGGCTGAATCATACTCCATTAGACCGATGTAGTGACCTTTAAACGACACGGCAATCTTCGAACAGTCAGGTGAAATCACTGCATCGTCCAGTTCAGGATTCCATCCAACCCACAGCCAATAGAAAGAGAACTCACTGTGGAGCACGATACCTTCGCTATTCACATCAAAGGTGCGGATGAAACAATCGCTTGAACCGTTGTTGTTATCTGCGCTAATGAGCCAGAATCCATCGGCACCGTCTTTAGGAACAACCATCAATTCTCCACCGAGATCAAAGAGCTCAGTCTGTAGCTGTCCTTCGATGATGTCTCCAAAGCCATCATTCAAGGTGATATCAATGGTCGAATAGTCTAGCCCACTCGTTCCGTTTGATCGAACGAAGTAGTACTTCTCATCATCACCAGGAACAGGACAGAGGATGCTCGAAACACAGTTCCCGATGAAATTCGCATTGGGCAACGGGAAGCCGTTGGAGTCATATAAGTTCGTTTCATCTGCGTAAAGCAGAGGATTTCCAAACTGATCTGAAATACAAGAAGGGGTGCGGTCAAAGCCAACATCGATTCCACTAGGGATCTCTACAGGTTCATCTCCTAAGAAAGAAGCTGAGTGTGCGGCTCCGAAGAACCAGTTGGCGTTTTGGAGTTGGCTGATACCTTGGAAGGAGAGCAGGCAACAGGTAGCTAGTATTAACAGGCGCATGTATCGGTGGTTTGTATTCAAGTTACTGTCAAAACCGATTCTAACCGCTTCATGTTCAGGTATTCTATCTGCAATTGTTGCAAAGCAAAAAAGAGGGCCGAAGCCCTCTTTCCAAACCAGATACATTGCTGTATCAGTAACAGTACTTATTCTGTTCGATCATCTTCGCTGCTACTTCGCGTCGAATCTCTTTGATATTTACAGGTTCAGTCTTGGTGAAACGCTTGATTCCCATCGTCATCATGCGAAGCTCATCGCCTTCCGCAAATGAGTTCAATGCTTCACGTCCGCTTCGACCAATTTCTTCGGCTGCGTCGTAAACAAATGCCTTCAGCATGTTGATGTGATCTGAAGCTGCTTCTTCACCATGTTGCTTAGCGTACTTCTCAGCACGAAGCAACAATGACTCAGCCGCATACGCTTGAATTGCCATGTCTGCAATATTCATCAAGATCTCTTGCTCTTTGGCCAATTGCATCATCAACTTCTGAGCAGCTGATCCAGCCACCATCAAGATCGATTTCTTGAAGTTTTTGATGTACCCGCGGTACTGATCAAATACATTGTCTGGAGCATCTCCGAAGTCTGGAATCGACATCAACTCATTCGCTACAGCCATTGCTGGCCCCATCAAATCAAGCTGACCTTTCATTGCTTTCTTCAAGATCATGTCTACAGTCAACATTCGGTTGATTTCGTTCGTTCCTTCGAAAATTCGGTTGATACGTGCATCGCGGTAAGAACGCTCAATGCGCGTTTCCGCTGAGTAGCCCATACCACCGTGGATTTGTACACCTTCGTCAACAGTCAAGTCAAGAACTTCTGAACCGAATACTTTCAACATGGCACATTCAGGAGCATAGCTTGCGATCCCTTTCAAGGTCGCTTCTCCTTTGTCCATACCTCCATTCACCAAGTGAGTGATCTCGTCTTCGATGTTCTGTGTAGCACGGTAAGTTGCTGACTCCAATGCGAACACTTGGATCGCCATCTTCGCCAATTTCTGACGAATCGCTCCGTACTTTGAAATCGGACGACCAAACTGCTCGCGTTCGTTCGAGTAGTTGACCGCGTCTGTGATCACACCTTTTGAACCTCCGAGTACACCACCAGCCAATTTGATACGACCAATGTTGAGGATATTCACGGCGATCTTAAATCCTTTTCCGCGTTCGTAGAGTTGGTTCTCTACTGGAACCATTACGTTATTGAAGAACACCTGACGTGTAGAAGATCCTTTGATACCCATCTTTTTCTCTTCAGGGTTCAATGAAATTCCTTCCATGTCTTTGGTAAGGATAAATGCACTTAGGTTCTCATCGTCGTCAATCTTCGCGAATACCGTGAATACATCAGCAAAACCACCATTGGTAATCCACATTTTCTGTCCGTTGATGACATAGTGCTTTCCATCCTCTGTCAGTTTCGCTGAGGTCTTTCCGCTATTCGCATCAGAACCCGAGCTAGGCTCAGTTAGACAGTAAGCTGCTTTCCACTCACCAGTGGCAAGTTTTGGAACATACTTCTTGCGTTGCTCATCATTACCGTAGTAAAGAATAGGCAAGGTTCCGATTCCAGTGTGCGCACCGTAAGCAACAGAGAAGCTGTGTGCTTCACCCAGTGCTTCCGTACAAAGCATGCTCGTTTTGAAATCCATACCCATACCCATGAGGTCTTCAGGTACAGAAATTCCAAGCATTCCGAGCTCACCTGCTTTTTCTAGAAGTGAAGGCATGAGACCTTCTTCCATAGAATCGATGCGGTCGAGGATTGGAACAATCTCTTGATTGACGAAGTCAGCACATGTCTGCTTCATCATCAATTGTTCCTCAGACCATTCTTCAGGGATGAAGATGTCTTCAGCCGCTACGTCACGAATAAGGAACTCACCTCCCGTAATCGCTTTATTCTTAGTTTCTTCCATTATGCTTTGTTTCCCGTTTTTCAATTAAAGAATTCAAATACGCCGGCTGCTCCTTGTCCAGTTCCAACACACATGGTAACCATACCATATTTCCCGTTGCGGCGTTTCATTTCGTTCATCATTTGTACCGTTAGTTTCGTTCCGGTACATCCTAGTGGGTGGCCCAATGCAATGGCTCCACCATTCACGTTAACCTTCGATGGGTCAAGTCCTAACTCGCGGACAACCGCTACACTTTGAGAGGCGAAGGCTTCGTTTAATTCAAACAAATCAATGTCGCCTTGTTTCAAACCTGCACGCTCCAAAGCCTTAGGCACAGCGTAGATAGGTCCAACGCCCATAATGCGTGGCTCCAATCCCGAAACATGGAACGACTTTAGCTGAGCAATCGGCTCAACGCCTAGCTCTTTCAGCATGCGTTCAGAAACTACCATAACGAAAGCTGCTCCATCTGAAGTTTGGCTACTGTTACCAGCAGTAACACTTCCTTTGGCATCGAATACCGGACGTAAACGTCCCATGGCTTCCATGGTTGATCCACGACGAACACCTTCGTCTGTGTCTACCACGTATTTCTTTGATTGGCGCTTATTATCGGCACCAACGAATACTTGTTCCACTTCAATCGGTACGATGTCGTCTTTGAATCGTCCGTTATCAATCGCATCAGCAGCACGACGATGTGACTCCAAAGCGAAAGCATCTTGCTCTTCGCGAGAGACATTGTATTGAGTAGCCACTGCTTCTGCGGTCAATCCCATTCCCCAGTACCAAGACGGATTGTCTTTTGATACACGTGCGTTGGGTACGATGCGCCAGCCCCCGAAAGGAATTGGAGACATTGTTTCAATACCGCCAGCAATGATACAGTCAGCCATTCCGGCATGGATCTTCGCGCTCGCAATAGCGATCGTCTCTAAACCAGAGGCACAGTAACGGTTAACCGTCATCCCAGGAACCTTCTCTGTGTCAAGTCCCATCAATGACACCATGCGACCAATATTCAATCCTTGTTCCGCTTCGGGAGTCGCATTTCCTACGATCACATCGTCGATACGCTCCTTGTCGAAATCAGGGAAGTCTTGTAATAAGCGGCGAATTACTTTTTCGCCAAGGTCATCCGGACGCATAAAGCGGAAGAGCCCTCGGGGCGCTTTTCCAACTGCTGTACGGTAACCTCCTATGATATATGCGTTCATGTTTTTCAGTTTTATTAGTTGCGAAGGATCTTACCCGTTTGAAGAAGGCTTTGCATGCGCTCAAGCGTCTTCTTCTGAGTACATAGTTCAAGGAATGCCTTGCGCTCTAGATCAAGCAGGTATTGCTCGCTTACTTCGCTCGGTTCTGAAAGATCTCCTCCACATAACACGGCTCCTAGTTTTTGGCTAATGAGCTCGTCATGTTCAGAAATGTAGTTTCCGCTCAACATTGAATTTGCTCCAACGTACACGATACCCATTCCTTCATTTCCTAAGACTTTCACGTCTTTGCGCGGAACTGGCTTCGAGTATCCTTTGTTGGCCATCATTAAACAAGCTTCCTTCGCATAAGCGATCTGAAGGTCTCTACTCACAATAACCTCGTCGGTACCATTTCGCAAGTAGCCTAAATCAAATGCTTCGTGAGCTGATGTTGATACTTTTGCTTGTCCAACGGTGAGGAAGCGGTTTCGAAGCGTGTTGATACGCATGTCACCTTCTCCAAATTCGTCGCTTGTTCGAACGGCAAACTCTTTGGTTCCACCACCACCAGGGATGAGTCCAACACCGAATTCTACCAGTCCCATGTAGGTTTCCGCGTTAGCGATCACCTTATCAGCATGCAGACACATCTCACATGCACCACCAAGGGTCAACCCATGCGGCGCCACAACAACAGGAATCGATGAATAACGAACACGCATCATGGTGTTCTGGAAGGCGCGAATCGCGAAATCAAGTTCCTCGTATTCCTGCTCAACTGCCATCATGAAGATCATTCCCACATTGGCTCCAGCAGAGAAGTTTTGACCTTCATTCGCGATAACCAAACCGCGGTAGTCTTTCTCGGCAAGATCGAGGGCCTTATTCAGTCCGCTGATTACTTCACCACCAATCGTATTCATCTTCGTGTGGAAGGCGATATTCAAGATGCCGTCACCTAGGTCATAGATCGTGGTTCCTGAATTCTTCCAAACCACTGCTGATTCTGGAAGGTTAGCGAGACTAATCTTTTCTTCTTGGCCAGGAATGACTTCGTACGCACCAGAATTCTGGTTGTAGAATAGACGCTTCCCATCTTCCGTTTTATAGAATGAAGTATGGCCTTTTGCTACCATGTCTTTCACCCAGTCAGAAATGGCAACGCCACGAGCGTCCATTTCCTTCACTACGGCTTCAACACCAATGGCATCCCATGCTTCAAATGGTCCCATTTCGTAGCCGAATCCAGCACGCATGGCGTCATCCACTTTGTACAATTCGTCTGCAATTTCTGGAACGCGATTCGATACATACGCGAAGAGTCCGTTAAACGAACGCTTGTAGAATTCGCCGGCTTCATCTTTTCCGTTGTATAGAATCTTCGTGCGTTGGGCGAGGTCATCCACGGGCTTTGCCGCGTCAAGGGTAGGATATTTCACTTTCGCCTTTGCGCGGTATTCCATGGTGTTCAGGTCAAGGACGAGAATTTCGCTCTTGCCTTTTTCGTTCTTCACTTTCTTGTAGAAACCTTGCTTCGTCTTAGAACCAAGCCAGTTGTTTTCTACCATTTTCGTGACGTATGCCGGAATATTGAAGAGATCACGTTGCTCGTCATTCGGACAGTTTTCGCGAACTCCATTGGCAACGTGCACCAGCGTATCAAGACCCACAACATCACATGTGCGGAATGTTGCTGACTTCGGTCGTCCCATGACAGGTCCCGTGAGTTTGTCAACCGCTTCTACTGAAAGCCCCATGTCGTTCACGGTGTGGAACAACGCCTGAATCGAATACACCCCAACACGGTTCGCGATGAACGCTGGTGTGTCTTTGCAGTATACGGTTGTCTTACCTAGGAACTTCTCTCCATAATTCATCAAGAAGTCGATCACTGCAGGATCAGTTGATGGAGACGGAATAATCTCCAACAGCTTGAGGTAGCGTGGAGGGTTAAAGAAGTGCGTTCCGCAGAAGTGCTTTTTGAAGTCATCGCTACGACCTTCCGCGAGCATTCCAATCGGAATACCGGAAGTGTTCGAAGTAATGAGTGTGCCTGGAGTACGGTATTTCTCCACACGCTCAAACATCATTTGTTTGATGTCTAAGCGTTCTACGATAACCTCAATAATCCAATCGCAATCAGCGATCTTCGCTAGGTCATCGTCAAAATTTCCTGTGGTAATTCTACTCGCAAAGGACTTACGGTAGATAGGAGAGGGGTTCGATTTCAAGGCAAACTTCAGACTGTCATCAACAATCCGATTACGTACTTGTGGAGACTCAAGGGTTAAGCCTTTGGCAGCTTCTTTGTCATTGAGTTCTTTGGGTGGAATATCAAGAAGCAAAACTTCCAGACCGATATTCGCAAAGTGGCAAGCAATTCTGGAGCCCATTACTCCTGAACCGAGAACGGCCACCTTTGATATATGTCTCATGTTTAAGTTGGGGTATTTGCGGGTTCGTTGAAGAGATTCGGGTGATCACAGAGCTCATTGATCTCAGCAATCACTTCCAGGAAGACCTCGAATTTTTCGGTGTCGACGCGTTTACGCACGAATTCGTTGAAGGCAACAACAACATTCTTGGATTCTTCGCGCATGGCTTGCCCTTTCTCTGTGAGGAAAACCTTCACCTTGCGCTTATCAATTTTATCTTGAACTCGGTAGATCAATCCGCTCTCTTCCATCGTTTTCAATGTGCGAGTCAGACTGCGGGGCTCCATCCCCATTTTTGGTCCGAGTTTCGTAGAATTTGTACCTTCTTTATCTATGTTCAACAGGATGTAGCCTATAGACATGGTGCCACCGTGCTTTGCCGCTTCCTGATTGTAGAGTCGGGCTACTTTAGCCCACACCCACCTGAGGTGAAAATCAACTGTTTCTTCTGGCTTCATAACAGCTAATCTACGAAAAATCAGTTATGCTTGCATAATAATTATGCAAATTTTGCACTTTCGGAATATTCCTACAAAGCGTGCTGATTTACAGGTATTTGGAGCCTTCTCTGACGCTGAGCGGACTCAACGGGATTTCTGAAATAATTCGATTTACGCTCTCTGGATCGAACTTCGAGAGCTGTCTCAAAGACCATCCAATGGCCTTTCGAATGAAGAAGTCAGGATGATCATTTAGTCTGAGAATAAAGCTCTCAAGGAGCGCTACATCACAGTCGTTTTTGTACTTCAATTGAAACAACAAACAGCAGCGCTGCAGCCACATATCTCCAGAATTCATCCATTGCTGAGTTACCGATTGAATGATCTCTGGATGGCGTTGAAAGAGCGTGCCAATAATATTTGAAGCAATGAAGTCAATGGTGTCCCACCACGGCTTTAAAAGCACGATGTCTTCGATCAGTTCTATGTGCGAAGGGTTAAGCTGTTTGCTGTATTTATGAAAGAGCTCTTGGGCGCAATATTGAAACTCACGTTCATCCAGTTCCCACAAGTACATTATAACCTGACTCAGGTCTAGAATCTGGGGTCTTTCGCTAGCGCGGAAATAGTCTTGTTGTATGGCTTTGCGTTCAGGGCTTTTAATTCCAAGAAAGGGGAATTGACCTTTCATATACGCTTCCATTCCCGCAGCATTTTCTTCGTTCGCTGCGCTCCGGAACGCTGATTCCAGCTTCTTTAAATAATCTTGACTTTCCACGCCTAGAAGTTAAGGCTTGTCGAGATAATGAAGTTACGTCCAGCTCCGGCAATTCCTGAGCTGTATGCTCGGTAGCGCTGGTCAGTTAGATTCTCAATACCCGCACTTACGTTGATCAAGTTGTTCGCGCGATAAAGCGCCTTGAAATTCAGCGTGTACCAAGCGGGAGCGTATGGGTTTCCATTGGCGTCACTCGCGTACAGGTGTGGTTTTGCTTGCTCATTGATTGGAAGATCTTCGAAACGACGTTCGCTCACATACTGCGCGTAGCATTGCATGGTGATCTTTCCAGTCTTGTAGTTCAATCGAAGCACACCGAAGGCTGGTGCTGCGTGACGTGATGGATTCAATGTTCCATCATCCAATTCTTCTTCTCCAATTTGGTAGTTGTATCGCGCTGAAACGCCGAATCCCCAAGGAAGGCGCAACTCAACTCCGATGTTCGCGCCATAAACCGTGGCTTGAGCGGCATTCTGAATAGACTGTACTTGACTCAATTCACCGTCGTAGAAAATGGAGTCTAGTCCGTTGAAGGTAGAGGGACGACGAACCATCGCATCTTCGAGTACCGTGTAGAATCCGCTGAGGTCTACCTTGAAGGCATTTCCAATAATTTGTGAGTAGTTGATTTCGGCATTGTATGCCACTTCTGCGCGCAGGTCATCATTCGGGAGAACAACAGCTCCCGGCTCAGAGTCAAATACCTTTCCGATGTCGTCTACATTCGGGCTTCTAAACGCCGTCGCAGCGCTAATGCTTACAGATGATTTTTCACTCGGATTGACAACAGCTCCCAGGCTTCCAGTCAATGAGGCATTGCTCAATTGGCTTTCTGTACGAAGCAATGGTATGAAGTCACTGTTGTTGCTGAAGTCTGCATCGATCGCGTAGTAGTTGTAACGCAATCCGCCTTCGATGATGAACTTCTTTGTTACGTTACACTGTCCGGTCAAATATGCCCCTGCCGATTGCCATTCAGCATTCGGGTAACGGGACGCCGAGGTGAAGGTAGAATCAGTATTGATATTCAACGCAGACCCTCGTGACGTCACATCGTTGTAGATCACTTCTGCTCCGTAGAATACCACGAACTCAGGGAGGGCTTCAATCTGAAGGTCAATGTTAGCTGAGTAGGCATCTACCGCTTCAACGCGAGTGTAGCGAATAGGATCATTGAAATCACGGTCAATACGACTCTCTTCAAACGATTGATAGGCCAAACGGATGTTCATGTTATCGTAGAGCCAAGTGTATTTACGGTGCTTGATCTCTACCATATTCATAGACCACTTCTGCGGTCCGTAATTCCATTCGGCGCTTCGAGGATTTCCGTTGCGCGTTTGAATCAAACGATCATACCTCGGTAGATCTGATGTCGTGCTGTAGTGGAATCCATATTCGAAGTCCCATTCTTTCGTTGGAGCGAATCGGACTTTCTGCATGAAATTCTGTTGCTGATAACCGGTAGGTCGTTGAACCAAAGGGTCAGGATTGGCAATGACAACGTCGTTGGTGTCTTGTCGTTGCACGTAGAAATGATTCAGGTAATCATCCGGTCCATTCTTGCCCATACGCAAATCGCCAAAATCACTGCTGGTGAAACTGGTGAGCATAGCCCACTTTTTCCAACCGACATTCACATCGAAGTGCCCGGTGCGTTCATTCGAAGCGCTTGAATACCTGAAGGCAGCCTTCCCAGAGACATCAGTGTTTTCTGTGAGCGTGAAGTGCGGAGAGAGTGTCTGAAAACTCATCACCGCTCCAATAGCGTCACTTCCATAGATGATAGATCCAGGTCCGAAAAGCACCTCAGTTCCTTCAATAGCAAAGGCATCCAGATTGATCACGTTTTGAAGGTTTCCGCTGCGGAAGATGGCAGTGTTCATGCGCACTCCGTCGACTGAGTACAGCAGGCGATTCGTAGAGAATCCTCGAATCATTGGGCTACCTCCACCAAGCTGGCTTTTTTGAATAAACACTTCTCCAGTAGAACCCAGGAGGTCTGCGGCAGTCTGTGGATTTTGAAGCGCCACATCACGCGGGCTAATCGCCACGACGCGCTCTGCAATATCTTTGTTGTTTTGTCCCCAGCGAGAAGCAGAGACGATGGCTTTGTCAAGTGTAATTTCGTTACGCTGCATGCGAATCACATATTCGCTTCGCTTCAAGACTGAATACCCCGTGGCTAGCCATTCATAGTTTAGGCTTCGGAAGTAAATCTCATCAGCGCCCTTGAAATCTGAAATGTCGGCTTGACCGTCCTTATTGGTCACGGCAAACGCTTCCGGATTTTCACTGGTAATCGTCACTAGCTCCAGTGGTTCTTCCGTCTCATCGTCAATCACCGTGACGATCTGAGAATAGGAGATTCCGGGGAGTAATAACATCAATACAACGACTACTTGTCTCAACATACACTCTGTCATTTCGAACAGCTTCTTCAGGATGGAGAATGCAACAAAAATCACGCCGTAAATTACTCTTCTACTCTACCGTCAACGATGCGAATCTTGCGATCGGCCATGTCAGCGAGTTGTTCGTTGTGGGTGACGATGACAAAGGTTTGCCCGAGCTCTTCACGAAGTGTGAAGAACAACCGGTGCAATTCGTCGGCATTTTTGGAATCGAGATTCCCAGAAGGTTCATCGGCAAAGACCACTAACGGATCATTGATCAAGGAGCGTGCAACAGCAACACGTTGTTGTTCACCACCGGAAAGCTGGGAAGGTTTATGGTCAATGCGATCAGCAAGACCGAGTCTTCCAAGAAGTTCTTTTGCTCTTTCTCTTACCTCCGCCACCGGACGTTTAGCGATCATACCTGGGATACATACGTTTTCAATCGCCGTGAACTCAGGAAGGAGTTGATGGAATTGAAAGATGAATCCAATGCGTTTGTTTCTGAATTCAGCAAGCGAATTGGCTGTCAAATCAGTGACGTCCAATTGATCGAAAGTCATGCTTCCCGAATCAGGTGTGTCGAGTGTTCCAAGAATTTGAAGCAAAGTAGTTTTACCAGCGCCACTAGCTCCCACGATCGAAACGATCTCCTTTTGAGCGATCTCCAGATCGATGCCTTTGAGGACTTCTAGTTCGCCGTAGCTTTTTCTGATGTTATCTACCTTGATCATAGGGCAATATTACTCAAATTGAAGATGTGAGGGTGGCCGCTTATCTAGAGAAGATGCCGTATTTCAGAATACAGTAGATTGCTCTAAATCCGTCTTTCCATCCAATCTTCTTCCCTTCGTCATACGTGCGACCGTAATAAGAGATACCAACTTCGTAAATACGAATCTTTGGTAGGCGTGAAATCTTTGCGGTGACTTCTGGCTCAAAGCCGAATCGCTTCTCCTTCAATTTCAATGACTGTACCTTTTTCGTATCGAACACCTTGTAGCAAGTCTCCATATCTGTAAGGTTCAGGTTAGTGAACATATTAGATAAGAGAGTCAGGAACTTGTTTCCAACGGTATGCCAGAAAAACAGGATGCGGTGTGGGTTTGATCCCATGAATCGAGATCCGTAAACGACGTCAGCAAAACCGTTGACAATAGGTTTTAGCAGGTCATTGTACTCCTCTGGGTCGTATTCTAGGTCAGCATCTTGAATGATCAAGTATTCGCCAGTCGCCTGAGCAATCCCAGTATGAAGTGCCGCGCCTTTGCCCTTATTGACTTCGTGCTTGCTCAAAGAGATTCTTAGCTCAGGGTGAGCTGACATGTAGGCTTCAATAGCTTCAATGGTGTTGTCACTCGAGCAGTCGTCAACAATGATCAACTCTTTTTCTATACCTGCGATGAGTTCCACTTCTCGCACTTTATCCAAGATTAAGTGGATGGTCGGCCCTTCGTTATAAGCAGGGATAACTATAGATAAGGTATGGAATGCGTTCGTGTACATGGGTTCGGTAAGGCGTTCCGTCAACAAGGCTGGTCGCTTGCAACGGCGGCAAAGATAGTAGAATTGCGGGCTGCACATTTCCGCCGTTAGGCGAAAGAAAAATAAGCATCAAACAAAGCCACAATTCCTTCATTGAAAGTGTTTTGTTTTTCATCTCATTCGGGGTACTTTTGGCGGCAAATTTGACACAATGAATATCCACGAATATCAAGGTAAATCGATCCTTAAAAGCTTCGGAGTAGCGATTCAAGAAGGAATCGTCGCTGATACAGCGGAAGAAGCAAGTGCTGCTGCAAAGAAATTGCAGGAAGAAACAGGAACCGGATGGTTCGTTGTGAAGGCTCAAATCCACGCTGGTGGACGAGGAAAAGGAACGGTTACTGAGACTGGATCTCACGGTGTTGTTCTAGCGAAGAGCTTGGAAGAAGTTCCTGAAAAAGTGAACGGAATTCTTGGTGGACACCTCGTTACAGCTCAAACTTCTGCTGAAGGGAAGAAAGTAAACAAGGTGTTGATTGCGCAAGACGTTTACTACCCAGGTGAAAGTGATCCTGAAGAATATTACATGTCAGTTCTTCTTGACCGCGCGTCAGGAAAGCACATCATTATGTACTCACCTGATGGAGGGATGGATATCGAGGCGGTAGCTGAGAAGACTCCAGAGCGAATTTTCAAAGAAGAGATTGACCCACTTTTGGGTCTTCAAGGTTTCCAAGCACGTCGAGTAGCATTCAACCTAGGGCTGAGTGGTAAGGCGTTCAAGGACATGACGAAGTTCGTTTTCGCATTGTACAAAGCATACCTTGGTTGTGATGCAACAATGTTCGAAATCAACCCAGTATTGAAGACAAGCGACGACCGTATCATGGCTGTCGATTCAAAAGTAAGTCTTGATGGTAACGCACTCTTCCGTCACAAAGATTACGCTGCAATGCGTGACAAGACAGAAGAAGATCCAACAGAAGTTGAAGCGGATGAGGCAGGATTGAGCTACGTAAAACTAGACGGGAACGTTGGGTGCATGGTAAACGGTGCTGGTTTGGCAATGGCAACCATGGATATCATCAAGTTGAGCGGTGGTTCTCCAGCAAACTTCCTTGATGTAGGTGGTACTGCTGATGCAGCTCGTGTAGAGAAAGCTTTCCGTATCATCTTGAAAGACCCTTCAGTGAAGGCGATCCTAGTGAATATCTTCGGAGGTATTGTACGTTGTGACCGTGTAGCACAAGGGGTTGTTGATGCATACAAGAACATTGGCGACATTCCAGTGCCAATCATCGTTCGTCTGCAAGGAACAAACGCGAAAGAAGCGAAAGCGTTAATCGAAGAATCAGGATTAGAAGTACACAGTGTGATTCTTCTTCAAGAAGCTGCTGACAAAGTGAAAGAAGTTATTGGCGCTTAAACCGTCGTTCAAATAGATCTTGATAAAGCCTCCAATTTGGGGGCTTTATTTTTTCATGGCCATCATGATTCCATCACGCACTGGAAGCAGAATGTTAGATACTCGGTCATCTTCTTGGATGAGGTCGTTCAGAGCCTTGAGCGCTTTTGTTTCAGGGTCATGACCTTTGATTTCTTCAATCACTTTTCCAGTCCAAAGCACATTGTCAATCAAAATCAATCCTCCTTGACGGACTTTCGGAAGAATCAATTCGTAGTACTCTAAGTAGTTTTCCTTGTCGGCATCTATGAATACCATGTCATAAGAGTCTTCCAATGTCGGAATCACCTCCAACGCTTTACCGTTGAAACGTTGGATTCGATCTTTCAGACCAGACAGTTCCCAGTATTTGTCTTGAATGGAGTTGAGTTCTTCGTTGATTTCAACGGTGTCGATTCTTCCTTCGGCATGAAGACCCTCTGCAAAACAAATGGCAGAGTAACCAGTGTATGCCCCAATCTCGAGAATGCGTTTTGGCTGCATCATTTTGCTGAACATACTGAGCAGTCTCCCTTGCAGGTGACCTGAAAGCATGCGTGGCATGATTACTTTTTGCCACGTTTCTCGATAAAGAGATTGTAAGACTTGAGGCTCCGCTTCCGTGTGATTATTAGCGTAGTTCTCGATGTCGTCAGGAAGAAAATTCATTAGTCACAGATTATTCCGAAGGCGCTAAGGAAAAGCAAAAGATCGGAAGAGACAACGGTTCCGTCGCCGTCAAGGTCTGTGATACAGTTTTCAAGACACCCAAAGCCAGAAAGGAAGATCAATAGGTCATTCGTTCCAACCGTAAGGTCGTTGTCGAGGTCACCCAAACAGATCAACACTTCATCAGGATCGATCACACCATTACAGTTATTGTCGATTCCTGCTCCAGTTCCCGGTGCTCCTGGGTAAACGTCATTTCGAGTGTCATCACAATCGTTGTTGTTCAAGATGAAACCAGGAGGCTGCATGCAAGAAGTCGTTGAATTCGTTACATCACCAAACCCATCCATATCTGTATCTGCGAACCAAGTCACGACATCGTTATTGGTGTTCGGGTCAAGGTCGTTACAGTCGGTTCCACCATACTCTGCTGATGGATCTCCATCACCATCTTGGTCGAAATCGTCTGCTCCATCGCAGTTTTGGTCAATGCCGTCATACCAGATTTCAGTAGCTCCTGGATTGATTGATGCGTCACCATCGTCACAATCGCTTAGTGTTGTGAAAGTGTCGTTGTCATTATCATAGATTCCAGCACATTCATTGAACGAATCGAGACAGTTCTCTTCGATACAAGCGGCACAGTCTTCCTGTGATCCAAATACACATTGAAGGAAACAGTTGTCAGTTGCACAGGCCGTTTGTCCTGAAAAGCACCCAACGCATGGTCCGGTAAGCGGAACTAAAGCCGACATACAGTCAGAAAAACAAGCTTCAGGATCTCCAGCAAAGAGACAGTCTGTTCCACAATCAGCAGAGACTTGAGTGACGAACTCGATATTATTTGCGATGTAGCTAAGATCTTCTTCGGTACAGTTTCCTTGAGCCATTAGAATACTTGGCGCAAGCACAAACACTGTGAGTAATAGGTTAGTAAGCGACTTCATTGGTTAAAGTTTGTAAGAATAAAGGTACGATTTTCATTGCGGACTGACTTCGACCTACCTTTGGCGGTATGTCGAGTAGAGCGAATAGACAACGAAAGGCCTTCACAACAATGGCTGGTTTGACACTGCTAATCATGCCGCTCATTGCATGGGTGATTGCTGAATTTAGCAGCGAAGTCAATCTTTGGGATCGTTGGATAGGAAGATGGCCAATCAGTGACCAATTGATGATTGGTATTCCTGTGGGAATCGTGGCTGCTTTGGGTGCTCGGTTCGTGATCAGTCGAAATTTTATGGAAGGTGTGCGCATGCGTTACGCTCGGATGTTTGGAAATCTTCAGCTCAATTGGAGTGAGATTATCTTCATTTCGGTCTGCGCTGGAGTGGGAGAGGAGTTGCTTTTCAGAGGGGCGATTCAACCACTTCTCGGAATTCTCCTCACCGCTATTTTCTTTGTTGCAATCCACGGCTACTTGAATCCAAAAGACTGGCGAATCTCAGTTTACGGGGCCTACATGACCCTGGTGGTTATTGGATTTGGATACATGACAGAGGCCTTTGGAGTGTGGAGTGCGGTGATGGCCCATACGGTCGTAGATGTTATTCTACTCATGGATGTTCGTGAGAAAAAGGAATAAGCATCAATTGTTCGATTTCGGAAGTGTACTTTTGTGCCATGGGAAAGCGCTCCGGAAAAAAAGATAGGGTCAATGTGGTGTATAGCACCAACCCTGATTTCAACTACGAATCGGAAGAGTCATTCGAAGAAGAGACGCTTCCCCCATCTGAACAACTCCTCTACGTTTCACTTGATAGAAAACAGCGCAAAGGGAAAACCGTTACGCTGATTGAAGGATTCGTTGGTGCTTCCGAGGATCTATCAGATCTAGGAAAAACCTTAAAAGGAAAGTGTGGAGTTGGCGGAAATACCAAGGATGGAGAAATCCTCCTCCAAGGTGATCACCGTGATAAGGTGATGAATCTCCTCAATGAAATGGGGTACAAAACAAAAAGAAAAGGCGGATGAGCGAGGTGAAACCCTTCTTTGCAACAACCCTGTCAGGGCTTGAGCCACTATTGGCAGAAGAATTTGAGTCGTTCGGATTCACAAACGTAGAAACCACTAAGCGTGGAGTAAGTTTTGAAACCGATTACCGTGGAATGGTAAAGGCAAACATGTGCAGTCGATTCGCTATCCGAATCCTCTTGCCTTGGGCTGAGGGAAGAGCTAAAGATCCAGAAGGACTTTACCGCTTCGCTAAGAAATTACCTTGGGAACAGGTGCTTTCTTCGAGAGGAACGCTCTTTATCAACTCATCTGTTTCTTCAGATTTCTTTGATCACTCGCATTATGCTGCCCTAAAGGTGAAAGATGCGATTGCCGATCGATTCAGAGAAAAAACAGGAAAGCGTCCATCAGTTGCGAAAGAGAACCCTGACTTGGTGATTCACCTTCGTATTCATGAAAGCATGGTGTTAATCTCACTCGATAGTTCCGGAGATAGTCTGCACCGTCGAGGATACCGTCCTCCTGGGGCAAAGGCACCATTGAACGAAACGCTTGCTGCTGCTATGATTGCATTGAGCAAGTGGACTCCAGAAAAGACTCTCTACATTCCAATGTGTGGTTCTGGAACACTGGTGATGGAAGCCGCGATGAAAGCTGCTAACCTGCCTTCGCAATGGTTCCGTCCGCATTTCGGTTTCATGAAATGGAAAGATTACGATCGCAAAGTCGCAGAAGAAGTGCGCCTAGAGATCTGGCAAGGACGAAATACCGACAAGGTGAAGATTCTTGCAAGTGATGTCGATCGTGATGCCCTTCGTCAGACCCAAAGCGTAGTCAGTAAAATCGCTTGGGAACACGACATTACAATTGAAGACCAGAACTTCTTCGATCTCCCGGAAGATCAATCAGGAGTCACAGTCATTCTGAACCCTCCATACGGAGAACGCATGCGTCCGGAAAACATCGAACAGATGTACCGCGATATGGGACTGAAGCTCAAGAATGATTTCGCCAATGGTGATGCTTGGATTATCACATCCAACGCTGAAGCCCTGAATCATGTTGGATTCAGACCTCATGCTAAGCATACCCTATACAACGGTAAGCTGGAATGTAAGTACTACGGATTCGGCTTGTACCAAGGAAGCCGAAAAGACAAGCCGGTTACTGAAGAATAATCTGCTGCTCTGTCGCTCCAGCTTCGGTTTCGAAGCGGAGCGTATAGTGCCCAGCGCCAAAACGCGAAAGATCAATCGAACGTAAGAAGTTGATATTCTCAACGACGATGAGTCTGCCTTGCGCGTCAAAGACCATTAACTGTCCTTGACCTGTTGACTTGATATTGACGATTCCATTTGTTGGATTCGGGTAAGCCTCGAAAGCAACTCCTTTAGCGTTCTCCTCAATACTTGTGGTCAATTCATCCCAACGCTCTGTCCATTCCTGATAGAATTGGTTCGCCAAACTGTGATCGTAAATGATTAAGGTATTCTCGTCATTGATTGATTCTGCAGAAGCAGTCCAGTTATGACTACCTGTAATAAGAACAGGGGTTGAGCTTGTCTCTTCGAAGTCAATAAGGCAGTACTTGTGGTGGAATACTGGTCCGTCAGGCCATTGAGATCCATCTTCGTTTTGGTAGTCGATCACATTGACACCTGCATCAAGCAAAGGCATGAATTCGCTCCCGTTGAATTCTACGTAATCGATAATTCCGTCAACATCAACACCAGCGTCGTGTGCTTGAATCATGGCGTTACCCAGACTATTTTCAGTAAATACCATCATTCCCAACGCAATTCTGTCTTCGGCAGCGTCAATTCGCTCGCGCATTTGTGCAGTGGCGCCATCGCTTGGAGAGAAGTAGCTCTCGATTTCAATACCACCAATGATGAATTTGTGAGCAGTGTTGTCTGTTTTGTTCGGGCCAAAAAGAGCAGCATTGGCATCTGGTTCGAGACCTTCAGATCCCCACATTTCATTGAACTCTCTAGTATAGGTGCGAGCTAATGCCTGGTCTTCGATGATGATAATGTTGTTGAAGTCCCAACCGAGGTTGGCACCAGTCCAGTTCATAGACCCTGTCATCAGCTTAGCGCTCGTTGCATATTCCGCGTCTACGATAAGGAACTTGTCGTGCATGATCCCGTCATTGTTTCCAGTCAATACAGGAATGTCATCATCCAAATTTCCAAGAGCCAAGTTCTCCGCTTCGAGATCTGAAATGAAACGAACCTGAACGCCATTTGCGAATGCCCCATTAATCGCTGTGATGATGAGTGGGTTGATGTCAAGCATATCGTACATCGCGATATCCAGCGTGTATTCTGCAGAATTGATGTAGTTGACAATGCTATCTGTGATGTTATCCGTTGTGAGGGCTTCGGTCCCTGTCGATACACTCGTGTCAACAGAATGGTTGAACCAAACAGTGATTTCACCTCCCACAGAAGAAGTAGTACTCACTACACGATCAAAAAGTGGAGTACTGTCTTCACCATTCTCAGAGAAAACACGAACGTAGTATGAAGTCGCTTCATCCAAACCATCAATGGTTACTGAGTGTTCAGTCACTGCTGTTTCATCAGCGATGGTTCCGATTTCATAAGTGTCAGTGAGTCCATACTGAACGATAGAGTTCGAAGCTTCATTGGTATTCCAGTTAATCTCGAGAGAAGAAGTCGTCATATTGAACTCTTCTGGGTTAACTGTGAAGTAGAGAGGTTCCGCGATCACAACATCTTCCTCACCGCGAGGAACAATTTTGTAGTCTCCAAACGAGTAATAACAAGGGCCGGTCACACCGTACTGAACTCCTTCTGTAGCAGTAAATAGGTAGAATAGATCGTCAACTCGACAAGGACCAGAGCCGTCGTTCAGCTCAAATTCACCGAATCCGAGATCGGCATTGGTACATTCCGCAGCCGAAATTTGCAGCAATACGCCTTCCCATCCTTCGTCGGCAACATCTCCGGTATTCACAACCTCTGCTGTTGGAAGGTCATTATCACTTGATAATACCGCGAAAGCTGTAATGGTTGTCAACTCGGTGAAGTCGTAGAACTCCACTGCGGTGGCAGTTACTTCAACTTCATCACCCAGTTCAGGAGTATTGTTTTGATCATAAACATAGATGCCGTTCCACATTCCCTGACCATCTTGGATGTAGTAGCCAGATCCGTCAACAGCTGTAACGATTCCAGAGGTAGTTACTTCTTGATCAGCATAAGGGGTGACATCAACTTGACCTTGGATTTCGTAAATGGTTTGAGCTCCAGCGCTAGCTGAAATCATACAGAAGAGTAGAATAAGGAAACGCATAGTAATCTCGTTTTGTGCTGCGAAGTTACTAAGTGGATAATTGTGGGCAATTAAGAAAACGTCAACACTCGTAATTTCTCTTCGGCTGAACTACCTTACAGCTTCAAAAGCGACCAAAATGAATAGACCAATAGCTATGGTAACAGGTGCGAGTGCAGGATTTGGCGAAGCCATTGCCCGCAGATTTGCACAAGAAGGATGGAACGTCATCATCACAGGAAGACGAGCTGAACGCCTCCATGCTTTGGCCGAAGAATTGAGTCAAACGCATCAGACAGATATTTACGCGTTGCCATTTGATGTTCGTGACGCCAAGGCAGTGGAAGAAGCTATCGTCTCTCTGCCTGAGGAATGGAAGACCATTCAAATTTTGGTCAACAACGCCGGATTGGCCGTTGGGAGAAACACAATTGACAGTGGTGATCTCGAAGATTGGGAGCGAATGATTGATACGAATGTCAAAGGGCTCCTGTATGTGACTCGTTTTGCGGTTGAGCATATGCGAAATGCTGAAAACGCGCACATCGTCAACATTGGTTCGATTGCTGGTAAGGAAGTTTACAACGGAGGTAATGTCTATTGTGCAACAAAGTTTGCTGTGGATGCGCTGACCAAAGCGATGCGTGTTGAATTCCTTCCATTAGGAATTCGGGTAACGCAGATTAGTCCGGGTGCAGCTGAAACGGAGTTCAGTATGGTGCGCTTCAAAGGAGATGAAGAAAAGGCGGCGAAAGTCTA
Source organism: Sanyastnella coralliicola (assembly GCF_030845195.1). GTDB lineage: Bacteria > Bacteroidota > Bacteroidia > Flavobacteriales_D > Sanyastnellaceae > Sanyastnella > Sanyastnella coralliicola. Next base: position 321,368 of record NZ_CP132543.1, read on the forward strand.
CGAAGGATACAAGGCGCTGACTGCAGAAGACATTGCAGATACCCTTTGGTTTGCAGTAACTCGCCCTCCTCATGTGTGCTTGAATGACATTGTCATCATGCCTGCGGCACAAGCAAATTCATTCACCTTTTTCAAGAACTGAGCAATGCTTAAAAATGCGACTATATATATAGGTATAGTTTTATGCCTTGGCTGTGGCTTCAAAAGAGAGCAAGCAGACCTGATTATTCATAACGCTGATATTTCTACGATGGATCCTGAACTCGCTAGCGCGGAAGCGATGGCGATCAAAGATGGAAAGATTGTGGAAGTAGGTCCTGAGCGTCAAATCATGAATAAGTACAATGCGACAGAAGTCATCGATGCTCAGAAGAAGTTTATTTACCCAGGACTTATTGACGCCCATTGCCACTTCCTTGGATATGGTCTAGGGTTAAGTCAAGCCGATTTAGTCGGTACGAATTCTTGGGATGAAGTGGTGTCCTTAGTTCAAAAGCAAAGTGAATCATACCCCGAAGGTTGGTTGATGGGAAGAGGTTGGGATCAAAACGATTGGGATGATGGCGCCTTTCCGACGAACGATACTCTGGATTTGCTGTTTCCGGATCGTCCGGTTTTCCTCTCTCGTGTAGATGGCCACGCTGCTATTGTGAATAGTAAGGCAATGGAGCTAGCGGGGTTGACTGGAGACGAAGAACTCATAGGTGGAGAATTCATCAAGGTAGACGGCCAGTTTATCGGTGTACTCATCGATAACGCGGTTGATTTAGTGAAAGAAGCCATTCCGAAAGCCACAAAGTCTGAGAAGAAACGTGCATTGCTTGATGCTCAAGAGCGATGCTTTGCAGTGGGACTAACCACCGTTGATGACGCTGGACTCATGCGTGAAGACGTTGAGCTCATTCAAGAGATGCACAAAAGTGGTGAACTCAAGATGCGCATGTATGTGATGTTAAGTGATGCTCAAGAGAATATCGATCACTTCTTACCTAAGGGGCCTATCCTGGAAGAGCGCTTAACGGTTCGAGCTTTTAAGTTCTATGCCGACGGAGCATTGGGTTCTCGAGGAGCCTGCCTGTTGAAGCCATACGCTGATCGTGCCGATGTAGGACACATTGGTTTCTTGCTTGATT